>CADDZD010000003.1 GCA_902812385.1 Clostridia bacterium | reverse complement strand
TCATGCGAAATTCCCCCAAATTATTGTCGTTAGGGGAAAATTCGCGGAATTTTCTGGAATTCCTCCTTGCTCTGAAAATTTTTTTTAAAATTTTTTCTTAATGAAATGGTAGGGTGCGGAAGATGGGATATAAAAAGAGTTGGGGTATTATTGCAGTTACAAATATTTCTAGCATAGTCCTTGGCCATTTACGCTCGCACTTGTGAAATTGTACTTTTCCCTTAAGTACGCGTACGCAATTATGTGTCTTTAGAAAAACACTTATGTATATTTTAGAAGAGAAATTTTAGAAGAAAAAAAGGAGTATTAAAAAGATGCTCAATAATTATAAAGAATTGACTAACGAATTAGCTCAAGTAGATCCCGAGATTGCTTCCTTCATTAACAAGGAATTGAAGCGTCAGCAAGCGAAGATTGAGCTTATAGCTTCGGAAAACTTTACGAGCAAAGCTGTTATGATGGCTCAGGGAACAGTGTTGACCAACAAGTATGCTGAGGGGTATCCAGGTAAGCGGTATTACGGTGGATGCGAATTTGTTGATAAGATTGAGGACCTTGCCAGAGAGAGGGCGAAAAGACTTTTCGGGGCAGAACATGCCAATGTTCAGCCGCATTCTGGGTCGCAGGCAAACATGGCGGTTTACTTTGCGATCCTCGAGCCTGGGGACACAATCCTAGGTATGGATTTGGCACATGGCGGCCACCTTACTCACGGTAGCCCGGTAAACATTTCTGGGAAGTATTTCAAGGTAGTATCCTATGGAGTGAGTAAGGAAACTGGCACCATTGATTATGATGAAGTGGAACGCTTGGCTATTAAGCACCGGCCAAAACTGGTCCTGGCCGGAGCGAGTGCCTATCCAAGGGTCATTAATTTTGCACGTTTTAAAGAAATAGCTGACCGGGTTGGGGCATATCTGATGGTTGATATGGCCCATATCGCTGGTTTGGTAGCTGCGGGGTTACATCCTTCTCCGGTTCCGTATGCCGATTTCGTAACGACCACGACCCATAAGACCCTGCGCGGACCCCGAGGAGGGATGATCCTCTGCCGTAAAAAATTTGCTCAGGCAATAGACAAGGCAATTTTCCCCGGGATTCAGGGAGGTCCTCTGATGCATGTCATCGCAGCAAAGGCGGTTGCTCTCAAGGAAGCTCTTCAGCCAGAATTTATCGAATACCAAAAGATGGTTGTGGCCAATGCAAAAGCGCTGGCTGGACGACTGATTGAACATGGATATAATTTGGTTTCTGGCGGTACTGACAACCACATGATGCTCGTTGACCTACGCAATAAAGGAATTACTGGTAAACAGGCAGAAACGTGGCTAGATGAAGTCAATATAACGGTAAACAAAAACGCCGTTCCCTTTGACTCAGAAAAACCTCAGGTGACCAGCGGCATTCGCATAGGCACTCCGGCGGTTACCTCCCGGGGGATGAATACAGAAACTATGGTAGAGATTGCGGATATTATCCATTGGACATTATCGAAAGAGAGGGATCCTGCTGAAATCCGGGAAGCAGTAAGATACGTCTGTGAAAGGTTCCCGCTGTACAATTAAGCTTGAAATCGGTTAGGTTTGTAACTTTCAAGTAGGGTAACAGGTTCTTTATAAGTAATCGGGATGATCGAAATGTATGCGTTGACGTGAAAGAGAATTATTATTGTTATAAAAAACAAAAGTCGGGTTAATTGTGTTATACGAAAATTTAATATAGATGGATGAAGAATACGGGAGAAACGGGGTGAAACCCCGTGCCGAAGAAGCAAGCTAATACCTACCCTGGGTATTAGTGAATCTTTCAGGTGAAAAGACCGTATTCTGACAAACTCTGGAAAGTCCGTAAGGACGCCGAAGGGGCAAGCCTGACTGATATTTTTCAGGCGAAACTCTCAGGTGCAAAACAGAGGGCAGGGGAGGTATCTCTCCGTGCCCTTTTTGAATTGTTTATGCTTAATATCGCTTAACTGGAACACGTTAATCTCGTAGGTTGGCAACAGAGCACAGGAGGATACCTCCCGTGCTCTGTTTATTTTTAATTAATTTTAATTTAACTTTCCCACCGGGAAGTCCCTACCTGTGAGGGTGGGGATGAGAGGCGGCTACCGCGGGAACCGCGGGAAGTTACGCCTGCGAGAGAGATCCACTCGATGAAGCAGGAAGCCCCTTCCGTAAGAAAGGGGTAGTTCACTTTTAATCAATTTAATTTTAATCACTGATTGACCTTGCCTGCTAAACACAATGAAAAAGGAGGTGGGTGGTGACAGATACAGCCTGAACACAGGTAAAACAGCTCCCAACATTAGGGATGCTGCTAGGCAACCAACGGTAGAACTGGAGGGATAAAAAATATGGAACTGCGGAGAACGCCGCTATACCCGATGCATTTAAAGTATGACGGCAACATGATCGACTTCGGAGGCTGGGAGCTCCCGGTAGAGTATAAAGTCACAGGCATCATTGAGGAGCATCACCAGGTGCGCCGGCAGGCCGGTCTCTTCGACGTCTCCCACATGGGAGAGGTCGACATCCGTGGTGAACAGGCCGAGGCATTTGTTCAGGAACTGGTCACCAACGATATCAGCACACTCAAAGAAAACCAGGTTTGCTACTCACCAATGTGCTACCCGGACGGCGGATGCGTTGACGACCTTCTTGTTTACAAACACTCCCGGGACCACTTTTTCCTGGTCATCAACGCCGCTAACACCGATAAAGATTTTGCCTGGATGCAGGAACACAAAATACCCGGGGTCAGCCTGGAGAACGTATCCGACCGTTATGCAGAGCTTGCCCTGCAGGGCCCGCTCGCCGAGGGAATACTCCAGCCCCTCTGCGATGTGGATTTGAGCACGATCAGATACTACTGGTTCCGGGCCGGGGCCAAAGTAGCTGGAATCGACTGCATCATCTCACGCACCGGTTACACAGGCGAAGACGGCTTCGAGCTTTACACTGCCCCCGACAAGGCCTGCGAACTCTGGGAAGCCATCCTGGAAGCAGGCAAAGGAACGGTGCTCCCGATCGGATTGGGAGCCCGCGACACCCTGCGCTTCGAGGCCAAAATGCCCCTTTACGGCCATGAACTGGATCGGGACATCACACCGCTGGAGGCGCGCCTGGACCGCTTTGTCAGGCTCGACAAGTCTTCTTTCATCGGGAAGGAAGCGCTTGCCCGGCAGAAAGAAAAAGGTCCGGGCCGCCTGCTGGTTGAATTCGAAATGACCGGGCGCGGCATCCCCCGGGCTCATTATGAAGTGCAAAAGAACGGCCAAAATATCGGGTGGGTGACCAGCGGCGGCTATGCCCCGACCCTTGGCAAAAACCTCGGCCTTGCCCTGATAAAGAGCGAATATGCCCGACCCGGCGTAGAGATCGACATCATCATCCGCAACAAAACCGTCAAGGCGCGCACCGGTAAAGGCCTCTTTTACAGGCGGTCAAAATAAAAACCGAGAAAAACGTAAAAAACATTAAGGAAAGGGAGCGATGTGAGTATGGAGATCAAAGCAAACCTCTATTACAGCGACGATCACGAATGGGTGCGGGTAGAAGGCGACCTTGCCTACATCGGCATCACCGATTATGCCCAACACCACCTGGGAGACATTGTCTTCGTAGAACTTCCCGAACGGGGCAGTGAATACGCGGCGGGGGACACCATCGGCGTCATCGAATCCGTGAAAGCGGTAGCCGACATGCACACCCCCGTATCCGGCACCATCACCACAGTAAACGAAGCCCTGGAAGAAGCACCCGAATCCCTCAACAAAGACCCTTACGGCCAGCATATCGCGGTATTGAAGATGAGCAACCCGGACGAACTCAAAAAACTTATGACCAGCGAGCAGTACGCCGCCTATTGCGAGCAAGCAGAAGAATAAACGGGTAGCAGAGGAGGAACCATCATGAACTACGTACCCAATCCCCCCTGGGTAGTTCGGCAGATGCTGGACACCATAGGCATAAAAAGCATAGATGACCTGTTTGCAGACATCCCGGAAACGCTGAAGCTCAAAAGGGAGCTCAACCTGCCGGGGCCGAAATCGGAGGTAGAACTGCGCCGGGAGCTGGCAGCCCTGGCCGCCAAAAACCTGAGCGCCGATGACCGCCCCTGCTTTCTCGGCGCCGGGGCCTACGACCACTACATACCGGCCGTCGTCGAGCAGATGCTTTTGCGTTCCGAATTCTACACCGCCTACACCCCTTACCAGCCGGAACTGAGCCAGGGTGTACTGCAGACCATCTTCGAATACCAGACCATGATCTGCAACCTGACCGGCATGGACCTTGCCAACGCCTCCATGTACGACGGGGGTAGCGCCTTGGCCGAAGCCTGCTCTTTGGCCTGCGACGCAACGCGCCGCCGGAAGATACTTATTCCGGACACGGTACACCCGCGCTACTTAGAAGTAATTCGAACCTATGCTATGGGCGGCAAAATGGAGATCATCACCGTACCCGGCAAAGACGGTATTGCCGACCCTGACGCCATTACCTCCATGGTCGACAGCCAGACCGCCGCAGTAGCGATCCAGCACCCCAACTTTTATGGAAACCTCGAAACAGGACTACGGCAGATCGAAAAGGCCGTACACGGCGTCAAGGGCCTCCTGATCATGGCAGTCGACCCCATCTCCCTCGGCATCCTGAAACCGCCCGGAGCCTGGGGCGCCGACATTGCAGTCGGCGAGGGGCAGTCCCTGGGCAACCCCCTCAGCTTCGGTGGCCCCTACCTCGGCTTCTTTGCGGCAACCGAGAAACTGATGCGCAGGGTACCGGGGAGATTGGTCGGTGAAACCGTCGACCGGGAAGGGAACCGCGCCTTCGTCCTCACCCTCCAGGCCCGGGAGCAGCACATCCGGAGAGAAAAGGCCGGCTCCAACATCTGCTCCAACGAAGCCCTCTGCGCCCTGGCGGCCACCATCTACCTCACCCTGGTCGGCAGAGAAGGCCTCAAAGAAATCGCCAGGCGCTGCCACCAACTGGCCTGCTATGCCAAACAGCAGCTTGAAAAAGCCGGCCTCAAACTGAAATACCAAAAACCCTTCTTCAAAGAATTCGCAGTAGCCATCCCGGACCCCCGGGCGGCCAACACCGCCCTCTTAAAAGAAGGCATCATCGGCGGCTACGAACTCGACCGAGCACTCTTGCTGGCCTTCACAGAGAAACGCACCCGTGCCGAAATCGACCGGCTCGCATCCATATTGGGAGGGATCGCCCGTGAGTAAACTCATCTTCGAAAAAAGCGTCAAAGGAGCCCGTGCCTTCACACTGCCCGAGAGCGGCATACCTCCGGCCATGGTCACAGAAGCAATACCCGCAGACCTCCTGCGGGAAGAAGACCCGCTGCTTCCCGAAATCAGCGAAGTCGAAGCCGTGCGCCACTTCACCGCACTCTCTCAAAGAAGCTACGGAGTCGACAGCGGCTTCTACCCCCTCGGCTCCTGCACCATGAAATACAACCCCAAGATCAACGAATGGGCGGCACGCCTTCCCGGCTTCGCCGGCATCCACCCCTACCAGCCGGAAGAAACCGTTCAGGGCGCACTGGAATTAATGTACGAACTCGAGCAAATGCTCTGCGAAATCACCGGCATGGACAGCTTCACCCTCCAGCCGGCCGCCGGGGCGCACGGAGAAATGACCGGAGCCATGATCATCAAAGCCTACCACAACAGCCGCGGCGATACCAAACGCACAAAGATGATCGTACCCGACTCCGCCCACGGCACCAACCCGGCCACCGCCAACATGCTCGGCTACAAAGTAATCGAAGTCAAATCGGACGAGCGCGGCCTGGTTGACCTGGAGGACCTACGCGCCCTGATGAGCGACGAAATCGCCGGCCTGATGCTCACCAATCCCAACACCCTCGGCCTCTTCGAAGAAAACATCCGGGAGATCGCCGCAATCGTTCATGATGCCGGCGGCCTTCTCTACTACGACGGGGCCAACGCCAACGCCATCATCGGCATTGCCCGGCCGGGGGACATGGGGTTCGACATCTGCCACCTCAATCTCCACAAAACCTTCGGCACCCCCCACGGCGGGGGCGGCCCAGGCTCAGGGCCGATCGGGGTAAAAAGCTTTCTGGCGGAATTTCTGCCTGTGCCAGTAATCGAAAAACACGAGGGGAAATACCGCCTCAACTATGACAGGCCCAGGTCCATCGGCAAGGTACATACCTTCTACGGCAACTTCGGGGTAATGGTCAAGGCCTACACCTACATCAAGGCTCTCGGAAACACCGGGCTCAAAGAAGTCAGCCGGAACGCCGTACTCAACGCCAACTACCTCCGTACCAAACTGGCGGGCAGCTACGACATACCCTACAACCGTCTCTGCAAGCACGAATTCGTGGCCTCCGCCAGGAAACAGAAAAAAGAGGCGGGCATCACAGCTCTGGACATAGCAAAAGCCCTGATCGACCGTGGCTGCCATCCGCCCACCATCTACTTTCCGCTGATCGTGGAGGAGGCCTTAATGATTGAGCCGACCGAAACCGAAACCAGGGAGCGATTGGATACCTTCATCGAAGCCATGCTCGAAATCGACCGGCAAGCCCGGGAAAATCCGGAGCGGCTGAAAGAGGCACCTCACAAGGCGGTGATTCGCAGACCGGACGAGACCGGAGCTGCACGCAACCCGGTTTTAAAATGGAAGCCTAAAGAATAGATGAAAGTGACTTATGCCGTCGGCAGCCGGCCGACCCTTCCTTTGAGGCCCCCCACGCTATCGCCTTTCAGGCCGGCTGCCTTAAACGGCATTTTAGTAAATATTAATAGCTGTAAAAGCAGCGTTTTTTATCCACAGCCATTAAACCGGAGATAGGGAGGAACGCAAATGAAGGACCTGATAATAATCGGAGGAGGCCCCGGTGGTTACGTAGCGGCAATCCGGGCACGCCAACTGGGAATGGATGTAGTCCTGGTAGAAAAGGACGCCCTGGGCGGTACATGCCTCAACCGGGGCTGTATCCCCACCAAAGCCTACTTCCAGAACGCCACGGTACTGCAGACCCTGGCCAAACTTTCCGAATACAATGCCAAAGCCGAAAACATCAGTTTCGACCTGTCCGGCGCCAGAGAAAGAAAAAACCGGATAGTAGCCAAACTGGTCTCCGGAATCAGGGATCTGCTCAAGGGTTACCGCGTAGAAGTGGTAAAAGGGGAAGCCTCCATTGTGGAGCCCGGCCGTGTCCTGGTGGACGGAGAAGAAATTGCGGCCCGGCGCATTCTTATCGCCACCGGCTCCGAACCGGCGGTGCCCCCCATCCCCGGTGTTGACCTGCCGGGGGTCATAACCAGCGACGAACTGCTGGAACTGGATGCCGTACCACAGCGTCTGTCCGTCATCGGCGGCGGCGTTATCGGAATAGAATTCGCCTGTATTTTCAACGCCTTCGGCAGCAGGGTCATGGTATTGGAATCCATGCCGGATCTTCTGGGTGCAATGGACAGGGAAATCGTCAGGAGAATGGGTGTTTACTTGAAAAAACAAAAAATCGAGGTGCACACCCAGGCCGGGGTAGAGCGTATCGAACGGCAGGGTTCAACCCTGAAGGTGGTTGCCAGGGGGAAGAAGGGAACCATCGAATGCAATGCCGACATTGTGCTGCTGGCCACCGGGCGGAAACCCTTTACCCGCGGGCTGGGGCTGGAACGGCTGGGCATCTCCTGCGAGAGGGGATTTATCAACGTAGACGAGAATTACGAAACCAGCGTCCCCGGCATCTACGCCATTGGGGATGTCATCAAGGGGCCGATGCTTGCCCATGTGGCCTCCGAAGAAGGCATCGTGGCAGTAGAGAGAATGGCCGGCCTGGACCGCAGGGTTGACTATGACGCCATTCCCTCCTGCGTCTTCTCCTTCCCGGAGATCGCCACAGTGGGCCTGAGCCAGGAAGAAGCGCAGTCCAGAGGCATCGACTTCAAAGTCGGGAAGTTTCTCTTTGCCGCCAACGGCAAGGCCCTGGCCATGGGCGAAACCGACGGCATGGTCAAGGTGATTGCGGATGCCGGGGACACCGTCATCGGTGTCCATATTATCGGCCCCCATGCTAGCGATCTCATCCAGGAGGCAAGCGTTATTGTTAAGAATAAGCTCAAGGTGTCGGATGTGATCGGCACCGTTCATCCCCATCCCACCCTCGGTGAGGCATTCTTGGAAGCGGTAATGGATGTGAAGGGGAGATCGCTTCACTCTCTGCCGAAAGTGTAGCGTTAATTTCCTGAGAGGAGGGCTCCCCATGATTCGAGTTATCAACGAATCCGTTAACCCCTATTTCAACCTGGCCCTGGAGGAATATTTGCTGAAAGAACTCGACCTTGGTGAGGACCTTTTTATGCTCTGGCAGAACAGCCCGGCCATCATTGTTGGGAGAAACCAGAATACCTGGGACGAAATCAATCACGCATTTGTTGAAGAAAACAAGATCGCGGTGGTCAGGAGGCTGACCGGAGGCGGTGCCGTCTACCACGATCTGGGGAACCTGAACTTCACCTTCATTGCCAGGGGACAAAGGACGGGTGATTACGATTTTGAGAGCTTTGCGAAGCCGATCGTGGCCGCTCTGAGATCCCTTGGTGTCGCGGCGGAGTTTGCCGGCAGGAACGACATCCTGGTTGCGGGCAAAAAGGTTTCCGGCAATGCCCAGTACCGTCACGGCAACTCCGTGCTGCACCACGGGACGCTCCTCTTTGATACCGACATGAACAACCTGGTGCGCGCCCTGCATGTCAGCCAGGAAAAGCTGGTATCAAAGGGGGTCGCCTCCGTAAGGAGCAGGGTAACCAACATAAAAGAACATTTGCCTCACCCCCTGGAAATGGAGGAATTCAAAGCCGCTCTTGTGAAAGCCCTTTTTCAGGCGGAGGGCGGGCAAAAGGCGGAGTACCGCCTCTCCGGGAGGGATCTCGCCCGGGTTGAAGAACTGGTAAGAACGAAGTACGGCACCTGGGAATGGAATTATGGAGCCTCACCGGGATACGGTTTGCGGAAATCGGGGCGCTTCGACTGGGGCAAGCTGGAGGTGCTGCTTGACATCAGGGACGGTAAAATCGCAGGCTGTAAGATCTACGGCGATTTTTTCGGCCGGGAGGACATCTCCGGCCTGGAGGAGTGCCTTATCAATCTACCTTTTCAGGAAGCGGCGCTTAGGCAGGCGCTTGGCAAAGCAAACCTGTCTTCTTATGTGAGCGGATTAGATGTTGACTCCATGGTTAGATTGATCATTAACTGATAAAATAAAGTGCAACTGGTTTTCCGGCCTGTTACGGCACGATTGTAACCGACTCATTGCCTGGAAAACCCTGATTTTTAGCAACGACTCCCTCCCAAATACAAGTGCAGCTATCCTTATACTGTATACCGTTTTAATTCTGTTCAAATAAAAAACTAAAAACGAAACGATCTCAATATAAAAGACAGGTAGATAGAAGTGATAGCTGCACGTTTTTTAATAAAGAGCAGCAAGACAGATTGCGTAATTTTATCAGCTGACAAACGGAAAAGGGGGGAAGATTAGTGCATGAGAACAACGCAGTAATCAGCGGTAAGGAAAACCTGCAAGAGATCACAGAACAGGTTGAGACGGCTTTATGTGATTTGCTTCAGGCCGCTAACCTCAAACCCGGTCAGATCCTGGTTGTAGGGGGGAGCACCAGCGAGGTTCTTGGGAAGCCCATCGGTTCAGCCACAAGTTTGGATGTCGCCAACGCCATCCTGGATGGTCTTTTGCCGCAGATAAAAGAACAGCGGATTTTTCTGGCCGTTCAATGCTGCGAACACTTGAACCGCGCCCTCGTAGTGGAAGAGGAATGCGCCGATAAATACGGACTCGAAGTCGTTTCTGTTTATCCTCATGCAAAAGGCGGCGGCCTTGCGGCGGCTGCAATGAAGAGATTTGAAAATCCTGTGGTTGTAGAAAGCATTAGAGCAAACGCCGGAATGGATATCGGTGATGTTTTCATCGGGATGCACATAAAAAGTGTCGGTGTTGTAGTCAGGAGCAGGGTAAAAAGCATCGGTTTTGCTCATTTGAGCATGATCCGAACAAGACCCAAATTGATCGGAGGTGCCAGAGCCAAGTACTCAAAGGAAGAGTGTGAGTAAATAATGTGGTAATGGGAGGTGAAGAGTCAATTGTCAGCCAGAAGTGTCTTTGAGATTATCGGCCCTGTGATGATTGGACCTTCCAGCTCCCATACTGCAGGAGCTGTAAGGATCGGGAACATTGCGAGAGCGGTATTGGGAGAGGATTTCCGGCGGGCGGAAATTACCTTATACGGCTCCTTTGCAAAAACTTACAGGGGCCACGGAACCGACCGGGCTTTGGTGGCCGGTCTGCTGGGTATGTCCGACGATGATTGCAGGATTAGAGATGCCCTGAACATAGCCGCCACACTTGGATTGGAAATTCGTTTCAGGCTTGCTAAAGGGGAGGAGTTTCATCCCAACACAGCGGATATCGAATTAACCGGGGTGTCGGGTAAACGGATCTTTCTACGGGGGAGTTCGGTTGGGGGCGGAAACGTTTTGATAACCAGGATAAACCAATACGAAGTGTCCGTTTGGGCCAAAAACCCCACCCTAATGGTGGAGCATGTTGACAGACCCGGAGTAATCGGTCGTGTTGCCGGGGTGCTTGGAAACAACGGGATCAACATCACGGAGATGAGACTGACGGGGAGCAACCGGGAAGGGGAAAAACTTATGGTCATTGAAATGGATAGGGCGGTTCCCGATAAGGTGGTGGAAACAATAACCGGTTTACCGGATGTAACCGCTGTTATTGGAATTTAAACGGGGGAAGTGCGGTGATGAGAAGGAAGATCACCATAAGCGAACTGGTTGCAGCGGCAGAGCAAAGAGGCTGTCCCATCTGGCAGGTGGTTCTGGAGCGGGAGGCGCGGTTACAGGGCACAGAGCGGAAGAATATATGGCAAAAAATGAAGGAATACTGGATGGTTATGAAAGAATCCCTCGATGTCGGCATAAAACCGGGCAACAGGTCGTTGAGCGGGCTTGTGGGAGAAGAAGGTACCATGCTGACTCGTTACATGGAGAAAGCCAAACCCCTATCCGGGTATGGTTCGGTTTTGGCTGCGGCCAAGGCCATAGGAGTGGCGGTGGTAAATGCTTCGCAGGGGAGAATAGTGGCCGCACCGACGGCGGGATCCTGCGGGATCCTGCCCGCAGTCCTATCTACAGTAGCCGAGGAAATCGGGGCTGCGGAAGATGCGGTGATCAGTGCCCTTTTCACCGCAGCGGGGGTGGGTATGGTCATCGACGAGCATGCCGGTACAGCTGGTGCAAAGAGCGGTTGCCAGGCCGAGTGCGGTTCTGCCTCCTGCATGGCCGCGGTGGCAGCGGCGGAAATGGCAGGTGGTACACCCCGCCAGGCAGCCAATGCAGGGGCACTGTCTCTCAAAAACTTCCTGGGGCTGGTGTGCGATCCGGTTGCCGGCCTGGTGGAGATACCCTGTGTCAAAAGAAATGCAATTGGGGCGGGGGTTGCTTTGCTGGCAGCCGACATGGCTCTGGCGGGGATCGAGAGCAAAATACCTCTTGATGAGGTAATTCAGGCCATGAAGGATATAGGTGATGCCATACCCGCTTCTCTTAAAGAAACATCCTTGGCGGGTCTTGCCGTTACACCGACCGCCAGGGAGATCGAAAAAAGGATGAATGAGCTTGAAGAGAGATAAACAGACCCTTTTTGCGGTTGCCAGAAGCTAGCTCTTTATTAACATGACAAAAAAAATTAAAATGTTTCGGCACGGCTGGCGGAGAAAATCTCTGTTTGAAAATGTCCGTGATCGTGTATCCTTCCGGAAGAGAAAAAGGCAGGATAAACTCTAGAGGGGAGGTTACGGACGTGAGTGAGTTAATGGAAATTCAGGAATACGCTCAGCAAATTGCCGACGCGACTGCCGCGGTATTGAAACACGGTATTGAAAAATGATGTGGAGATAGCGGATAATAACCTGATCCGGGTAGCGGGTACCGATGTCTATCGCAACAGCACCGGGAGTTCTATGAACCGGCAGGGGTTTGTTTACCGCGAGGTTTTGCGTACCGGTCATGAGTTTTAATTGAGAAACCCGTCGTTACGAACTGTGCATACCCTGCAGGCGGTAACACTTTAAACGTAAACGTCACACGGGCAAGAGTACATGGTGTTAGATGATGGTTGTTATACCATAAAAAGGAGGAACGACCTCCGGTGGGATTGGTTCATATCGCCGGGAGTACTTACTATGTAGACTCTCCCAGTATTACAGGAGTTTATGTTTTTCCTGACAGATCCTGTTTGCTTGTGGACACTGGATCGGGTAACGAGTATGCAACATTGACCCTCGAGTTGCTTCGGGAAAATGGTCTGACGGTACACGGGATCTTCAATACGCACGCCCACCCCGATCACTGTGGTGGTAACAGGATAATCCAGGAACAAAGCTCATGTCCAACTTATACCTCTCCGCTTGAGGCGGCTTTTATCCAACACCCTATTTTGGTGCCTTATTCCTTCTACTCCGCATTACCGCCTCGTACTCTCATAAATAACAGATATCTAATGGCTCCTCCTTCTTGTGTCACAGATACGGTGGAAATGGGGCGTATTAACATTAATAGCGTTTCGTTCCAGATAATCGACCTGGGCGGACACACCCTGGGGCAGGTAGGCATTGTAACTCCTGACGGGGTAGCTTTTCTTGGTGATAGCTTGATTGACCCATCAATTATGAAGCAATTCCGATTTCATTACCTTGCAGACGTGCGGAGGGAACTGGAGACGCTGGATTTCCTGGAAAATGCAAACTTTAACTACGCTATCTTGTCCCATGGTGGCCTGGTGGGGGATCTTGCCGTTACCGTAACCAGAAACAGAGAATTATTCCAGAGGATAATGGATTTTGTACTTACGGTTGCCCATTGCTCAAGGAGCAGGGAAGAAATAGTGGCAAGAGTCGTAGAAAGGTTTGATCTGCCTTTAAATAGAACCCAATATTATTTGATCCTGGCGACTGTTTCTGCTTTTCTCTCCTACCTTTGCAACTGTGGATATCTACGGGAATTTATTGAAAACGGGGTTCTAAAGTTTCAAACTTCCTCAGCCAGTATTAACAAAGTCCGAGAAAAAAACTAAATATTTAAAAGCGCACTATTGGTAGTCTGGAATTATTTAACGAGCAAATTTGGTTGATAAGGATTCTCCTGGTAGACCTGGAAGCAGGGCACCGCTTTATTCAGGATCGAATCCAGGTGGCCGGCATGTGGTGGGGAATCTTTGATTCGAGTACCGTATACCTAATAGTCGCATAAAGGCGTCCCGGTGAAACCCACGGGGAACCTGCATTGATCCTGTAAATGTGTGCCGGGTCCTGTCCCCTGGTGTTAATACCTCTGATCACAGTGAACAGATAGCGGTATCCGGCGGAGTGCAGGATCTTCACAAGCTGTGGTGTGTAAGCCCCGTAAGGATAGGCAAAGTAGGGTGTGGTATGGCCGAGTTTGGAGTACAAAATATGCTGCGCTTGAATGCTGTCCGAAAGCATCCTGTCTTCGTATTCAGCAGCGGTCTCCTTTTTCCCGGTTTTCTGACGCGTGATTGGGGTTACCGTTACCGGTATCAGGGGAACCTTGCGGTTTCCCGGGATCCGGTAATGCTGGTCAAAGGTGTGGCCACCGATAGTTACCAGACCGCTTTTCTCCAGCGACTCAACCTGCGGCCAGGTAAGCATCCCCTGTCTTGTTCCCATGAATCCTTCGATGATAAAAAGCACCGCCGGGGCGTGCTCTTCCCTGAGCACGGGCAAGGCATACCGATAGGTTCCCTCGTAGCCGTCGTCAAAGCTCAAGAGAATGGCATTGGGGGGAACATCTGCATGCCGGTCAAGGAAAGCCGCCAACTGCGAAGCGCTTATAAAGTTGAACCCCTTTTGCTTCAACATGACCAGTTCGCTCTTAAAACGCTCCGGGGTAATCGTCCCGCTTCCGCCAGCCTGAGGGTTGATATTATGATACATCAGGACGATCACGCCATCCCGGTAGTAAACAGGATGTCCTGCCGGCTGTTGTTCTTTCACCCTTACAGCGTAATTCGCGGCATAACCTCTCCGTACGATGTCATGTCTGGCATGGGCAATCCTCGTCCTGTGCAAGAAAGGCATGAAGATACTACCGAGGATCAAGCCGACTATAAGCAGTAGCAACAGATCTTTTCGCAACCCTTCTCCTTTTCCCTCCATGGATCTCTCCCTCCGGTGTCATGCATGAGGCGCCACAAGGAATCAATTAAGTGAAGAGCAATTTACCGTTATATGTTACTTTAATTGAATCCTCCGGGTAAGGATAACCCAGTTTTCTATATTCGTGGAAATCACCATTAAACTTGCCAACCAAAATAGTGTCGACAAGCTTATGGTCGTTTAATCTGCCAATATAAATATTATCGTTCATGTCTACCCCTATAAGCGTATATTTACCTTTGGGAGGTGTTATCCTCTCTCTTTTTCCCCTTACAAAGTCAAGAGCATAAACACTATTATTGTCAAGGTTGTCGAATAAGAGCAGATCATACCGATTCAGACTGGCAATCTTCCCAATGTGATAATATCCTGTATGCACGCTCCTGAGGTGGTTATTGGCATCGGTGCGAAAGACGGCGGAATTCACACCATTTTTAACCAATATATAAATCACGTTGGTCTCAGAGGAGTAAGCGACACCGCTGATTCTAGTGCCTCTCATTAAGCCGCTAATCTTGGGTTCGATGGGATGGCTGTTTGTTTCCAGGTCTATCTGTTTGAGGACAACCGAACTACCTCTCCGCTCCAATCGGTTAATCCCAAGCAAGGCGATATTCTTATCCGGGAGCCAGGAAAAATAGGAAAGGCTCTCTTCGCTTCTTAATTTAATTTCACGCAACAATTTGTTGTCAGCGGCTGCATAGAATCCGATTTTGCTCCCCGAAACCACTGCGTAACAGGATTTATCATGGGAATAGTTATATGTGCCGCCGGGAAGCGCATGTTCAGCACTTACGGCGCGCTCGGAATAAGGCGCAGCAGGCACGAATACAACCCGATCCAAATAAAGATAGACCATCATTTGTAAGGTGATTGTTAATATCATCCAGATAGCGAACCTTCTCATGGTTTTTTTGATCCTTCCCAATCACATAACAACCATAGCAGTTGGAATGTAGCGTTCTCCAAGCAGGTCGCAGGGTTTGTTTATAACCTTCCCCTTATAAAACATGGTGGTACTGGAACCACCGTCAAGATTGGCCGCCACATAAGCACCATTATCGTACAAGATGTTCTGAATATCCAGCAGCGTGGCACCCAGGGAATATTGCGGCTGCCTGCCGTCAATAACCAACATTAGGACACTGCCGTCTCTTTTCTGGCCTATCGCCGTGCGCGGCCCTATCCCCCAGCCGCCGTCGCCTTTCGTGATCTGTTTTTCCCCGTTGAGAATCAGTGGGGGACCGAAAGAAATGCCTTCTTTGATCCCCATAAGCCTCATCTCTTTAACGGTATAGCGACCAACTATCAGCTCTCCGTGATAATTAAAGCCAACTAGATCTACTTTGCCTTTGATGTCTCCGCCGAAGATAAAACAGCCGTTATGAATGACAACCCCATAGGGCAAACCGCCGTTGCCAGTTCCCTTGGGATCGATAAAACCGCCGGCGTTGATGGCTGCGATAGCACCGCATTGTTTTGCAATTTCGCTGGTTGTTTGCCCTCTCTCTCCTAAGCTTTCTGCAACCCCCACCATAACTCTGGTTGGATCGTGGATTTCAAGAAGATATCCTTTAAATCTGGCCCCCTGAATCCGTGTCAGTTTAACCTCCGTGTCATGGTGGTTACTGAACCTGTAACTAACCGGTTTCTCTTCTCTATTCCCGGCTACATTCTGCGCTCTGGCAATTATGCGGTTGACCTGATCCCGGCTCATAAAGTAAGTCAACAGATTATGGTGCATAGATGTGGCCACAGCTTCTACTACAGCGTTTTTCACGTTTTTGAAGGGGCCGTAGATAGCGATGAAAGGTGAAGTTACGAGAAAAAAAATGATGTTGAACAGAATAAAGCCAAATATTTTCTTAATAAATGCCTTCAATGTGAGAGACTTTTTCCTGCGAGGCATACCTAACCACCGTGCTATATATAATTTGTCCTTATCATCCACATCGCTTGAATTATACCATGACTACCATTTCGACAAAATACTACAAAAATCACCCAACCGAAGAACCCCAAGGAGTTCAGATGGCGAAGGACGAAAAGGCTTATTTGTTGGTGGAGTTTTTGAAGCGGGGGGAGAAGCGGCGGAGTGGGAGTTTACCGCAGCCGGGGCGGCTGGCGGTGCCCCCACCAGTGCCTGTACTGTTACGCAAAATAGGTGCAATTGTAGAAAAAGCACAAGAGGGGCGCAGGTTTGAGGTCTGGGCTTCTGGCCGCGTTCAGCAGGCATCGTTGAACTCCGCTATGTCCAGCGGGCCGACGCTCTCGATCTCGACAGAAGACAGAAGAATCATCGAGGGTTCCCGCGGGTTTCCGTTATCTCCCTGTTGTAGGACAAACCGTAGCCGGAATAGAGATCACAAGAAGGAGGCATACACCTTTGGAGCCGAAAGCAAAAAACCGGAGAAAAGAAAACCAAAACAAACCAATAGTGAGGGTGGTCTTCGTCGGAGGTGACGGCCTCAAACACGCGGTGCGGTTTCTTGTGAAAAAAGTTCTGGAAGAAAAGGAACGCAGAGAGCGAGGCGTGCTGTATTTGGTGCTGGGGCTGAAAAACGGCGGTCAAACGGGAACGGCTTGGAGAGGTGCTCGGGAATAAATGCTGGCTGCGATCTATATCCGCGTGAGCACCGAAGAGCAGGCCCAGCAGGGTTACAGCCTGGCCGAACAGAAAAGCGCTTGCATGAAGAGGGCGAAAGAGCTTCAGGCCGACGAAATCAGGGTGTTTGCGGATGAAGGGGTTTCTGGAGCCGTGCTGGACAGGCCCGGCCTTGAAGCCCTCAGAGAGGTGGTGCGCTCGGGGCGGGTTGACTGTATTATTGTTCGGGACCCCGACCGGCTGAGCCGAAAACTGGCGCACCAACTGTTGCTTACGGAGGAGTTTGAGAAAGCGGGAGTAAAGCTGGAGTTCCTGGATTTCGATTGGAAGGATACTCCTGAAGGCAGGTTGTTTTATTCCATCAAAGGGGCGGTTGCCGAATACGAAAGAGAGAAGATAAAAGAGAGGATGGTGCGCGGCAAGTTTCAGAAGGCGCGACAGGGAGGGATTCCTACCGGTTTCTACGTGTATGGCTATACATACGATAAGGAAGCGGGGCGGGTGGGCATAAACAGGGATGAGGCGGATGTCGTCAAGAAGATCTACCGCTGGTACGTCGCTGAGGACATCGGCATCTCCGGGGTTGCCGCCCGCCTGAACGATATGGGAGTGCCGACGAGAAAGAGAAGGGGCTTCTGGCACAGGCAGGTGGTGAGGCAGATCCTTGTCAATCCGGTCTACAAGGGAGAATGGAAGTACGGCAAGTTCGACTGGTCGAACAATAAGCCGCGCCAGCCTGAAAATGTGGTGACGGTCCACGTTCCCGCCATAGTTGATCCGGCGTTATGGGAGCAGGCTCAGGAGAAGGTAGCGGAGGGAAGGCGCCTCTGGGTAAAGAAGGGAAAAAGGAATTACCTGCTGTCGGGCATATTGACGTGCTCCGACTGCGGCAACCCCATGGTCGGAGCTTATATCAGATCCTGGGGCAAGCCGGACCGCCGCTACACCTGTCGCCGCTCAAGAAGCGTATCGAGGAACCCGGGGTGCAGGCCGCCCAAGGCGATACTGGCCGATCTTCTGGAAAACCTGGTCTGGGAGCAGATTAAGACATATCTTTATCATCCCGATCTTATCGCAAAAGAAGCGGCATCTCACGAGAAAAATCCAGGAGATCTGAAGCGGGAGCTGGAACTCGTCGAGAACCACATAAAAGAAGTTGATAGAGGCCGGGAGGCGATGCTGGACGCTCTGGCTTCGGGCTTGCTCGATCTGGACGGGAAGGCCAAAAAGAAGCTGGGCGAACTCAAGTACAGGAAAGTGAAGCTTGAGCTGAGAAAAAAAGAGCTTGAAGCAAACCTGCGGGAGAGGAGTAACACTGTCGCTGGGCTGGAAAGCTTTAAGAACCTGGCCGTATATGTTCTTGAGCATCTCGACGGGCTTGCCTTGGAAGAAAAGCGGGCGGTCGTGAGGTCAATGATCGCACAGGTGCTCCTCTCGGGCCGGCCCCTCCCCGGTCCTCCGGCCAGATCCTTGGACGGCGTTTCCCTTACCATTACCCTGAAGATCCCGGATCTGTTTTCATCTTTGCCCCTCCAGAAATAGAACTGAGAAGGGGTTTGGGAAAGACGGTACTTACAATAATTACCGCGCAGGCATAGTCTTTGAACTTGAAAATCTAAAGACTATGCCTGCGCGGTAATAAACAACAGATATGCATTATGCTGCCAGAAGCGGTTCCGCTCGTTTCAGGGTGGAGCCGCTTTTTTTGGGGTGATAACGGTGGTAGTAGATCAATTGGCGTTAGAAGCGGAAAACAAAGTCAAACAAATCCTCATACAGAAGATCAAAAATAAAGCGGCCGAACTGGGGCGCGTTCCGAGGCAGTCGGACTTCAACTGCCAGCAGAGGTTTTACGCCGTGTTCGGGTCCTGGAACGAAGCTCTTCGGGCCGCCGGGTTTCCTGTTGCAAAAGTGTCCCTCCGCTTGAAATACAGGTATCTCCGAGGCCAGGAGTATAAGCCGACAATAGAGGACTGCATCGAGTCCCTCAAAAGGCTCTCTGAGATGCTGGGGAACTGCAGGCCCACATCTGACGACATCGAGTCCGAGCCCGGCGTGAAGGCCGGCTGCATTCTTTTTTTCGGTTTAGCGCAAACAGCAGCGCCTGGCTTACAAGATCGGCGAATTCTTCTGCCGGACCGGATTTATCAATGGTTAAAATTTGCTTCACCAAGATCAGACTGTCCTGAATGGGTGAAGAAACTGGCAAATAGCTAATGTCTTTAAGAGAGTTGGTAAAGAGCGCGGTTTTTCGCTCTTTTTTTGTTAAAGGTAATATATGGTATACTTAATACGGAAATATACGAGGAAAAGGTGGGAATATGGATATATACAGATTGCTTGACTTATATAAAGCCGCCATAGACAAACGCAGGCCTTTTGAAGGCGAGATGCTGGAGCAAATTAAAAAATACTATCGTGTCGGCCTTGTATGGTCATCCAATGCCATTGAGGGAAATACCCTTACAGAGAGTGAAACCAAGATACTGCTTGAAGATGGGCTGACCGTCGGGGGCAAACCGCTGCGTTACACCTTTGAGGCAATCGGTCATGCAAAGGCGTATGATTTCATGTTCACGCTACTCAGAAACAGAACCATCACGGAAAACGACGTACTCACGATGCATCGAATATTTTATGAAAATATTGAGAAGGAATATGCCGGAAAATACCGCGACATTGAGGTGTTTATAACCGGTTCGAAGTACCCCGTGACAGAGCCGAACCGTATAAAAGAAGAAATGAATACCCTGTTTCATTGGATTGAAACCGAAAGAGATCGGTTCCACCCAGTAAAGTTTGCGGCACAACTTCACAAAAGGTTTGTTTTCATCCATCCGTTCAAAGACGGAAACGGGAGAATCGCAAGGCTCATCATGAACACCGCACTGATCCAGGACGGATACATGCTGGCAGTAATTCCTCCGGTGCTCAGACAGGAATATATCGAACTTCTTGAAAGGGCGCATAGAGACGATAGGCCCTTTGAGCGGTTCATCGCCGAGCGGGTAATCGAATCGCAAAAGGAAATTATGCGGCTTTTACACATACCGGTTCCAAAGCCGGGCAGGGGCATGAGCCTGTAACTGCACCGTGATAAGAGCGTTTGTCCTTACCTACTCCAACAAGGGCGGCGCAGACAAGACCACGGCGGCGGTGAGCATCGCCCGCATCCTTGCGGAGTGCGGTGTAAAAACCGCTCTCTGCGACTTCGACCTGCGCAGCCGTCCGCTGGACCCCGTATTCCCGGAAGGAGTATGGGCGACTGCATCCAGATGCCGGTATCCAGTTTGACAGCGTTGGTGCCATTAAAACGACTTTCCCCCTTCCACAGGAGCCAGGACCAAGCAAAAGGACTGGTTCCTTTTTTGTATGACGAGAAGTTTTCTCTTTATTTTGATGGAAATATCAGGTATACTCTGTAGCAGAGATAGTCCCGCAAGGAGGCGGTCCTTCGTGACCAAAGATTCCTGGCATATTTCAGAAACTAAAGCGTGGGAGCCTTCTAAAGAATTCATGACTGAATTCCTCAAGTTGCGCCGGTTGGAAGAAGAGCGGAAGAGGCTCCTGAAGGAAAGGGCATGGGAGAAGGCGAAAGCAGTGGCCGACCACCTCAAAAAGAAGTGGGGCGTAAAAAGGGTATATCTTTACGGGTCGCTGGCCTGGGGGACTTTTCACGAACGCTCGGACATTGACATCATGGCGGTCGGCTTTACGGGCAACTACTGGCGGATGCTCGTTGAGGTGGAAGAAATAGCTCTGCCCTTTGAATGCACGGTGGTTTGTGAGGAGGACGCCTTTCCTTCTCTGCGAGAAAAGATCCGCGCAGAAGGAGTTGAACTATGATGAACAAGCAGAAGTTTCTGGTGCTGAAAGCCGCGATAGAAAGGGAAACGAAGAACATCGATAGAATAGAATCGAGATTGCAGAGATACCGGAGAATGCTCTCAGATTTGGAAGTTCAGGAGAAGCAAAATGGAGCATTAGACCTTTCGGATGCTTGTATTTTGGTCGGTGCAGCCCTTGATGACTATTATCTGGCTGTCGAAAACATTTTCAAGGTCGTAGCGACGGAATTGGATGGGGGACTTCCCGCCGGAGAGCACTGGCACAGGCAGCTTTTAACCAACATGATGCTGGAAGTCCCGGGGATACGTCCTCCTCTTCTCAGTGAGGATACTGTTTTTCAACTTGATGAGTTCCGAAGGTTCCGGCATCTGTTTCGCAACATATACGGGTTTGCCCTGGATGCCAATCGAGTAGCAGACCTGGCCGCAAGGGTTCCGGACATTACCAAACATTTAAAGCAGGAAATAAATAGTTTCTTGGCAACAATGCAGGCCATATACTCTATTTCCGACGAGAGTTATCACCCGAAACAGGGCCCCCGGCTGTAGCCAGGTCCTCATATGCTTCCACCTTCATGTGCCTTGGCGACGACCACCCGGCGAAGAGGCCGTATAATTTATTCTGCATGGCCGAACAGAAGACCAGGGGCAACATCGCCGCGGGATTGGGCACCCGGTTGAAAGTCTTTCAGAGCAAGGCCGTCCGGGAGTTGACCTCAGCAAGCGACATAGACCTGGAGCTTCCCGGCAGGCGCAAATGTATATACTACTGCATCATACCCGACAACGACCGGACCTTTCAGTTTCTGTCGTCGCTTTTCTTTTCGTTTTTGTTCTTGAGGCTCACCCGCCAGGCGGAACGGTTCGGGGGACGAACCCTGTAAGAGTGAACTTCATCATGGACGAATTCTGCACCATCGGGGCTTTGCCGAATTTCAAAGACATGATCGCCACCATGCGGGGCCGGGGCATCAACTGCATGATGGTCGCCCAGTCGCTGCCCCAACTCAAGGAGCGCTACCCCTATGAAGTCTGGAAAGAGATTATCGGCTGCTGCGCGTTGATGCTGGTCTGGGGCGCGGCCGAAAAAGAGACGGCCGAATACGTCTCCCGGCTTCTGGGTCCTGCGACCGTTGAGCATGTCCAGTTCAGGAAAACAGTCGGTAACCTGGACTACGTTCACAAGACCATATCGACCAAGGGCCGCCCCCTCATGGACCCTTCAGAAGTGAGAAGGCTCCCCTTCGACGAGGGCATCGCTCTGGTGCTGGGGCCAACCCCTTGAGATTCAAAAGGTCCCGGACAAGAAGCACCCCTATGCATACGCCATGACTCCGGTCAGGAAGTACGTGCCGCTCAGGGAAAGGCAGGTCGAAACAAAAGATAAATAAACGATATGATAAAAAAATTTCCCAATACGTTGAATCTATCACCGGAAAAAGTTAAAAGTGTTTTTGCTGAACTTATTGCCCAAGGAATTTCCAGGCAAGATGCTCACTTTTCATAGTACATACGCCGTCCATACTTGGTAAAGCCATCCAGACAATAAGAAAACAATTTGATCTTTACCGGGAAATTTTTGAGGGTGAATACATAGACGTACTTAGGGTTAATCCCAGAAGGATCATTCAGGGATATGATACATCGGTAAAGAAGTACACTTATCTAAAAAACCGAGGAGTCCCTTTGGAACAAATTAAAAGGGATTTCTTTATTGGAAGAAAGCAGTTCCTAAGAAAGTACAACTATGAGATATAAAGAGATAAAAAGTTGGCAAGCCACCAACTCCTGGACATTGCTGTTGAGGTGGGTCTTTAAGTTATCTAAAATGATATAAAGTTTCTGATTGGCAAAGGAGGCCAGCAACTTCTCCAAAAAATCCCGGAACTCTACGTTGGTATGGCGCTCGTAGCACTGGCCGAAAACTTTTCCGGTGGCGATGTTCAGCCCGGCAATCAGGCAAAAGGTACCGTGCCGTTTGTACTCAAACTCCTGCTTCTGACAGTGGCCGGGAAGCATGTGCAGACCCGGGTGCTTTCTCTCCAGCGCCTGAATGCCGGTACGCTCATCTACGCAAATGACCACTCCATCTTCGGGAGGTGATTGGTAAAGCTTTAGCACCTGCTCTGCTTTTTGAAAGAAGTGCGGGTCGGTCCGGGTTAAAAAGTACTTAATCCGGTGAGGCTGCAGGTGGTGCGCTTTTAAAATGCGCCGCACCGTTTCCCGGCTGTTCTTCCTACTCCCATGACAGTTTCTCCACGGCTTTCTGGAGATCAATTTGCGTAGGCCTGGTGTATCTTGCTGTGGTGTTCAAATTCTCATGCCCTGCAAGAACCGCTACGCGGTCAATACTTTCCCCTGAATCTATCAAGGATTTGCAGAAGGTATGCCTCAGAGTGTGGGGTGTGACGCCTTCCAGGCGCGCCTTATAAGCGTATTTTTCGATCATGCGCTGGACCGCTCTGACAGATATTCTATTCTTCTTGCCACTGATGAAAAGGGGGCCGGGATTGTTCCCTCTGATGTCGAGCCAATTCTTGAGAGCGTTTCTTGCCGTAGCGTTCAGAGGGACTGTTCTCCGTTTCCTTCCTTTTCCTATAACCGTTACGTAACCGCTTTTTTCTTTCAAGACCACGTCACCTATATTCAAGCCGCAGATTTCGGACACCCTCAGGCCTGTGTGGAGCAGAATCGTTATTATTGCAACGTCCCTTTTAGTGCCGCCGCTCTGGGCGGCTCTCATCAAAGCCAACTGCTGGAGCCTGTCCAGGCTTTTGGGGGCAGGCTCTTTATGCGCATTAGTTTTCGATCGCCTGCCGTTTTCTTGTCGACGGAATCCTACTGCTTCGAGTGATGCTCTGAAGAGTTTCCGTTATCTCCCTGTTGTAGGACAAACCATAGCAGGAATAGAAATCACAAGAAGGAGGCAACCCCTTTGGCGTCGAAAGCAAAAAACCAGAGAAAAGAAAACCAAAACAAACCAATAGTGAAAGTAGTCTTCGTCGGAGGCGATGGCCTCAAACACGCGGTGCGGTTACTTGCGAGAAAAGTTCTGGAAGAAAAGGAACGCAGGGAGCAAGGCGTGCTGTATTTCGTGCTGGGGCTGAAAAACGGCGGTCAAACAGGAACAGGTTGCAGAGGTGCTCAGGAATAAATGCTGGCTGCGATCTATATCCGCGTGAGCACCGAAGATCAGGTCCAGCACGGTTACAGCCTGGCCGAACAGAAAAGCGCCTGCACGAAGAGGGCGAAAGAGCTTCAGGCCGACGAAATCAAGGTGTTTGCTGATGAAGGGGTTTCTGGGGCCGTACTGTACAGGCCGGGCCTGGAGGCCCTTAGAGAGGCGGTGCAGTCGGGCCAAGTTGACTGCATTATAGTCCGGGATCCCGATCGGCTGAGCCGGAAACTGGCGCACCAACTGCTGCTTACGGAGGAGTTTGAAAAAGCGGGAGTAAAGCTGGAGTTCCTTGATTTCGATTGGAAGGATACTCCTGAAGGCAGGTTGTTTTATTCCATCAAAGGGGCGGTTGCCGAATACGAAAGAGAGAAGATAAAAGAGAGGATGGTGCGCGGCAAATTCCAGAAGGCGCAACAGGGAGGAATTCCGACCGGTTTCTACGTGTATGGCTACACATACGAAAAGGAAACGGGACAGGTGAGCATAAACAAGGATGAGGCGGATGTCGTCAAGAAAATCTACAACTGGTACGTCTCTGAGGACATCGGCATCTCCGGGGTTGCCGCCCGCCTGAACGATATGGGAGTGCCGACGAGAAAGAGAAGGGGCTTCTGGCACAGGCAGGTGGTGAGGCAGATCCTTGTCAATCCGGTCTACAAAGGAGAATGGAAGTACGGCAAGTTCGACTGGTCGAACAATAAGCCGCGCCAGCCTGAAAATGTGGTGACAATCCGCGTTCCCGCCATAGTTGATCCGGCGGTATGGGAGCAGGCTCAGGAGAAGATAGCGGAGGGCAGGCGTCTTCGGGTAAAGAAGGGAAAAAGGAATTACCTGCTGTCGGGCATACTGACGTGCTCCGACTGCGGCAACCCGATGGTCGGAGCTTATATCAGGTCCTGGGGCAAGTCAGACCGTCGCTACACCTGCCGTCGCTCAAGAAGCGTGTCGAGGAACACGGGGTGCAAGTCCCCCAAGGCGATACTGGCCGATGTCCTGGAAAACCTGGTCTGGGAGCAGATAAAGACATATCTTTTTCATCCCGATCTTATCGCAAGAGAAGCGGCATCTAACGTAAAAGATACAGGAGATCTAGAGCAGGAGCTGGAACGCGTCGAGAACCACATAAAAGAAGTTGATAAAGGCCGGGAGGCCGTCCTGGACGCTCTGGCGTCAGGCTTGCTCGAACTGGACGGGAAGACCAAAAAGAAGCTGGACGAACTCAAGCACAGGAAAGAGAAGCTTGAGCAGAGAAAAAAAGAGCTTGAGGCGAACCTGCGGGCGAGGAGCAACGCTGTCGCTAGGCTGGAAAACTTTAAAAACCTGGCCGTATATGTTCTTGAGCATATCGACGGGCTTAGCTTCGAAGAAAAGCGGGCGGTCGTGAGGTCAATGGTATCACAGATTCTTGTCTCGGGCCGGCCAACACCCGGCCATCCGGCCAGGTCCATGGACGGTGTTTCTGTTACCATTACACTGAAGATCCCGGATCTGTCTTCATCTTTGTCCCTCCAGAAATAGAGTTACGAAGCGGTTTCGGAAAGACGGTACTTACAATAATTACCGCGCAGGTATAGTCTTTGAACATGAAATCCTGATGTTCCTCAGGGCATCTAAAAAGAATAAGAGTGAGGTTTCCCTTTACGATCCAATCGGCACGGACAAAGAAGGGAACGAAATTACCCTGATGGATGTGCTGGGAACCGGTCCCGAGGCTATTTCCGAAATGGTTGAAAATTTTTTTGAAGAGCGGCGTTTGCTGGAAAAGGTCAAGAAACTCAATAAACGGGAACGCAAGGTTTTGGAGCTCAGGTATGGTTTGTTTGGCAGTCTAAAACGAACACAGCGGGAGATAGCTCGTTACCTGGGTATATCGCGAAGCTACGTATCACGAATTGAAAAACGAGCGATAAAAAAGCTCCTAAAAGAGTTGTCAGAAGGGTAGACAAGGGGACGGTTCTCTTGTCTATTTTCACCTAAAAGAGTTGTCAGGAGAGAACTAACACGGCCGTAAGGCCGTTTTTCTCGTTTTCCCAGCAAATACATAATTTACTGACGAACCGGGCGTCATTTGAAGCTTTTTTCCTCCACATATTGACAGGTTTGCCATTTCTGTTTCGCTCATGATTTATAAAAAAGGGCAGAAAAGAGCGGGTTTAGTTGTCAAAAGCCCGGTGATGTGCTAATTTGATAAGGAAAATATATACCTTTCTGATAAAGAATGAGTTGAATTTGGCACGGAGAAGATAGGATTAGCATGCGTTATTTCGCTTTAAGCACTTTCTTTCGCCAAAGATTTGGATGCCGCGTTTATAAGATTCCGGTTCACGCCGGGTTCACCTGTCCAAACCGGGACGGCACCATCGGCAGGGGAGGCTGTATCTTTTGTTGGAACCCCGGTTTCAGCCCTGTTGCAGAAAGCGGACCGGCATCTTTGCATGAGCAGATAACCAAGGGTAAGGCCGGGATAAAACGAAAAGAGGGCCAGAAGTACCTGGTCTATTTTCAGCCTTTCACCAATACCTATGCACCTGTTGAAAAGCTCCGGCTGCTTTACGAGCAGGCGTTGAAAGAACCTGATGTGGTGGGATTGTGCATTGCTACCAGGCCTGACTGCGTCCCGAACGAGGTGCTGGATCTGCTGGAAGAGTATGCGGGCCGCTGGCACATATGGCTTGAGTTGGGACTCCAGTCGGCCCATGATCGTACCCTAGACCTGATCAACCGTGGGCACAGGCGGTGTGATTTTGAGGATGCGGTTGCCCGCAGCCAGGGGAGGGGTATCCTCCTCTGTGCACATGTGATCCTGGGGCTGCCCGGCGAATCGCGTGAAGATATGCTGGAGACGGCGGTCTTCTTGAGTTCGCAAGGGATTCAAGGAGTAAAATTTCACCACCTTCAGGTCATCGAGAACACACCGTTGGCAGAGATGTATCGCCGTGGAGAGGTTAAGACGTTAACCTTTATGGAGTATGTCGGCTTGGTCTGTGATTTTTTAGAACACCTGCGTTCGGATCTTGTAGTTCACCGGTTGGTGGGTGATGTCCTGGATTCCGACCGTCTTCTGGCGCCCCGCTGGAATGTCGGCAAAGCGCAGGTAATCGGTGCTATCG
This sequence comes from Clostridia bacterium, assembly GCA_902812385.1. Lineage (GTDB taxonomy): Bacteria > Bacillota > DSM-12270 > Thermacetogeniales > Thermacetogeniaceae > DULK01. Next base: position 65,596 of record CADDZD010000003.1, on the reverse strand, counting down.
AAAAGGAACTCGAGCGGCGGGACAGTCGTCAGGGCAGCAAATGGTCGGGCAGGGTTATTTCAACCGGAGGATAGCTGCAATGATCTTGGATTTGTTTCGCCCCAAACAGATTTATAATTCAATTTTTGACATACCACTCGAACGGCTTTACCGTGATGGAATCCGGGGGGTAATCATCGATCTCGATAATACCCTGACGGAGTGGAACAACCCCGAATTGTCCCGACAAACCGTGGATTGGCTCCAACGGGCCGAAAGGATAGGTCTCCGGTTATGTTTTGTCTCCAACAATTCCGACGAGCGGGTGCGGAGAATTGCAGAAAGGGTGGGGGTCCCCTTTGTCGCCCGGGCCCGGAAGCCCAGGCGCCGGAGTTTCCTCCGGGCGATGGAACTCATGCAGACCGGGAAAGAGGAAACCGCTGTTATTGGAGATCAGGTCTTTACCGATATGCTTGGTGGCAACAGGTTAGGGCTTCTCACAATTCTGGTGACACCGATCAGCAAGAAAGAATTTATCGGGACGCGCTTTATGCGCCTGTTGGAGAGGCTAATTTTGTATGAGCGGCCTTAGCGTCCGAGAACGCCAACTGAGTGTATCAACCAACCAACCAGATATTGCAGAAAACGTAACTGCCAAGGGTACCCAAAAAGCTAACACCGTGGGCCTCAGCCATTGATCCTCCTCCTGGTTGCCGTTTTCGACTGCGCTGCCGCCTTATGCAGGCTATTGGTAGGAAGCAGGCACCGGCACTTAAAGAGACAGGGTGGAGGGCACCTGGTCTGAGGTGTAGCTCCCGGCGCAGATCGACGGAAATTTACTTTCGGTGGCTTGTAGGTTGTCAAAAGACTTATATTGTGCTAAGGTGTATGGAAAATATCGTCTGAATCCCGCATGGTTGACTGCTTAAATTTATGCGAGCGAACCTGAAGCATTCCGTGGTTATCAAAGGTACAGGGAGACGAAATGAAAGGTACCGGACAGTACGACAGGGTTTTCGCCTTAATTGGGCACCCTGTAGCTCATTCTGTTTCGCCGTTGATGCATAACGAGGCATTTGGGGAGCTGGGGCTTAACTGCTGCTACCTTGCCTTTGATGTAAAAGTTGATGACCTGGCGGCGGCTGTCAAGGCAATCAGGGCTTTGGGCCTAGGAGGAGCAAACATCACCATTCCTCATAAAGAGGGGGTGCTCCCATATCTTGACGAGGTAGAGGAACAGGCCGGGCTCATCGGTGCCGTGAACACCGTTGTCAACCGGGAAGGCCGCCTGATCGGTTATAACACAGACGCCCCCGGTTTTCTCGAGTCCCTCCGTGCTGATGCAGGGTTCGATCCCGCTGGAAGTCGTGTGGTGATCCTGGGAGCCGGGGGGGCGGCCCGGGCGGTGGCCTATGCCCTTGCCTTAGGAGGAGTGGAGAGCCTGGGGATATTTAACAGAAATCCTTCCCGTGCCGAAGCGCTGGCCAGGGATATCTCCCGGTCGGCGGCATGTGAGTTGGAAACAGGCGATTTACAGGGCATAGCCCTAAGGCGGGCGCTGGCCCGGGCGGATCTCCTGGTTAACGCCACCTCTGCCGGTATGCACCCCCATACTGATGAGGTACCTTTACCGGACCCGGCAGCCCTGCGGCCGGGGTTGATAGTCTATGACCTCGTTTACAACCCAAGGAAAACGCGCCTTTTGCTGGAAGCAGAAGCCAGGGGTTGCCGGGTTTTCAACGGAATCGGGATGCTTGTTTACCAGGGCGCACTGGCCTTTGAGTTGTGGACAGGACGGAAGGCGCCCGTGGCGGTGATGCGGGTGGCGGCGGAAAAGGCTTTGGGAACATGAAGTGAGGAGAGTGTTTGATGCTGCGTTTTTTAACGGCGGGAGAATCGCACGGCCCAGCCCTTACTGCTATTATCGAAGGCTTTCCCGCAGGTGTGCCGCTGGACAAGCAGGTTATAGACGAGCAGCTTAAGCGGCGGCAGTCCTCCTTTGGCCGCGGGGGTCGCATGAAGATTGAACAGGATGAAGCGGAGGTTCTGTCCGGGGTCAGGAAGGGCCTGACCCTGGGGAGTCCCATCACTCTGGTAGTCAGAAACCGGGATTGGGAAAACTGGCATGATGTGATGTCTGCCGACGCCGGGGAGATTAACCCTGAGAGAGAGGCTGAAAAGAGGGTTACCAGGCCGCGGCCGGGGCATGCCGATCTGGCGGGAGCCTTGAAGTACCGGCACATAGACTTAAGAAATGTCCTGGAAAGAGCCAGCGCCAGGGAGACGGCAGCCAGGGTTGCCGTCGGAACGGTTGCCCGGACGCTCCTGGAGCACCTCGGCTGTATGATTTTCAGCCATGTGGTACAGATCGGCGTCGCAGCCTGCGGCGCGGCAGATGCAGACCGGAAGGAATATGCGGAAATTGCCGAACTCGCCCGGTCGTCTCCGGTGGGCTGCGCTGACCGGGAGAAGGCCGGCGAGATGATCCGGGAGATCGAGCGGGCCCAGGAAGCCGGGGACACCCTGGGCGGGGTGTTTGAAGTCGTCTGCCTTGGCCTTCCCCCCGGCCTAGGGAGCCATGTGCACTGGGACCGGCGCCTCGACACCCGCCTGGCAGCAGCTTTGATGAGCATTCCTTCGGTGAAAGGTGTGGAGATCGGACTGGGTTTCCGGGGTGCGGGTCTGGCGGGTTCGAAGTTCCACGATCCGGTTTGTTATGAAAAGGGTCGAGGCTTTTACAGGCCTACGAATCATGCCGGCGGCATCGAGGGGGGTATGACCAACGGGGAGCCTCTGGTGATGAGGGCCGCCGTAAAACCCGTTCCTACCCTGCGTAATCCCCTGCCCAGTGTGGATCTTTTCACGAAAGAAGAGGCCGGGGCTGCGGTGGAGCGCAGCGATGTGTGCGTGGTCCCCGCTGCCGCCGTTGTTGCCGAAGCCGTGACGGCATGGGTTCTGGCTGATGCGGTGCTCGAAAAGTTCGGTAACGATACCCTGGACGAGATCCGGCTGAGATGGGGGGAATATCGGGCTTATCTCGAAAAGGTGTGATGGGGTGGAAGAATTTGAAGAATGATAACATCGTCCTGACCGGCTTCATGGGAACGGGAAAAACTGCGGTGGGCAGCCGGCTGGCCTCGCGGCTGAACATGAACTTCATCGACACGGACAGGGAGATCGAGTGCGCCACCGGGTTGAAAATCCATGAGATCTTTAAGCGATACGGAGAGCAACGCTTTCGGGCGGAGGAGCGCTCTGTCGTGGAAAAAGCCGCCGGTTTCCGCAACACGGTGATCGCGACCGGCGGCGGGGTGGTTTTAGACCCGGAAAACATGCAAAACCTCCGAAAAAGCGGGGTAATCGTGCTGCTGCAGGCCAGGCCTGAGGTGATCGCCCGGCGGGTACGGTGCCATAACAACCGGCCGCTACTGGCGGATCGGGAGCGGTTAATGGAACAGATTGAGAGCCTGCTGCAGGAAAGGGCGCCCTATTATGAGGATTGTGATTGCAGAATAGACACTTCGGATCTCGGTATCCAAGAGGTCGTAGATAAAATCGTTGCGGTATTGAGGGAGCGGGGATGGGAGTAGAACTCAAAGTAAACCTTGGCCAGCGCAGCTATCCGATCTTTATCGTATCTTCTCAGTTGCCACACCTGGGAAGGTACCTTATACCCCTTTCACTGGCCTCCCGTGTCTTTGTTATCACGGACGAGGTTGTGGGGAGGCTCTATGGGGAACAGGTCACCCGGGCGTTGCGGGATGCGGGTTTTGAGGTCCTCTACCAGGAACTGCCCGACGGTGAAGAGTATAAATCCCTGGAATCTGCCGGACAGCTCTACACCCGGGCCCTTGAGGGGGGAGTGGAGCGGCGAAGTGCCATGATTGCCCTCGGCGGAGGAGTGATCGGGGATCTGGCCGGTTTCGTGGCGGCGACCTATATGCGCGGCGTTCCTTTGGTACAGGTGCCGACTACCCTGCTGGCCCAGGTGGACAGTTCGGTAGGGGGGAAGGTGGCCGTCAATCACCCGCTGGGGAAAAATATGATCGGATGCTTTTACCAACCGCGGCTGGTGTTTGCGGATGTGGCAACATTGAAAACCCTGCCGTTGAGAGAGATACGGGCGGGGTTGGCTGAGGTGATCAAGTATGGCGTCATCCGGGATAAGGACTTTTTTGAATTTCTGGAAGAAAACCTTGAAAAGATCCTCAGACTTGATCAAGATGTACTGATCGAGGTTGTCAAGCGATCATGCGCCATCAAGGCGGGAATCGTAGAAAAAGACGAAACGGAGCAGGAGTTGCGGGCGATCCTCAATTTCGGCCACACCATCGGGCATGCCCTGGAGGTCCTGACGAAATATCGGGTTTACAGGCACGGTGAGGCGGTTGCGGCAGGGATGGTGGCTGCTGCTGCAATTGCAGAGGAAAAGGGGCTGTGCGGCCCGGACCTCACAATGCGCCTGGCCGGCATACTGGAGCATGCCGGGCTTCCGGTCCGGATTCCCTTCAAAGCCGAGGAAATAATTGAGGTTCTCCCGCGGGATAAAAAGGCTCAGGGGGGGTGGCCTCGTTTTGTGCTTCCCGTTGCTCTTGGCCGGGTGGTCATTGATGCCGATGTCGGCCGGGACGTGATCAGGTCCGCCCTGGAAAGGTGCCGGGCGGAAAGAGGTGAACTGTCTTGAGCCAGTTGGAAAGCGTTGAACTTTTGTGGACTGCTGCACAGATGGGCGCCTCGGATCTGCATTTGTCTGCGGGGGCACCTCCTTTTGTCCGGGTCAACGGACACCTTTCTCCTATCGAACTCCCGCCGCTTACCGCCAGGGATACCGAAAGGATCCTTCGTTCCCTTGCCACCGAGGAACAGTGGAGAAGTTTTGTACAGAATGGAGAAATTGCTTTTGCCTACACGCTACCGGATGGAAGCCGTTTTCGCTGCATTGCATACCGCCAGCAGGGTGGCTGCGCCGCGGCAATTCGTGTTATTCCCGCAAGGATAAGAAGTTTTAAAGAACTTGGACTTCCCGAGATTGTCAAAGAGCTCGCCAGGAGACGCGAGGGACTGGTTATTGTTACAGGCCCCGCTGCAAGCGGAAAAACCACCACTCTGGCGGCGATGATCGACCTTGTTAACAGTGAACGAACCTGCCTAATCATTACACTGGAAGCTCCTATCGAATATGTTCACAACCACAAGCGGGGGATTGTCAACCAGCGTGAGGTGGGGGAGGATACGGGCTCCTTTGCGGGCGGCTTGCGCTCGGCAGTACGACAGGACGCCGATGTGATCCTGGTAGGGAAAATGCAGGAATCGGATACTGTCTCGGCGGCGCTTGGAGCGGCCGAAACCGGCAAACTTGTCCTCGCCTCTTACGATATCACCGGTGCCGTACAGACCATAGAAGACCTCATTGATATGTTTCCGGCGCACCGGCATCACCAAGTGCTTGCTAGGCTTGCATCCGTTCTTCAGGGGATAATCTCTCAGCGGTTGATTCCACGGGCTGACGGAAAAGGTATGGTGCTTGCAGTGGAGATCCTGGTTGTTACTCCAGCCGTCAGGAACCTGATCAGAGAAGGTAAGTTCCAGCAGATTGGCTCGACCATGGAAACAGGCGGGAGATACGGTATGCAAACTATGGAAGCATCCCTGAAACAGTTAGAGGAGGCTGGTATAATTTGCCGGAACAGGATATCGGCCCCGTAGAGTGCCGAACAGCTCCTTCCGTCTTCCTGGAAACTCCCGAATCACCTTCCTGCAGCGATCCTGCTGCACATTTCATGCAGGATAGTTACAAATCTTGGCGTAATTTAATAATACATAACAAAAAGTGGAGTTCCGGTTATGGCTGTGGTCCCAAAAAGGAAACTGCTTGGAGAAACCCTAATTGAAAAAGGGATTATTACCAGAAAACAGTTGGAGAAAGCCCTGCGCGTCCAGGCTGATACAGGAGGGCTGCTGGGGCGTGTTTTGATAAGGTTAGGGATGATCACGGAGGATGACCTGAATCAGGTCCTTGGCATCGAAAGGCTGAACAATATCGATCTGCAAATAAATTCCGAACTGCTCAGGGTCGTGCCGGAACAATTGCTGAGGAAGCACAGGATGATCCCCGTTAAAAAAGAGGGAAACAGATTGTTCGTAGCCATGGTTGATACCTGCAATGTTATGGCCATGGATGATCTCAGGCTGCTGACAGGGTACGACATTGAACCGGTAAAGGCTACGGACAAGGAGATCGATGCCTTGATAGAAAAACACTTCGGGCTTCCGGAGGTGGAAGAGGCCCTTAAAGAGCTTGAAAAAGAGACTGAAGAGGAAACGGTCAAAATAGAGGAGAACATCGTTGACGACGCCCCTGTGATTAAGCTCGTGAACTCCCTGCTGATGAGGGCGATCGAGGAGGATGCGAGCGATATCCACATTGAACCCTTTGAAAACCATGTTCTGGTGCGATTCCGGGTTGACGGAGTGCTCCACCATGTCATGAAAATGCCCCGCAGGATGAGCCATGCAGTGGTTTCGCGTGTCAAAGTAATGGCCAGCCTGGACATTGCCGAGCGCAGGCTACCCCAGGACGGCCGCATCCCGTTGAAACTGCTCCATTACGATATGGACCTGAGGGTTTCCACGGTACCGACAATTTTCGGGGAGAAGGTGGTGATCCGGCTCCTCAACAAAGAGAACATCAAAAATTTAACCCTTGATCAGCTTGGTTTTTCCGATTACAACCTTAAATACTTTATGAATTTTCTGAAAAGCTCATACGGGATGGTGCTGGTCACAGGACCCACCGGAAGCGGAAAGACCACCACGCTTTATACCGCTTTGAAAAGTCTCAACAGTGTCGAGAAAAATATTATCACCGTCGAGGACCCCGTGGAATACGTGCTGGAGGGGGTTAACCAGATCCAGGTCAATGTTAAAACGGGCGCAACATTCGGGACCTACCTGAGATCGATCCTGCGCCAGGACCCCGATGTGATCATGATCGGCGAGATACGCGACCTGGAGACAGCGGAGATTGCCGTCCGGTCTGCCACAACCGGGCACCTGGTGCTGTCCACCCTCCACACCAACGACGCCCCGGGTGCGCTGACCAGACTTGTGGACATGGGGGTTGAGCCTTTTATGGTGGCCTCTTCAGCCCTTGGAGTGGTTGCCCAGCGCCTGGTGCGCAGGATTTGCCCGAACTGCCGGGAGCCCTATGTGCCGGATGAGGCCGAGCTTGCCTTTGCAGGGGTTGAGAGCCCCGACGGTTTCTTTGTTGGAAAGGGATGCGAACAGTGCAACCAGACCGGCTACCGCGGGAGAATCGCAATCCACGAGGTGCTTGCAGTCAAGCCTGCCCTGCAGAAGCTCATTTTGAAGAGGGCTTGGGTTGAGGAATTGAGACAGGCTGCCCTGCTGGAAGGCATGGTTCCGCTCAAAGAGGACGGCATCAGTAAAGCTCTGCAGGGGATAACCACGATCAAGGAAATCATGCGAGTCGTCTTTCGGGAGGAAAAGGCGTGAATACCGTCGATATTATTGCCCAGGCTGCAAAACTTGGGGCATCGGACGTCCATATCACAGTTGGCAGGCCTCCTATTATAAGGCTAAACGGCATTCTCTATCCCTTTGACGCACCGGAACTGGCGGGGAAGTTCGACATTGTTGATACGGGGGAGATCAGGAACCTGACGCCTCCGGATACGGAGGCGCTGGCGCGGCAAATCATGACTCCGGAGCAGTATAACCGCATGCAGGAAAAAGGGGAACTGGATTTTTCCTACTCTGTTCCGGGTGTGGCAAGGGTGCGCGTCAATGTCTTCAAACAGAGGAACAGCATAGCCATGGTCATGCGGCTGCTCAATAGCCGTATCCCTTCCTTCCAGGAATTGGGCCTGCCGGATACCCTCATGCAGCTTGCCAGAAGGCCAAAGGGGTTGGTGCTGGTGACCGGCCCTACGGGCAGCGGCAAGTCCACAACCCTGGCCGCGATGATCGACCTCATCAACAGTGAAAAAAGGCTGCACATCATCACCCTCGAAGACCCGATCGAATACCTGCACAGGCACAATCTCAGCATCGTCAACCAGCGGGAGATCGGAGGGGATACCAGATCCTTCGCCGCCGCCTTGCGTGCCGCCCTGCGTGAGGACCCGGACGTCATCCTGGTTGGAGAGATGCGTGATCTGGAGACGATTGCCACGGCAATCACGGCTTCGGAGACAGGCCACCTGGTGCTTGCCACACTGCACACGCCGGGAGCGGCCGAGACCATCGACCGGATCATCGACGTTTTCCCGCCGGCACAACAGCAGCAGATCCGCATCCAGCTGGCAGACACCCTCGAGGGGATTGTCTCCCAGCAGCTTATTTCAAGGGTGGATAAGCCCGGCCGGGTTGTGGCGCTGGAAATCCTGATCGCTACCCCGGCTGTGAGGAACCTGATCAGGGAGGGGAAGACCTACCAGATACTATCGCATATGCAGACCGGTGCACGCTACGGGATGCAGACCCTTGATATGTCCCTGCGGGAGCTTTACCAAAAAGGGATAATCGGTCGGGATGAGGTTTTGAACCGGGCGCGGGACCCGGAGATCCTGATGAAAGGTCTGGTCAAGTAGGAATGGGAGGAGTTTCTTACAATTACAGGGCGAGAAACCTTTCCGGGCGGCTGATAACCGGAAAAGTTGAGGCCGGCAGCCCGGGAGAAGCCATCGCCCTCCTGCGTGAAAAAAACCTGTTTGTTGTTAAATTAAGCCCGGTGCGCAGTTTAAATATCGACCTTGACAGGGTTTTCAAAAGAAGAATTGCCGTGCGGGACCTTGCCGTTTTCTGCCGGCAGTTTGCCACCATGGCCGGAGCGGGAATCCCTCTGCTCCAGTGCCTCAACATCCTGGCCTGTCAGACGGAGAACAAAAAACTGCGCGGTATCCTTGTTGAAGTGGCGGGCGAGATCGAGAAGGGGAAAGGCCTGAGCGAGTCCTTTCGCGGCTACAGGGAGCACCTCCCCGAGATCTTTATCAACATGCTTGTTGCAGGTGAGGTCAGCGGCACGATTGACCAGACGCTGGAGCGCCTGGCGGTCCATTTCGAAAAGGACCATCAACTCAGGGAAAAGATCAAATCGGCCATGGCCTACCCGGCTATGATTGCCGGAATGGCTCTCCTGTCCGTACTCGTCCTGATCACCCTGATCGTTCCCATCTTTGCCGACATCTTTGCCCAGTCGGGAGCCGTCCTTCCCCTGCCTACCCGCATCCTGATGGGGATCAGCGGCGCCCTGACCGGGTACTGGTACCTGTTTCTGGCGGGCATGGCCGGGTTGTTTGTCGCTGCAAGACAGGGGATCGCCAGCGAAAGCGGCAGAAAGTTTGTCGATCGTTTGCTGCTGCAGATCCCCGTGGTGGGGCCCCTGGCAACCAAGACGATCGTGTCCAGGTTTTCCCGCACGCTGGCGACTTTGCTCAGGAGCGGAATCCCGCTGCTGCGCTCCCTGGAAACGGTGGAAAAGGTGGTAGGAAACTCAATTGCTGCTAAGGAAATCGCCGAAGCCATGCGCAATATCAAGGAAGGAGAAAGGATGGCGCCGGTTCTCATCAAAAGCAAGATCTTTCCCCCGATGGCCGTCAACATGATCGGCATCGGTGAGGAATCCGGTGCCCTGGACGGCATGCTGGAAAAGCTGGCAGCCTTCTACGAGCAGGAGGTGGAGGCAATGATTGCCCGGCTATCCAACATCGTGGAACCCCTCTTAATCGCCGTGGTGGGCATCCTGGTGGGGTTTATAGCGATTTCCATCTATTTTCCTTTGTTCGGCCTGTCGGGAGCAATACAGGGAGGGGGTATGCCCGGAGGAATGCCGTAGAAAAAAAACGCATTTTATTTCACGCAGGAATGCAGAGAAAGATATGAAATTCGGAGAGGAGAGGTGCGAATGTTGAACCTGAAAAGGTATTTGCGCAGCGAAAAGGGCTTCACCATGATTGAAATGATGGTCGTCCTGATCATCATCGCAGTCTTGATTGCAGGCGGCATCAAGTTCTATTTGGGGTATATCGAGAATTCGAGGGTGGCAAAAGCGAAGTCACAAATAAGCACGATGCAGGCTGCGTTAGATGCATACTATTCTGAAAATGGAGCATATCCTGTAAGCCAGGATGAGCTTTTAAATGCCGGCATGAAAGCATCAAGTACTACTTCTCCATTTACATTAGATACAAAAGATCCATGGGGACAAAATTACAAATATGCTGTGTCTTCTACAAAAGATTCATGTGTTGTTTATACAGGATATAGCAATGTCCAGAAACAAAGCGGGGATGTTGTGGCTGCCGAATGTAAAAATGGTGAACTGATAGATCCACCTGGTATTAGAATAACAAATGATACTGATCCAGATGGTAACGCAAAATAAGAGTAAAATTAAATTTGAATTCTTTAAAGGGGCTGTTTAAACGGCCTCTTATTAAACTATCCATCACAAAGATTTCCTGATATCAAAAAATTCTGAAATAGTAGAAAAAATTAGTTCTTGTGAATTTTATTATTTATGGCTATATACGACTATTTTAGATTGCGAAAAAGCGGCATGAGCCTGATTGAGGTGATGGTGGCTCTGGTCATTCTCGGACTCACCAGCGCTGCTCTGATGGGGCTTTTTCTGGTCGGGAGCAGGGATACGGCGGTAGCGCGCCACGATGTGGAGGCTGCCAACATGGCTCAGGAGATACTCGAGCAGGTAAAGGCTGCTCCCGAAAACCAGCTCGGGACGGCGCGGGACGGAACGGCCACCACCATCCAACTTGAGAGCGGGGCCAGCGACGCCAACGACAGCTACAACGGGATGACGATAGCCATTACCGGCGGGACGGGCGCCGGGCAGGTGCGGAAGATCGCGGATTACAATGGCGCAACGCGTACTGCCACGGTGGAAGGCGCCTGGGATACCATACCCGATACCACCACTACATATGCCATTTTCAAGGGAGTCGACACCGGCTATGCCTACCAGGTAACCGTTGCGCCAAATGGCAATCTGGCCACGGTTACCGTCACCGTTACCTATCAAGCGACCGGAAACAGACAGCGGGAAGTGTCGCTCACGAGCGAAAGGCTCAGGAGGTGAGGGGGGTGCGCCGCAACCAGGGTTTCACCTTCATAGAGATGCTGATTGCCCTGACCATCATGGCTTTTGTCGTAACCGGCATCTCCCTCCTTTACCTGAGCGGCTACCGGAGCTATGTACGTGAGCGCGACAGGATCGAAGTGCAGGAGAACCTACGGATCGCGATGGCCAGGATGGCCGTCAAAATAAAGCAGGCCAAACCTGACACCATTATTCCAGAAAATCTAGATGAGGTTCCCAGTTCCCACATCGAGTTTACCCTCTCATTCAGCGAGAAGAGCAGCGGATACCGTCTCGACAAGAAGGAGGGGGAGAAGGAGGGAGAGATTGAGGAGAAGTTCGAAGGTACGGGCGGGTATACGTGGCTTCCTGTCACCGGCCGCGTCATCACGAAACTCGTTTTTACCAGGGAGGGGAACAGCATCACGATTACCATCGAAGGGGAGAAGGGAAAGAGCGAGAAGGTGCGGCTGAGCACAGAGGTTAACTTACGGGTTGGGGAGAGCGGATAATGGTGTATCACATGCTTCGAAACAAGAAAGGGCAAGCGCTTCTACTCGTGCTAATACTGAGCACTGTGATTTTTTTAATCGGCAGTGCGGCGGTGACACTGAGCACCGCAGTGCGAAGGAACGCTATCCGGGACATATGGCAGAAGAAGGCTTATTATATCGCCGATGCAGGCGTCGAAATGGCCTTGGCTGACCTGCGGCAGAGGTTCATCCACCCAGACCCCGGCTTTGAGGAACTAAGCATACATAACGCACCTTATGCCGACGGGGTGATCGACGAGGTTACCATTAATGATATCGATACCCAGAATGAAATTGGCAGCCTGATGAAAATTACCTCGAAGGGGAGATACCGCGAAGCTTACAAAACACTGGAAGTGGGTGTTCTGGTAACCACAATGGCTGATGTATTTAACGGCCTGAGCATATTGCCTGAAACTCCGGCTGATATTGACACAGATGTGGTAGGTAACTTTACCCTTCTTCCCGCCGGACAGAGTAAGAAACCTCAGATGATTGTCAATGGAGATCTTACCTTTGGTTCTAACGCCGATATTAATGCCGTTGTGTTTGCTTCAGGAGAGATAACTGATAAACATAACCGAATAAATTCTAAGGATAAATATCCCAACTATAGTCATATACCACCTTTTCCTAAACTTCCTTCAATGAATTGGTTCCGGGACAATGCAACGCAATGTTTCAGTGGAGGCATCACAATTGATGAAGATAGTAATGGCAGAAGAGCAAGTCAAGAACAGGATGATTTTCTTGATATAACAAGTTTGGAAGCAAATGGGATATATATTGTTGAGGGGGATGTTTCGATTTCAGGAACCTATTTCGTGCCAGCTACAATTGTTGCCACAGGAGATATTTCTGTAGAGGATCTACAGAGGAATGACAGGGATAACGGTTTATTACTGACGCTAATAGCCCTCGGTGATGTTTCTGTCAAAGGTAACAGCGATATTGATGCCGTAATAGTTGCCTGTGGCTCTCTTTGTGGCAGTGGCAACAAAGAACTTTTCGGATCCATTGTTACTCAAAAACTAGATAAGAATAAAATCAGCGGGAAGACAGAGATCAGAACAGATCCCGATCTGGTCGAGCGGAGCCTTAAGGAATTTTTTCAAAGGGTCAAGGATACCAGTGCTATACCAGACAACCCGTACCCGAAAGTTACGATCAAGAGCTGGCAGGGAGGTTGATTTTCTGCATGATCGGGAAAGCCGATTTTTTGTTGATCAATACGCTCATTTAACATTTAATCTCAATGCGGAACAGTCGGCAGTTCCTCCTGGAACGCCGGTGGTTTATTGTATTATCGGATCCGGGATAAAGGTTGAAAAAAGGAGAAAAGCTGGTGCGCTTAGCCTACATCATCTGAGACAGAAGTATTCTATGTGGATGGTGGTTTTTTTAACTTAGGCTATAAAACAAAAAAATGCAGGATTTTAGGAAGTATTATCGAATGAAGTAGAGAATTATCATTGTTACCACATGTAAACAATTGTAAATGTCGAAAATCTGGTATGTGTTTGCTGTACAGGATCACGCGAAAGTGCAATTTCTCAACAAGGCGGTTATCATGAAGGATTTTCTTCAAAAGATATTGCCTCGCAAGAACCAATTTACCGGTGTGGATATCGGCACCAACTGGATCAAAGTGGCGGAAGTCAGGATCTCAGGTGGTATGGCTGAAATTGTTTCCCTGACGAAGTACCCGAGCCCTCCCGGTGTCTGGACGGAACAGTTTGATGAGGAGCATCTGGTTGAGGTTTTAAGCCAGGTCAGAACTGAGGGAATACATGAGGTGATCGCCTGTATCGGAGGCGAAAAGGTAATCAGCCGGGTCATGCGCTTCCCCTTGATGAGCGATAAGGAGCTGGCGGCTGCCGCCGAAATCGAAATAGAAAAGTACCTGCCTTCTCCTTCGGATCAGTTTATATTCAGGCATGTCAGGTTAGCCGAGGGCAGAACCGGGGATGTCGACGGCGAAGAGGGCCAGAACGTGCTGCTGCTGGCCGTCCCGGCCAGTACCGTTTACCGGTATTACGGCATTTTTTCCCGTGCAGGCCTGACTGTGACGGCATTTGACATCCAAGTATTTGCCCTGTGGCGGCTTTTCGGCAGGAACACCTCAGGGACGCTCGCCGTGATCGACATCGGTTCCAGGACCTCTCACCTGGTGATCACCAGAAATGGGAGAATCCGTTTTCTCAGGGTGTTGCCCGTCGGAGGGAGTGTTTTAACCAGGGCGATTATGGACACCCACGGGGTGGGAGCCTCCGAAGCCCAGCAGATGCAAGAGGATGCCAGCCTTCTGAGGGATAACGCTTGGAGCTTGAGCGGTGGCAGGCAACTGGCGGAAATCCTGAGGGGAAGCCTCATGGAGATTGCGGGTGAAGTGCAGAGATCTCTGAATTTTTACTCTGTTCAGGAGGGTGCTCCTGTTGAACGCTTAATTTTAAGCGGAGGAACCAGCAAGTTGAAAGGGCTTCCCCTTTTCATGCAGGACGTGCTGGGTATTCCTGTCAGTATTGGGATGGTGGATCTTCCCCTGCCGGGAGGTGAAGGCTTCGATCCCGCATATGCCATTGCTCTCGGTTTGGCCATGAGAGGGATTTACTAGATGCCTGGACTCAATTACAAAGTCAACCTCCTCCCTCCAAAGCTGCAGCGGGAGGAAATCGTGGATGTGCGCCGTCTGCTAATCATCACCGGCGTTGCCCTTCTTATTGCCGTAATCCTCGGGAGTTACGGTGTCTTTATCATCAGTTTTTACAATGTGAAAAATGAACTGTCCGCAACAAAGGTAGAGTTGACAGCCGTAAACCCGGTAGCGGCCCGGGTGGAGAAAATGAGGGCCGAGAGGGTAGAGCTTGAGCGGACCATTGAGGAATACCATCTGATTTTAAGAAGCCGAAAGCAGTGGTCGGACCTGCTGGTGGATATCAACCGGATCATGCCCGTGGATTTATGGCTGGTTGGTCTTGAGCTCACCTATAAGCAGCCGGAACAGAAAGCGCCGGGGCAGGTTTCGCAAAGTGGCGCTCCGGCTCAAAGGCAGGTTTCCGGAAACAGCGGCGCTGCCAAGCAACCGGAAGCGGTGCCTCGCCCGAACGCCGTAATCTTCAAAGGGAATTCCCGCACCGTGGCATCGATCGGGGTCTTTATCAACGGCCTCACCTGCCTGCCTTATTTTCTGGAGGTCAGGCTGGACAAGATCGGAGAAGGGACCGACGGTATTCAGTTTGAAATAACTGCATTTCTCAAAGGTGTGAGCTGAATGTGGGAAAAGCTGAGTTCCAGGGACAGGTTCTTGCTGGTCGCCCTGCTGGTGGCCGTCTGGATTTATGCAGTTTACTCCTTTATCTTGTCTCCGCAGATCAAAGCTTACGCCCGAGTGAAGAGTGAGCTGGCGGCGGAGAAGGCGAAGCTGGCCAGGGCGCGGTCGACCGCAGCCGCCTTAAAAACGGAAATGACCAGACTCCGGGCGGCACAGCAGGAAAAGGATAAGACAGGCGAACCCTTTAAAACCGAGATGCGGGACGGTGCGGACATTATTCTATTGGGCTTGAGGTCGGCTGCAGGAAATATTGACATTACTGGTGTTGAACCGGGTAGTATCATCACCAACAGACATTCCCTGGAAATACTCCTCAAGGTGATGGTCCGGGGGAACTACCTGGATGTGCTTGCCTTTATAAACAACCTGGAAAACCAGGCGTTGAAGAACTTAACCGAAGTCAGGAGTTTGAAGGTCGAAGCCATCGAGGCTTTCCAGTCTCCGGCTGCATCTTCGCAGTCATACTCTGCGGCGGGTGATGCTGCCGGCGGAGGTGTAAGGGCGGAGATCGGGCTTATTATTTATTCCGCGAAAACTCCGGAGGCCAGGCTGCAGCTGGAGCAGTTGGCAGGGTGGCTGCGGGGGAGAGGGAACGCTTTTCAGCCGGCGGGTGCAGTCTCTCCCGTTCCCGAGTTGTCCGGGCACCTGAAGCTGCCACCGCCGCCTCAGTCTGCGACCCCGGTAAGCGGGCAGGGGCAGGTGCAGGGCGGTTTACCGGTACCCCCGGCTAATCCGGCCGCCACTCAGCCGGAACAGAAGCAGCTTAGACAACCGCAGCAATAGCGACGAGAGGTACTGAATTGGGAAAACAGGCTTTTGTTTTCAATGCAGTTATCATCACCCTTTTAGGAATGTGCATCGGAAGCTTTTTAAATGTGGTGATCTACCGGCTCCCCCGGGGGGAATCTATCCTGTGGGGAAGATCCCGCTGTCCCGCATGTGGTCATGGGCTGGCCTGGTACGATCTGCTGCCGGTGGTAAGCTTTATTCTGCTCCGGGGAAGGTGCCGCACCTGCGGTGCCCGGATATCGTGGCTTTATCCCGGCGTGGAGTTGCTGACAGGGCTGCTTTTTTTGGTATTGTTTTGGCGCTTCGGGGTTACGGCAGCTCTTACCAAGTACCTTTTTTTGAGTGCTGTGTTGATAGCGGCCACTTTTATCGACTTGCAGCACTACCTCATTCCGGACTCCCTTGTAATAACAGCTTTAGTGGGCGGCATTGTCCTGGGGACGGCAACCGGGGATGTGGGAGCTATTTCCGCTCTGGTTGGCGCCGCTGCAAGCGGCGGGTTTTTATTTCTGGTAGCAGTGCTGAGCGGGGGAGGGATGGGCGGCGGGGATATCAAGCTCGCATTTGTCACCGGTCTCTTCCTGGGGTGGCCGCTTGCTCAGCTTGGATTGTTTATCGGTATTTGCCTGGGGGGGGTACTGGCGGTGGTGCTGCTGGCTTTTCGCATAAAAGGTAGAAAAGATCCGATCCCCTTCGGGCCGTTTATCGCCCTTGGTTCCATCATCGCTTTGCTGTGGGGTAATGGGATCATCGGCTGGTATTTTCGTTTCTTTTCAGGGTGATACGGTATATGCCCGGATCGGAAAACCGGATAAGGACAGTGCTTTGCTCTAACGGTTATACATTGCTGGAGATAACCATCACACTGTTGATCGCAGGCATTCTTCTGGTGGGAGTTGCTCCTGGGTTGCAGCGGTTCATGGCGGGTGCAAATCTGCAAATGGCCGCAGACCGCCTTGTCGAAGACATCCGGGGAGTGCAGCAGCGCGCCCTCAGCGAGCAGTGTGCTCGGTATTTTATCCTGTTTAATAGATCAAACGGAACCTACTATATCAGAAAAACGGCTTCTCCGGATGTTACAATTGCCGTTGTTCACCTTCCGGATACGGTGGCTATTGAAAATACCAATTTCGATGGTAATAAGCTTCTCATATCGGCAAAGGGACTGCCCTGGCCGCGAGGCGGCACGATTACACTGCGTGATAAGGTAACGTCGAGGTTCAAATATGTGATCGTAGCCTCGATAACCGGAAGGGTGCGGAGCAGCGACCAACCTCCTGAGAACTGGGAGATTTCCCCGTAATATAATGTGTCAACCCGGGGCAGGGGGAGCGCTCCGGGTCTTATATTTTGTATAGGGGGAGCGGAAAAAGTAGACAATAAAAGCTGGCGGGAGTATGATGATAAAGTAAATTATACCAGTTTTAAGTGAGGGAGCAGAATGCTTTCAAAGGCGGATCTTGAAGAGATTTTGCAGGTCGCCCGGAGGGGCGGCGATTTCGCGGAAATATTTATTGAAGACAAAAGGAGCACAAAAATCGGCTGTGAGGACAGGAAAATCGAGCGTGTCATCACCGGCCATGAACAGGGTGCCGGTATCCGGGTGATCCGGGGCGAAAATACCGCCTACGGCTACACCAATGTTTTGAAAAAAGAAGAACTGCTCAAACTGGCGGAGCGTGTAGGGAAAGCGGCCAGGGAGAACCCGGTCGAAACCATTCCCCTCGTACGCAGGGAATCCCCGGTTAAGCTGCCGGTGAAGCGGCGTCCGGAGGAGGAAGGCATCGAGGAAAAGGCAGAGCTTGTAAAGGCCGCGGAAGAGGCGGCCAGGAGCGTTGACGACAAACTGGTGCGCCAGGTGACGGTAGGTTACGGGGATGTGACGCAGAGGGTAACGATAGCCAATACGGATGGGGTATATGTTGAGGACGAGCGGATTCGGAGCCGTCTTTCGGTCAATGCCGTGGCTGCAGAGGGCCAGGTAATCCAGACGGGATATGAATCGGCCGGAGGAACCCAGGGGCTGGAGTTCTTTGACGAGGAGAAACCTGTGGACCTGGGGCGCCGTGCGGCCAGGAGGGCGCTTCTGATGCTCAACGCCAGGCGAGCCCCTGCGGGACGCATGCCTGTGGTCCTGGCGGGAGAGGCAGGAGGAACCATGATTCACGAAGCATGCGGTCATGGCCTGGAAGCGGACCTCGCCCAAAAGGGCCTCTCGGTTTACGCCAACAGGCAGGGGGAACAGGTGGCTTCAGAGCTTGTGACAGTAGTGGATGACGGAACCCTGCAGGGGAAATTTGGGACGCTTCGCTTCGATGACGAGGGGAACCCTGCGCAGCGGACGGTGCTGATTGAAGGCGGGATCCTGCGCGGCTATATGTACGACCGCATTACCGCCTCCAGGGAGGGGGCCGGTTTGACGGGGAACGGCCGGCGGGAATCCTTTCAGCACAGGCCGATTCCCAGGATGACCAATACCTACCTTGCTCCGGGCGATGCCTCACCTGACGAGATCATCAGGGAAACCAGGGCCGGCCTGCTCGTCCGCCGCATGGGGGGTGGTCAGGTGAATACCACCAACGGGGACTTTGTTTTTGAGGTTACGGAAGGTTATCTGATCCAGGATGGTGAAGCGACCGTTCCTGTGCGGGGCGCCACTCTGACGGGAAACGGGCCGGAAGTGCTGAAGCAGATCGATATGATAGGAAGGGATTTTGGATTTTCCATAGGAATCTGCGGCAAAGACGGGCAGGGCGTACCGGTCTCCGACGCCCAGCCGACCATCCGGATTCCGGAACTGATCGTGGGCGGCATTCTCGAAGAAGGTGATTGCGATGATCGAGGTTGAAAAACTGAACGAGCGCGATCTGGTGGCTGCCGCAGTTGAAGATGCGAAGCGGTACGGTGCCGATCTGGCGGACGCCTTTTTTTCCCAAAACCATGAGCTTGTGATCGAGGTCAGGAACGGGGAAGTGGAAAACCTGAAAGTTGCCCGGGAAAGTGGCATCGGCATCCGGCTGATAAAGGAAGGGCGCCTGGGTTTTGCCTACACCTCCGATCTGGGCCTGGATTCGATCAGGGAAACCGTCCGGGCAGCTCTTGCCAACGCCCGGATTGGAAGCCCAGATCTGAACAATGTGTTCCCGGCGCCTCCTGAAGCCTATCCGGAGATGGAATTGGAGGATCGCAGGCTGCAGGAGGTACCCCTGGAAGAGAAAATCAGGCTGGCGCAGGAAATAGAGAAGAGCGGGCGCGGCTACGACAGCCGGGTCCGGATTACGGAGCAAGCCAGCTACCAGGAGTCGCAATACCACGTAACTATCGCCAATTCTCTCGGGATACTGGCTTCGTACCGGGGCTCGCTCTGCGGCGGTTATGCATCGCTGGTGGCCGGGGATGATGGTGATCAGCAGACCGGGTTTGGACTGTATTTTACCCGTAAGTTCGATGAGCTCGATCCAGAGGCCATCGGGCGGGAGGCCACCTTTAAGGCGGTCCGGATGCTCGGGGCACGCCGTTTGGAAACCAGGCGCACGGCCGTTGTTTTTGACCCCTATGTGGTTACGAATTTTCTCGGGCTGATCGCTTCCGCCCTTTCGGCTGATGCCGTTCAGAAAGGCCGTTCCCTCTTTGCGGGAAAGGTTGGGCAGAAGGTTGCAGCCGAAGGGGTGACCGTGATCGACGACGGCACTATTCCAAAGGGTTTAATGAGTTCTCCCTTCGACGGAGAGGGGGTTCCCAGTCAGCGCACATTCCTTATCAAGAAGGGAACATTGCGGGGCTTTCTTCACAACTCGTATACCGCGGCCAGGGATGGGGTTCCCTCCACGGGAAATGCTGCCCGGAGTTCTTATAAATCGCCTCCGGAAGTGGGAACCACGAATTTTTACCTCGCTCCCGGCGAAAAGGACCCGCAGGATATTATCAAAAACACAGAAAGCGGCCTCTATCTCACGGAAGTGATGGGTATGCATACCGCCAATCCCGTATCCGGCGATTTTTCGGTGGGTGCGGCAGGAATCTGGATAGAACGCGGCGAATTAACTACACCGGTACGGGGAATGGTAATAGCTGGAAATATACTGGAATTGCTGGAGAACATTGATTTAATAGGAAAGGACCTTCGCTTTTTCATCGGCACCGGAGCACCTACTATTCGCGTTGCCGGGTTGACGGTGAGCGGGCAATAACAACGATTTTCTGGAGGTTTTCAAGTGGCGCGCATATTGGTTGTCAACGGTCCCAACCTTAACCTGCTTGGGGAGCGTGAGGAGGAGATCTACGGGAAAATCACTCTTGCAGAGATCAACCGCGCTTTAACCAGGCAGGGGGAGGCTGCAGGAGTGGATGTAGAGTTTTACCAGTCAAATCATGAGGGGGATCTGATCGATCGGATCCACGCTGCCAGAGGACGCTTTGATGCCATCATTATCAATCCTGGGGCTTTGACCCACTACAGCTATGCTCTGTACGATGCCCTCAGAGCCGTTAACATCCCGGTAATCGAGGTGCATTTGAGCAATATCTATGCCCGTGAAGACTGGCGGAGCAAGTCGGTGACGGCACCTGCTGCCGTCGGCCAGATCACGGGTTTCGGCCCGCTCGGCTACAGCCTCGCCCTTACCGCCGCCTGCCAGATCATATCGCAAAAGGAAAGAAGGTAGCCTGAGATGACGGTTAATTACTCCCGGAGATTGGCCGGACTGCGGAGCATTTTGGCGGCTCAGGGTCTGGAAGCGCTGCTGGTGATGCAGCCGGAAAATCGAAGGTATATAAGCGGTTTTACCGGTGAAGGTGCCCTCCTTGTGACCTCTGACACGGCCTGTTTATTCACAGACGGAAGGTTTGTGGAACAGGCGCATGCTGAAGCTCCTGACTGGGATCTGAAACTCGTCAGGAAAACATTTCTGGAAGCATTGACGGAGGTTTACGGGGGACGGCACACTGAGCTGGGTTTTGAAGAGAATTATCTGACCTACCGGCAGTTTAGGCAGATTCAGGAGCAGCTTCCCCAGATCCGGCTGCGACCGGTGAGCGGCTTGGTGGAAAAGATGCGGATGGTGAAGGATGCGGAAGAGATCGCAATGATCAGGGAGGCCGGAATCATCACCTGTGCGGCTTTCCGTCACCTCCTGGAAGAACTGAGGGAAGGCATGACGGAACAGGAAGCGGCGGGTGTCATGGAATTTTTTATGCGTTCCCAAGGCGCAGGGCTTCCTGCCTTCGATACGATCGTGGCCAGCGGGCAGCGGAGTGCCTTGCCCCATGGCGCCGCATCCGAGAAGCGGATCGGGCTTGGTGAGTTGATCGTGCTTGACCTGGGGGCGACCTACCGGGGTTACGCCGCGGATCTTACCAGGACGGTTGCTCTCGGCCACTATAATGCAAAGCAGCGGGAAGTATACGAAGTGGTAAAAGACGCCCAGCAGAACGCCCTTGATTTAATTCGAGCTGGAATAACGACCGGCGAGGCTGATGCAGCGGCGCGCCGGGTTATAGAAAAAGCCGGTTACGGTGAATATTTTTCGCACAGCCTCGGTCACGGGGTTGGGCTGGCAGTTCATGAGGAGCCAAGGCTTGCCCCCGGCGGGGAACTGGTGCTGGAAGCGGGCATGGTGGTCACCGTGGAGCCAGGTGTCTATCTACCGGGTTGGGGAGGTGTACGGATCGAGGATACCGTTCTGGTTACGGACAAGGGCTGTGAAATCCTGACGCCTTTAAAAAAAGAACTCATCGTTGTTTAATTCATTTGATGAAAGGAGCGAATCCTGGCCTGTTGCTAACAGGTGAAATGAGCCAGGTAGGAAGATGATTTCAACGAATGATTTCAGGACAGGTCTAACAATTGAGGTTGAAGGGGACATTTACACAGTTGTGGACTTTCAGCATGTTAAGCCGGGAAAGGGCTCGGCATTTGTGCGCTCAAAGTTGAAGAACCTCAGAACAGGTGCAGTTATCGAGCGCACCTTTCGGGCCGGGGAGAAGCTACCGAGGGCGCACCTGGAAAGAAAGGAAATGCAGTATCTTTATCGTGAAGGGGATTCCTTTGTCTTTATGGATAATGAGACTTACGAGCAGGTGAGCCTTACAACCGAGCAACTGGGGGACAACGTGAAGTACTTAAAAGAAAATATGAATATTTACCTGCTCACTCACGAGGGAAACCTGATCGGAGTGGAACTGCCCAATTTTGTAGAGCTTGAGGTGGTTGCCGCAGATCCCGGAGTACGCGGCGACACGGCAACAGGTGGAACGAAGTCTGCTACCCTGGAAACAGGACTTACAATCCAGGTACCACTCTTTGTGGAAGTCGGAGATGTAGTTAGGGTGGATACACGCACCGGAGAGTATCTGGAGCGGGTTTAGATCTGGCTTTAAATGGGAATAATAGGTAAAAAGGTTTTAGGAGGTCAAAAATATGGAAGATTTGCGGGAAAGGATTGCCTATCTTCAAGGCCTGACGGAGGGCCTTAAATTTGAAGAGGGCAGGGAAGAGGCGAGAATTATCAAGCAGATCATTGATATCCTGGGGGACTTGGTGGACGAGGTGGAGGAATTGCGGGCCAGCCAGGAGGATCTGGAAGACTACCTGGAGAGCATTGATGAGGATTTATACGGTGACGAGGATGAGTTTGATCTGGAAGAAAGCAACGAGGCGGAAAATAAAGAGGATGCAGCTAAGGATGAGGCGGATTACGAATGCGACGAAGATGACGACATCGAGTATGTTGAAGTAGAGTGTCCCAAGTGTCACGATATCATTTGCTTTGATGCGGACATTGTCGATGAAGAAGATGTCATTGAAGTAACCTGCCCGAATTGCAACGAGGTGGTCTATGTCAATGATGGTTCCATGCCACCTCCACAAAGGTCGGGCAGACCTGCGAGGCACGCCAGGCCGTCCGAAGATCAGGAAGATCTTTAAATCTTCTGTTAACAACCACCAATTATGCTTGATTCAAAGCCCCGGCCAATGGGGCTTTTTATTTTTCTCTCCTTCCGAACCCCCTCCTTTTCATAAAACCGGCAAGAACTAAATATATATAAGGCAAGTCCAGGAATAAAATAAGGGGAATGACCTATGCCCGGCCTCATGGAAGCGGGGATCTGTCAGATCCTGCCTCTGGTTGCTCCTGCTCTGAAGGCAATCTTTGAAAGGCTTCCCTCGTTTATTGTTGAGGGGATCGAGGAAATCCGGCTTCGTCGCGAACGCCCCCTGGCTGTGCGTTACCATCAGGAGGAGTGTTTCTTAAACATCAAGGGAGAGCCGGTTCATGCTTTTTCGGAAGCGTACCTGGTTTCGGCGGAGGATATCTGGAAAACGCTGCAGTTGATCAGCCAGGGCTCCCTTTATGCTTATGAGGAGGAGCTCCGTCAGGGTTTTATTACACTGCCCGGCGGGCACCGGGTCGGCCTGGCAGGCAGGGCTGTTTTGGACGGAGGAGCATTGAAGACTATCCGGGACATCAGCAGTTTAAATATCAGAATCGCCCGGGCCGTCCCCGGCGCTGCACGCCACCTGTTGCCATTCGTTCTGAATTTCCAGGAGAGACGCCCTTACCATACCCTGCTCGTATCACCTCCCCGGGCGGGTAAGACCACCATTCTCAGGGATCTCGTTAGATCCTTGAGCTACGGTTTGCCCGCTTTGAACTTCCCGGGCCTTTCGGTGGGAGTGGTTGACGAGAGGAGTGAGCTGGCCGCCTGCTTTCAGGGGGTTCCTCAGCATGATTTGGGGCCGAGAGTGGATGTGCTGGACTGCTGTCCGAAAGCTGTGGGAATGGTAATGCTCCTGCGGTCGATGGCGCCTCAGGTCATTGCCACCGACGAAATCGGCCGCTCCGAAGATGTGGCTGCCCTCTGGGAGATGGTCAACACCGGTGTCAGCATTCTGGCGACGGCGCACGCCTCCTGCTGGGAGGAACTGGAGCAGCGTCCCTACCTGCGAGAACTCATCGAGCAGCGGGTTTTCCAGCGCTATGTTTTTCTGAGCAGGAGAAGGGGGCCGGGAACGCTCGAAGGGGTCTGGGATGAGAACAAGAGGCTGCTGCGAGGGGTGAATGTCTCTGTTTAAGCTGATCGGCGCTTTTCTGGTGATTTTTTCCACAGGCATGGCAGGGATGAACATCGCCTCCTATTACTCACTGCGTCCCCGCCAGTTGCGTGCCTTGCAGGATGCCCTGCAAATGCTTGACACGGAAATCATGTACGGGGCCACGCCACTACCTGCCGCTTTAAGAAAAATTGGACAGGCAGGAGATACGGCAGTAAGCCGGATTTTTTCGGGCGCGGCAGCGCTGCTGGAGTCCTCCTGGGGTTATACCGCCGGAGAAGCCTGGAGCCGGGCCCTGGATGAGGAGATCGGTCGGACCGCTTTGAACGGGGACGATTATGCCGTGCTGCGCGCTTTCGGTGAGGGGTTGGGGGCCTCAGACAGGCAGGAACAGCATAAAAAAATCGCCTTAACCTCTCTGAACCTGCGCAAGGAAGAAGAAAAGGCGCAGCGGGAACGGGAGAGAAACGAGCGCCTCTGGCGTTACGGAGGGTTTCTGCTGGGAATCAGTATTGTTTTGTTGCTCCTGTAGAAAGAAAGAGAGGGGTAATGCAATGAACGTGGACATTATTTTTAAAATTGCCGGTATCGGCATTCTTATTTCTGTTTTACACATCATCCTAAAGCAGGCCGACAAAGAGGAGCAGGCTCAGATGCTGACCCTGGCAGGTGTGGTGGTGGTTCTGATCATGGTGGTGCAACTGATCAACCAGTTGTACAACATGGTGCGTTCGGTTTTTCGCCTCTTTTGAGAGGAGGGACTGCGGTGGAGATCCTTCAGATAGTTGGTCTCGGCCTCATCGTTGCCGTTTTTGCGGTACTCCTGCGCGAGAACCGCCGGGAAATGGCACTGTTTTTAGGGCTCGGTTTCGGAATCCTGGTCTTTATCCTGGTTCTGGGGAAGATAGGGGCGATTTTTACGGTTTTTCGAGATCTCACGAGGCGCGCTCATGTGGATGAACTGTACCTGGTCACCCTTTTAAAGATCATGGGAATTGCTTACATAGCCGAGTTTGGTGCACAGATCTGCCGGGATGCAGGGGAAGGTACCATTGCAAGCAAGATAGAACTGGCGGGGAAAATACTGATTATGATCCTGGCATTGCCCATCTTCGCGGCTATCCTGGAGGTTATTATCCGGTTGCTTCCTTGAGGAGGAAGTGGGGGGCTGCACATGATTCAGCGCCGGGCACGCCGTGCTCTGCTGGCCGTAACATTACTTTCCTTGTTGTTCTTCCCTCGTCCTGCCGCCGCAGCTGCTACTGCCACTGCGGAGCCGGAGCAGTTCGTGACCGAGCAGTTCGAGAAATTAAATCTCGGGGAGCTTGAATCCTTTATCAAAAGAGTTGACCAAGATCTCCATAACCAGCTGTCCGGGTTCAGCCTGGAAAAAATCCTGGATTCAATCCGCCGCGGGAAGCTTGATTTGAACCTGGCAAGTGTTTTTAAATCCCTGCTTGATTTTTTATTTCGTGAAGTTTTAACCCATTCGGTTCTTTTAGGGAAACTCCTGGTGCTCGGAACCATTCTGGCGTTGCTCGAACACCTGCAGGGGGCCTTTGAAAAAAATACAGTTGCCCAGCTGGCACATGGGATAGGTGTGCTCGGCTTGCTGACGGTGGCCCTGTCTTCCTTTACCCTGGCCCTCAACACAGGGAGGGAGGCCATTGGAAATATGGTTGGATTTATGCAATCCATCATTCCGGTTTTATTGACCCTGATGACCGCCCTAGGTAGTCTCACATCGGTTGCTTTGCTGCATCCGGTCATTTTTATTTCCCTTAACCTTTTGGGAACCCTCATCCGCAACATAGTTTTTCCCTTAATTTTTTGCGCTGCAATTCTCGATATTGTCAGCCATGTTTCGGAACGCTTTCAGGTTTCACGCCTGGCAGAACTGTTCAGGGACGGCAGTGTGGCTTTAATCACCCTCTTTTTAACTCTGTTTATCGGTATTCTCGGGATTCAGGGAGTTGCAGGGGCGGTTACCGACGGGATCGGTCTGCGAACCGCCAAGTTTCTAACAGGAGCCTTTGTTCCCGTGGTCGGCGGGGTTTTATCGGACGCGGTAGAAGCTGTAATGGGGTGCTCCCTCTTCCTCAAAAACGCCGTGGGTGTCCTGGGGACCTTGACACTCTTCTTTATGTGCGCCCTTCCGGTGGTGAAGATCCTTTCCGCCGCCGTTATCTACCGTCTGGCGGCGGCATTGATGCAGCCTTTGGGGGCCCAGAGGTTGGGGGAATCTCTCAACCTCCTCGGAAATTACCTCTTTATCGTTTTTGCTGCAGTGGCAGCAGTGGGGCTGATGTTCTTTATCGCTCTGGCAATCGTGGTGGGGCTTGGGAACTTCACCGTAATGCTGAGATGATGGGGTTGGTTCTATGGAAACGATCCGGGCGGTTGTCAGGAATTTAGTTTTCCTCGTTCTCCTGGCGGCATTTCTGGAAATGCTTTTGCCGTTAAGGGAAACCCGCAAATTCCTTCAGGTGATTCTAGGCCTGTTTGTGCTGGTGGCCGTCTTAAATCCTGTAGTCACCTTTTTTCGTCAGGCTCCCATTCTGAACTTTGGTATTTCTGAGAACCTGGAGGCAGGGACAATGCAACTCGACTCCATTTTTAAGCAGGGGAAGGCCTTACAGCAAGCCAATCTCGAAGAGGCGCGCGCCGCTTGCGTAAAGCGGCTGGAAGAGCAGGTAGCCGTTGTTGCACGCCTGGTGCCGGGTGTGCAGGCGGCGAAGGCCCGGGTAACCCTGGCCAGTGCCCCGCTGCCACAGGCGGAGGGAACTATTGATAAGATTTTTGTGACTGTTCAACCTGGCCAAAAGAAGGACGGCCTCTCCCAAATAAAACCGGTTGAAAATATCAGCATCGGGAGCCATCCGGATGGCGGCCCGCAGCAAACGCAGACCACTCCTCCGGTATCCGGAGAACTGTCTGCCCAGGTGCGTGACACAGTTGCATCCCTGTTCGGGCTGCGTCCTGAGCAGGTGGTTGTAACCATGGGTTCTTTCAGGTAAACTCTCATGCCCTACAGTTACTCTCATGCCCTACAGTTAATTCAATCATAATCAGTAAGAGTCACTTACTTTAAGTGTAGCGAATTATCGGGGGATGAAATGGGGCGGTTTTATTGTAAGGAGCAGGAGTATGTCAGGAGACTGTTTCGTTAACTTTTTTCAGACCTCCGACATCCTGTTTCTGACATCATTATTATGGCAGGTGGTGTTGTATGACAGAACTGAAGAGTATCCTAAACAAATGGTTGAGAAATTTAGGGGATGAAAAGGGATTTTTTCCCGGACGCATCTCAAATCTGTGGCGGTTTTTGGTGTTACTCGGAGGGGGGGTAGCCTTGCTCATTGTTGCAGGATCCCTTATAAATCCCGCTGCTTCTACCACCTCACCTCCCGCACCGGCCAAAGAGGAGGTGCAAAGGGACAACAGCCTGACGGCGGCAGAAAAGGAGCTGGAGTACCGGCTTGAAAAGGTTTTGGGTTCTGTTGCGGGTGCGGGCAGTGTGCAGGTAACGGTGACGCTGTCTTCGGGGCAGGAAAACGTGTTTGCGCAAAATGTCAACAAGCAGAACAGGATCATCGAGGAGAAAGACCAGGCCGGCGGAAACCGGAAGACGACGGAGGTCAATGAGCAGGGAAGCCTTGTATTT
Source organism: Clostridia bacterium (assembly GCA_902812385.1). Classification (GTDB taxonomy): domain Bacteria; phylum Bacillota; class DSM-12270; order Thermacetogeniales; family Thermacetogeniaceae; genus DULK01. The sequence continues at coordinate 38,131 of CADDZD010000003.1, read as the reverse complement.
GCCGAAACGCTAAATGGAGGAAAGAACGATCCTGTTCTCCTCAAAGCGAAGCGCCCTGAAGTTGCCGGAGTCCTCGTCCTTGCAGAGGGGGCGAAAGATCCCGAACTTCGGGAGAAACTGGCCCAGGCGGTGGAAACACTGCTCGACATACCCCCCCATAAAGTAAGCGTACTCGCTAAAGAAAGCTGGTGAAGAAATGATCTCAATAACGTTGAACAGAAGAAAACTGGCGGTATGTTGCCTGGCTCTGGTTGTGTTGGCCGGAGGATGGGTGTTACTAAAAAAAGAGGTATATAAACATTCTCCCGTTGAAGTTAAAGTTGATAAGAAAAATGTAACTTCCAGGAGGCAACAGGTCGGCCCTCAGAACGGTGGAAAGGAGTTTTTTGTGGATTGTCGTCTTACCAGGGATCGCATTTGCAGCCGGCAGATCGAGCTTTTAAAGGAGATTGCAAATAATCCGGATTCCAGTGCTGAGGTGCGGGATCGGGCCCAGAAGGATATAATGCAGATCACCGACAGCCTGGGCAAGGAAACCGAAATTGAAAAGCTCATCATGGCGCGAGGGTATAAGGATGCGGTGGTGATGCTCCAGTCAAAGATGGCAACGGTGATCGTCCAGGCACCTTCCCTCCTGCGGCCGGACGCAGAAAGAATAGCGGAGATCGTGGCCAGGGCAACAGGATTAGAGCCGGGGAATGTTTTTGTCATGGCAAAGCCTTGACTATGTATACCTGTATACATTTATGGCGCCTGCTGGCTTTAGTCTTGTATTATAAGGTGATTAAAGATATAATTTTCTTTAATATTTTGGTTTGGAAACCTCGCAGTTCGTTGTTGAAAGGGTGGAGAGGACCTGTGAAGAGGCCGGCTATTACTGATACCACTTTACGGGATGCTCATCAGAGCCTTTGGGCCACGAGGATGCGGTCGGAGGATATGGTTCCGATTCTGCAGCATCTTGATAAAGTAGGCTATTTTTCCCTGGAGATGTGGGGAGGAGCAACCTTTGACGTCTGCATCCGCTACCTGAATGAGGATCCCTGGGACAGGATCAGGATAATTAAAAAATATGTCAAACAAACACCGCTCCAGATGCTCCTGCGGGGTCAGAATATAGTTGGCTATACCAACTATCCCGATGATGTGGTGGTCGCTTTTGTAGACAAGGCGGCAGAGTGCGGGATTGATATCTTCCGGATTTTTGACGCCCTGAATGATGTCCGCAACCTGGAGGTGCCGGTACGGGCCGTGAAGAGGACCGGAAAGCATGTTCAGGCCTGTGTGGTTTATACCCTCAGCCCGGTGCATACTTATGAGCACTACCTGGAAACCGCTCTCCGGCTTCAGGATATGGGGGCCGATTCAATCTGCATCAAGGACATGGCAGGGATGATCTCCCCTTACGCGGCCTATGAGCTAGTATCTCTTTTCAAAGAAAAACTGGATGTACCCATTCAGCTTCATACCCATTATATCGGTGGGATGGCCATCGGAGCCTGTCTGAAGGCCGTTGAAGCCGGGGTTGACGTTTTCGACGCCTGTTCCGGACCCCTCGCTTTCGGGTCTTCCCAGCCGCCTGTGGAAACACTGGTACGGGCGCTGCAGGGAACACCCTGGGATACCGGCCTCGACCTGCACCACCTTTTTGAAATATCCAACTACTGGGAGGAACTGCGTCGCCGCCGCGGCTTCGAGCGCGGTGTCACCAGGATCAACGACATGAAGGTGTTTGATCACCAGGTGCCCGGAGGAATGATTACTAACCTGGTCATCCAGCTTGAGGAACAGAAGGCTCTGCATCGCCTGAATGAAGTGCTTGAGGAGATCCCGCGGGTACGGGAGGAACTGGGATATCCACCCCTGGTTACCCCGACGAGCCAGGTGGTGGGGACGCAGGCGGTTCTGAACGTGTTGCTTGGTGAGCGATATAAAATGGTTCCTCAGGAGGTCAAGGATTACGTCAGGGGCTATTACGGGAGGCCGCCTGCTCCAATTAAGGAAGAGATTAAACGGCTTATAATAGGCGATGAGGAACCCATTACCTGCCGGCCGGCGGACCTGCTTGAATGCAGGTTTGAGAAAATGAAGGAGGAAATCAGGGATCTTGCCGAATCAGACGAAGACTACATCACTTATGCTCTTTTTCCTCAAATAGCCAGGAAATTTTTTGAATACCGGAAGCAGTTGCGCACCGGTGAAATTCAAACTGTTGCCGAAACACAAAAAGAAGCGCCTCCTGCTCAGGAAAAGGGTAAAAAGCAACAGGCAGCAACACCGGTTGTCAAATCAAAGACCCAGCAGGCCTCCAGGGAGGACGGAGAGATGAATGTCGACGATGTCAAAGAGTTTATCCGCTTGATTCACGAAATGGATGTCAACGAGCTCCATATTGAAACGGCTTCCATGAAGGTTAACATTCGAAAGGGTGTTTTCGAGGGATCGCCCAGGGCATTTGAAGGCACTGCAAAGATCAAACCGGCGACGGAGGAAATACCTTTAAGATCGAGTGGTACTCCAGAACCTGCTCCGGCGTTGGAACCAGCCCCTGCCAAAAGAGCGGCTAACCTGGTGGAAGTGGTAGCCCCTATGGTGGGGACCTTCTATCGAGCGCCTGCGCCCGATGCACCACCCTTTGTGGAGGTGGGGTCGAAGGTGCAGAAGGGAGACACCCTCTGCATCATTGAGGCCATGAAGCTGATGAACGAGATAGAGGCAGAGTGTGCAGGAGAGGTAGTGGAGATTCTCGTTGAGAACGCAGAGCCTGTCGAATACGGTCAGGTCCTTTTCCTTATTGCGCCCGAGAAGTAGCTTGGGCTGGAGCAGCATCTTTGTGCCGCATGTCCTGCATGCGGTCTTACTTTTTGAGGAGTTTTGAGGAGGTTTTTTCGTGTTCAAAAAGATCCTCGTAGCTAACCGGGGTGAAATTGCGGTCAGGATTATCCGCACCTGCCGGGAGATGGGAATAAAGACCGTCGCCGTATACTCCGAAGCGGATCGCGAAGCACTGCATGTAAAGATGGCCGACGAAGCGGTTTGTATCGGGGCTCCCCCGCCGGGTCGAAGCTATTTGAATATTCCAAACATTATCAGCGCAGCGGAGATGAAGGGCGCGGAGGCGATTCATCCCGGTTACGGCTTTCTTGCCGAGAACCCGTACTTTGCTGAGATCTGCGAAAGACAGAAAATTACCTTCATCGGCCCTCCCGCCTCGGCGATCGAGGACATGGGTGCGAAGGCTCGGGCCCGCGAGTTGATGATCAAGGCAGGGGTTCCTGTTGTACCGGGCTCCCCGGGGCTTCTAACCAGGGAACGGGAAATCGCGGAAATTGCCGAAGCCATCGGGTATCCGGTCATCATCAAGGCCTCTGCAGGAGGGGGAGGCCGCGGGATGCGGATTGCCTTAGACCGCGAGGAACTGGAAAGATCCGTCCGGACAGCCCGGGCTGAGGCAGAAGCCGCTTTCGGAGACGGTGGGGTATATCTTGAAAAGTACCTGCTCGAACCCAGGCATGTGGAAATACAGATCCTGGCAGACAAATTCGGAAATGCGGTTTACCTGGGAGAGCGAGACTGTTCCATTCAGCGCAGGCACCAAAAGCTGATCGAGGAAACACCCTGTCCTGTATTGACCCAACAGTTGAGGGAAGAAATGGGGGCTACCGCCGTACGGGCAGCACAGGCCGTAAATTATGTGGGAGCGGGTACTGTTGAGTTCTTGCTCGACAAGCAAGGAAACTATTACTTTATCGAAATGAACACCCGGATTCAAGTGGAACACCCGGTCACCGAAATGGTCACCGGAATCGACCTTATTGCGGAGATGATTAAAATTGCAGCGGGAGAACCCTTGGGTTTCAAGCAGGAGGACATCAAGCCCAATGGGGTGGCCCTGGAGTGCCGCATCAATGCCGAAGATACCAATTTCAACTTCCGGCCGTGTCCGGGTGTTATAAAAAACTACCTGTCTCCCGGTGGATTCGGAGTGCGGGTCGACAGTGGGGTTTACCCGGGTTATAGCATTCCGCCCTACTATGATTCCCTCATTGCGAAGTTGATCACCTGGGGAAAGAACCGCCAGGAGACCATCGAGCGGATGAAGCGCGCCCTGAGGGAGTTTCGGATAGAGGGTGTGGAAACGACGATACCCTTTTTGCTGCGCATCATGGAAAACCCGTATTTCGTAACTGGCTCGGTAGATACCCATTTTGTCCAGCGATGCCTGGACGAACAATGATTTTTCTTTGCAATTACGCCATTCCTTCGGTATAATGAGGCTAAGACTGGGCATAATTAGCAATTAATTTATTGGGGGTGACCGGGAAATGGTCGAAAGCAAGATTGAGGAGACAAGCCGCACTCCGCTGGGAGCGGTGCGGATCGCCAACGAGGTGGTGGCAGTGATCGCCGGTCTGGCTGCTACCGAAGTAAAGGGTATTGCAGGCATGAGCGGTGGCATTGCCGGCGGCATCGCAGAGATGCTCGGGAGGCGCAATCTAGCCCGGGGTATCAAGGTGGAAGTGGGGGAACGAGAGGCGGCGGTCGATCTCTTTGTGATCGTCGAATATGGCGTACGAATTCCTGACGTTGCAGTTCAGGTGCAGGAGAATGTCAAAGAGGCAATTGAGAGCATGACAGGGCTGGCCGTTGTCGAGGTCAATGTTCATGTGCAGGGTGTTTCGTTCCCGGAACCCCAGGAAGAGCAACGGGTAAAATGAGATCCACGCATCTGCCATACCGGGTACTCCTTGTGTTTTTTTCCTTAATTGTTTTTGTTTCTTCCGGTGTAGCCATTGCTCTCTTGCTGGGATGGACATTTCCTACCAATATTATGTCGGCTTTTAAGGTGGATCCCGCAAGCCGCTGGGGTGCGATAGTCACCTGTGTATTTTTACTTATTATGTCTTTACAGCTTTTATCTACAGCATTCAGCAGGAGCCGGGAACATGAAATAACCATCCAGGAAACGGGTCTGGGCAGGGTTGAGATTGCGGCATCCGCACTTGAAAACCTGATTCGCCGCGCTGCCCGTCAGGTGAGAGATGTCCGTGAAGTTAAACCGGTTTTGCGCTGTGACCGCGATGGCCTGGGAATATCCCTTCACCTGAATGTAAATCCGGAGGCTCATATACCGTCCATATCCCAGGAGATCCAGCAGATCGTCCAGGAGTACCTGGAGGAAAAGGCAGGGGTGCGTGTCCTCCAGGTAGGTGTACGCGTCGACAGCGTTTCTATAGAGCCCCGCGCTCGTGTTGAATGATGGCGGCACTGCAGAAAGAAGGGATATCGGATGTGGGGCGGTAGAACATTTCTGGAAATTATACAGGAGCTTCTGGAAACACACCGTGGTAAAGTCCTGGGTGCTGTATTTGGACTTATCATAGGACTGTTAATAATTGTATTTGGCTTTTGGAAAACTGTTTTTATAATCTTCTGTATCCTGATCGGATATTTTTTGGGAAAGCGCTTCGATGACGATGGGAGTCCGGGGGACTGGTGGGATCGCTTCTTCGGCGAGCGTTGAGAGGCCCGAAGCAAAGATGGTAAGGAGGGTTTTTATTGGGAAGGCGGCGGGCCAGGGAAATAGCATTACAGGTTTTGTTTCAGGTTGACGTGGGAAAGATCAAACCGGAGCGTGCGCTGGAGTACACATTGAGCGAGTCTCAGGTAAGCGAGGAAACAGGTGCTTTTGCCCGGGCCCTGGTGGAGGGGACTCTGACGCATCGAAAAGAAATCGATGATTATCTCAAGCAGTATTCCAGCGACTGGGACCTGCCTCGTATGGCGAATGTGGATCGTAACATTTTGAGGCTGGGCCTTTTTGAGATGCTGTATTATCATGAAACCCCTCTTAACGTGGCGATAGATGAAGCGCTGGAGCTTGCCAAGACTTACAGCGACGAGGATGCCCCACGGTTTATCAATGGAGTCCTGGGGAGAATAGCAAAGGAGGTGGCGGCCAACCCCGGCTTGAAAAGCTAAGCCGGGGTTTTATCTTGAGTTAAAAATTGAAGAAAGTTTTGCTCTCAAGGCAGGAATTCGGAAGGTTTTTCACGAATAGAACTTATATGTTTGTACGCTTAGCGTGTGCGTATTTGGCTTTTACTTAATGGAGTCCGGAACCGGATAGGTGAGAGGGTTATTTGCCGTATACAGGAACCCGAAACTCCTGGGAGGTGAGAGAAGTAAAGTTCGGCTTATTTTACTAATTATCATATAAATTAAGGGAGGATGAAAAATGGCGGCTCAACTATTGTTGGGGAAACCTCTTGCAGAGAAGATTCGGGAAGAGGTCGTCAAGGATGTTGAGGAATTAAAGTCTAAAGGTGTTTATCCGAGCCTGGTGGCCATCCAGGTAGGGAAGAACGATGCCTCACGGGTTTATACAAATGCCCAGGCGAAGAATGCGGAGAAATGCGGTATCAAATACGAACTTCAGGAACTTCCGGAAGATACGACACAGGAGCAACTCCTGAAACATATTGCAGGTCTTAATGCCGACCCGAACGTTTCCGGCATCATCCTTCAGATGCCTGTTCCACCACAGATCGACGGTAAGGTTTGTCAGTGGAGCATTGCCTACGAGAAGGATGTAGAGGGCGTCACTCCAACAAATATGGGCCTGGTTACCTTCGGGAAACCCCGATTGGTGCCGTGTACCGCCCTTGGTGCTTTCGAATTGATTAAATCGACAGGTGTCGATATTTACGGTAAAGAGGTTGTTGTGGTCGGGCACAGCGACATCGTCGGGAAACCGGCTGCGCTGCTTCTCCTGAACAGCTTTGGCACTACAACTATCTGTCATATTGCAACCGGTAAGAGAGGATTAACGGAACAACACGTCAGAAGGGCCGAAATTTTAGTGGTTGCAGTGGGTGTGCCTGAACTCATCAAGGGAGATTGGATTAAAGAGGGCGCCATTGTTGTCGATATCGGGATCAATCCCACAAAAGACGGGAAGATCGTTGGCGACGTGGAGTTCGAGGTGGCAAAAGAAAAAGCTTCGTGGATTACCCCTGTCCCGGGCGGCGCAGGAACTGCAACAACAGCTATCTTGATGAAGAATACCGTGGAAGCTGCCAAGTGGCAGTTGGAAAAAAGAGGTTAGAAAGCGCACTTGTGTCTGACCGGAGAACTGGACGCGGGAGGGTCCAGTTCTCTTTCCTTATCCGAGATTTTTATACACGAACAAGGAGGTTGTATGGTATGGCAGCGGTTCGCATTGACGGTAAGGCGATGGCCGAGGAGATTAAACAGCAGTTGATTAAAGAGGTAGAAGAGCTGAAGGCAAAGGGTGTAACACCGCACATGGCCCTGATTCTGGTGGGGGACGCCGAGGATTCCGCCCTTTATGTGAGGAGCAAGGCCAAAAACTGCGAAGCTGTGGGAGGCTTTGCCGAGGTTCACCACCTGCCGGAAGACACCACTATCGATCAGTTGATGGCTTTGGTGGATAAACTGAACCGGGATGATAAGGTGCATGGCATCCTGGTTCAGCTTCCCCTGCCACATCATCTGCACCAGTATGAAAAGCAGGTGATGAACGCCATATTGCCGGAAAAGGACGTGGATGCCTTCCATCCTGTGAACATCGGAAACATGGTGATCGGGGACAAGTGCTACCTGGGTGTTACAGCATATGCCTGTATAAGAATACTTGAGAACCTCGGTATCGATTTTAAGGGTAAGCACGCCGTAGTGGTGGGGTGGTCAATCGAAATCGGCAAACCCGTGACCGTTCTGCTGTTTGAAAAAGGATGCGCGGTTACCCTGGTACACCCCGATTCAGATTTCGTTCCGTATACAAAGCAAGCGGATATCATTGTTACCGAGGTGGGCAGGCCGAGGGCGATTACCGGCGATATGATCAAGCCAGGAGCGATAGTCATCGACACCGGTTCCAATTTTGTGGACGGCAAATCGATCGGTGACGTTGATTACGACAGTGCCGCCCAGGTGGCGGGCTACATCACACCTGTTCCCGGCGGTGTCGGACCGATGCGGATAATCATGCTGATTTATAACCTGGTGCTGGCCGCTAAACAAAAGGCCGGGGCCTGCTAGTGGTGCTGCGCAGGATCTACCGGGTAGGGGAGATCACCGGTTATATCCGGAATCTCCTGGAATCTGACTCACTGCTCTCCGACCTCTGGATTCGCGGCGAAATTTCTAATTTTAAGCGCCATACCTCTGGACATATATACTTTACCCTAAAGGATGATTCAAGCAGCCTGCGGTGTGTCATGTTCCGTTCCCGAGCCTGCCTGCTGGATTTTTTACCTGCAAACGGGATGAATGTCCTGGTGCGCGGGTACATTAGCCTCTATGAGAGAGACGGAAGCTACCAGCTATATGTGGAGGAGTTAGAGCCGGATGGTATGGGAGCCCTTTATCTGGCCTACTGCCTGCTGAAAGACAGGCTGGAGGCGGAAGGGCTCTTTGCCGTAGAGCGTAAAAAACCGATCCCTTTTTTGCCGCGCAAGGTGGGGGTTGTCACATCTCCGAACGGGGCGGCATGGCACGATATTGTCACTGTGATCAGACGGCGTTTCCCCCAGATGCCGATTGTTTTGGCTCCTGCCGCCGTCCAGGGGGAGCAGGCGCCAGGGGAGATTCAGGCAGCTCTCGCGGCGCTCGACAGGCGTGACGACATCGATGTGGTGATCGTCGGCCGGGGTGGGGGATCGTTCGAAGAACTTTGGGCGTTTAACACGGAAGAAGTTGCCCGGGCGATCTTTCGTATGCATATCCCCGTTGTGAGCGCTGTGGGGCATGAAACGGATTACTCCATCGCGGATCTTGTGGCGGATTTAAGGGCGCCGACACCTTCTGCTGCTGCCGAAATTGTCGTGCCGGACCGCCGGGAACTGGAACGGCGAGTATTCAACCTTCAGGGCCGTTTGATGCAGGCTGTTAACCGGGGTCTCAAGGAAAAACGGGAAAAGCTCAAGACAATTGCCGGTCGAAGCCTGCCGCGTTCTGTTCAAAGTCGCCTGTTGCTCCATAAGCAGGAAGTGGGTTTTCTAAACCGGCGTTTGCTTGATAGAACGCGGGCAATAACCATGAATGCCAGGGCGAAAACCGAACTGATCGCGGGTAAGTTGGATGCCCTTAGTCCTCTTGCAATCTTAAAACGGGGTTACAGTATTTGCCGCAACCATTCTACCGGTAATATCATCAAGGGGATTCGAGAGACCGGTGTAGGGGAACTGGTTGATGTGATTTTAGGGGACGGAAGCATGCATTGCCTGGTTAAAGAAATAAAGGAGGACCAGCATGGATGAGTTAGCCTTTGAAGAAGCCCTGGCGCGATTGGAAAGGGTTGTTACGGAGCTGGAGCAGGGAGAGATGACCCTTGACGAGGCCCTTGCAGCCTTTCAAGAAGGGGTTAAATTGCTGCGCCTGTGTATCACAAAGCTTAACAAGTTTGAAGAGCAGATCGAGGTCCTGCTGGAGGACTATTATGCAGAAGCTCCTTCCTGGCTCGGCGGCCAGGATGGGGGAGGCAGGCAGAGGTGAACTGGGAAAAGGAACTGGCTCAAAAAGCAGCCATGATCAACGCCGCTTTAGACCGTTATCTCCCTCCGGCCTCCCAGTACCCGCCTAAAATCCACGAGGCCATGAGGTACAGCCTTTTCGCGGGTGGGAAGCGTTTGCGAGGGGCGCTTGTCCTGGCTGTTGCCGAGTTGCTAAATATGGAGCCAAAGCGGGTTCTTCCGGTAGCGGCGTCACTGGAAATGATTCATACCTACTCTCTGATTCACGATGACCTGCCGGCAATGGACGATGATGATTACCGCCGGGGTAAACCCACATGCCACAGAGTATTCGGTGAAGCTGTGGCGATTATCGCCGGTGACGCATTGCTGACTCTGGCCTTTCAGACTTTGAGTGACCTGAAAAAAGAGGGTTTTGACGCCGGGCTGATTGTAAAGATCGTCGAAGAGGTGAGCAGGGCCGCGGGAACCGATGGGCTGATCGGGGGGCAGGTTGTGGACCTCGAGTCTGAGGGGATTCAGGTGGTGTCCGATACCCTTGCTTACATACACGAACACAAGACCGGGGCTCTGTTTCGCGCAGCGGTGCGCTCAGGTGCTCTGCTGGCGGGGGCAGATGCGCGCCAGTTGCAGGCATTAACGGACTACGCCGCTGCTTTTGGCTTAGCCTTTCAGATCACCGATGACATATTGGACATTACTGGTGACGAACGGGAGCTGGGAAAGCCTGTAAAAAGCGACCTTGTCAAAAAGAAGGCTACCTACCCGGCGGTCTTTGGAATAGAACAGGCACGCAGCTTAGCCGCCGAGCAAGTGAACAAGGCTTTGCATAGTCTCGAAATATTCGGATCGCGTGCGGAGTTTTTAAGGGAAACGGTACGCTACTTACTGCACCGGAAATCCTGAACAATACGAAAATTTGTTTGTAAATATAAGTTATGTTATAATGTTACATCAATACCCGGACATTACCGGGCTGAAGTGAATTAATGGTGGGTGGTGCAGTATTCTAGTCGGGACAGCCGATTTCAAAGGCGGGCCTAAAAATCCGTCACGGGCATATCGATGAAGTTCCCGGTGCCGGCTTCCGAGGCCCATTCGGGGGTTTGTACCGGGAGTTAAGGGGGAAGGGCGATCTACAAAGGCATGTAGGCGTTGACCCTTCCTCCGCGGAGGCCCTAGTTCGTGGGATATAGACCACGGCTCAGGGTTGAACCGGGATGCAGTAAAGCATGCCGGATAGCCTGCCTTGAGTGGGGCTGGTGGATGACAACAAAGGCCTCGTGGTTCCAGGGCCCTGGACACCACGAGAGACTGTCTGAAACCTTCCCTGCAAAAGAGGCTAGAAGTCGGTTGAACCGTTGAGGAAATCTCCTAGACTGTCTGCAGATCGCAGCGCCCGCGGGGGATTAAAGTGTGGACTAAGTGGTAATCTAGCCCTGTTTTCGGCAACGAAACAGAACAGGCTTAAAGGGGAACCGCCAGAACGGCGACGTTTTGGTGCCTCGTTGGGAAAACCTGCTAGACCTAAGCCACAATATTTACCCGGCGGGTGGCCACCCACTTAATTCCCACCTCCTAAAAATTTTAATATACCTTAATTAACCGTTATTTTTTTATGGGTGACTGAAAAATATGCCGGAACAAACTAAATGGCTGCGCACCGGTTTGCGTTACGCCATTTTGACCTTTTTTTTCAGCTCGCTCTTCAGCTATTTGGCAGAAATACTGATGCGGCAAATTGTCGTTCTTTTCTTAGCTTTTCTCCTTTTGCTGCTGGTTATTCTTATCGGGATCATTTTCGACATGATCGGGTTCGCCGCTGCTGCGGCAGAGCTGAGTCCCTTGAATGCCAGGGCGGCCAACAGGGTAATGGGGGCACGCCAGGCAGTAAGGTTGATCAAAAATGCCGATCAAGTTGCTGTGATCTGCAGTGATGTGATGGGGGATATTTCCAGTACCCTTGCAGGATCACTGGGTGCGGTGATAGTTTTTCGCCTCCTTGCCAACCGGCCGGGCATCGAATCGGGTTTATTGACGACGGTCATGACAGGTTTTGTGGCGGCATTGTCTGTGGGAGGAAAGGCTTTAGGAAAGGGGATTGCCCTCAGAGAAGCCACGGAGATCATGTTCCGAATCGGCCAGTTGTTAGCATGGATTGAAAGGCTCACGGGATACGAAATATTTCACCCCGCAAAAGGAGAAAGGGTGAAAAAAAAGTGATCTTAGAGCGAATTGAAAACCCTTCCGATTTACGGAAGCTCTCCTTCTCAGAGTTGGGAACCCTCGCTCATGAAATCAGGGCCTACGTGCTTCAGACTGTTGCCGAAACAGGAGGGCATCTGGCACCTAATCTGGGTGTGGTGGAACTGACCATTGCCCTTCACCTTGTTTTTAACTCACCTCGCGACAAGATCATCTGGGATGTCGGGCACCAGTCTTACGTTCATAAAATCCTCACAGGGCGTCGCAAACAGTTTTCCACGTTAAGACAATATGGAGGCCTGAGCGGTTTTCCAAAATTGCGAGAGAGCATCCATGACTGTTTTGAAACAGGACACAGCAGCACATCGATATCTGCTGCCCTTGGCATGGCGCTGGCGCGGGATTTAGACAGAGACAATTTTTCGGTGGTGGCTGTTATCGGTGACGGTGCCTTAACGGGCGGAATGGCCTATGAGGCATTGAACCATGCGGGACAGTTGGGGACAAGGCTGATTGTGGTGCTTAATGATAACGAAATGTCGATAACCAAAAATGTAGGAGCCATGGCCGGCTATCTGAGCAGGTTGCGGACAGACCCCCTCTACCACAGGAGCAAAGAGGAGATTGAGGAAATCCTCCGTCGCATTCCCAATATAGGGCCACGCATGGTCAAAGCGGTTGAACGCTTCAAAGACAGTATCAAGTACCTGCTTGTTTCCGGAATCATATTTGAGGAATTGGGCTTTACCTACCTGGGCCCAATCGACGGGCATAACATCAAGCTGTTGCGTCAGGTTTTTGAGCGGGCGAAAATGTTATCGGGGCCGGTCCTGGTACACGTTTACACCAAAAAGGGAAAGGGGTACACTCCCGCGGAAAGGAACCCGGACAAATTCCACGGCATCGGTCCGTTTGATTTAAAGACCGGGGTTCCTTACTCAAGGGGTCCGGCTCCTACTTATACCCAGGTTTTCGGGGAGTGCATATGCCGACTTGCGGAAGAAAATCCGCGCCTGGTGGCGATTACCGCGGCGATGACCGACGGGACAGGGTTGAGCAGCTTTGCTCGAAAATTTCCCAAACGCTTTTTCGATGTGGGGATCGCGGAACAGCACGCCGTAACCCTTGCCGCTGGCCTGGCCCGCAGCGGCTACCAACCGGTGGTGGTCATCTATTCGACTTTCCTGCAGCGGGCCTATGACCAGATTGTGCATGACGTTGCACTGCAGGGGCTTCCCGTTGTTTTTGCCCTGGATCGGGCGGGGATTGTTGGGGAAGACGGCGAAACACACCAGGGCCTGTTTGATCTATCCTATTTGAGAAGCATTCCGGGTATGATCGTCATGGTGCCGAAGGACCAGAACGAACTGGCGGTTATGCTGGCGAACGCCCTTGATTATAAAAGACCGACGGCAATACGTTACCCGCGGGGCAATGGGAAGAATCTCGTTTTTGAGTACAGACCCGTGTCTATTGCTCCCGGGCAGGGCGAGGTCCTGCGGGAAGGAAAGGATCTGGCCATTTTTGCAGTGGGGCCGCTGGTTTATTCCGCTCTCGAAGCAGCCGAACAGCTGGAGAAGGATAACTGCTCGGTAGCGGTCATTAACTGCCGTTTCGTGAAACCCCTGGATGAAGACCTGATTCTGAAATGGGCGGAGAAAACCGGGCGGGTGCTTACCCTTGAGGAAAATGTCCTGGCCGGTGGTTTTGGAAGCGCCGTCCTGGAGTTCTTAGCAGAGCGGGGATTTAGGGGTGAAGTTGCCAGAATTGGAATACCCGACTGCTTTGTAGAACATGGAGCGCCCGATCTTCTTCGCCGACAATACGGATTGGATGCGCAGGGGATCGTGGATTTCGTTAAAGCAAAGGGTTGGTAAGCTTGGGTTCCCGTGGCAAGGTTCGCATTGATACACTGCTGGTAGATAAAGCATATTTTTCGAGCCGGGAACAGGCCAGGAGGGCTGTTATGGCAGGGCTTGTCTTTTACCAGGGACGGCGCATAGAAAAACCGGGCACTTTCGTCGATCCCAATGGGGAGATTGAAGTCAGAGGGAATCCCTGCCCCTATGTAAGTCGAGGTGGTCTGAAACTGGAAGATGCCCTCCGTAAATTTGGTATCACTGTCAGAGACAAGATAGCGCTTGATGCAGGTGCCTCGACCGGGGGCTTTACCCAGTGTCTGCTAAAACAGGGAGCGCGGCGGGTTTATGCCGTTGACGTGGGCTATGGACAGCTTGCCTGGGAGTTGCGCCAGGACCCGCGTATTGCAGTGTATGAAAGGACCAATCTTCGCTACCTGACGCCCGAGGAATTGGGTACCCGGCTTGATCTGATCACCCTTGACCTCTCCTTTATTTCCCTGGAGAAGGTGCTGCCGGCTGTAAGGAGACTGCTCAATAACGGGGGAGAGGTTATAGCCCTGGTAAAGCCGCAATTTGAAGCCGGGCGTGAGTATGTGGGAAAGGGCGGTATCGTAACAGACGCTGAGGTACATTGCCAGGTGCTGGAGCGTATCATCAAAACCAGCCGGGAATTAGGCTTTCATATCAAGGGGTTGACCTATTCACCCCTATTAGGAGCAGACGGGAATTTGGAATTTTTTTTGTGGATGACAACAGGAAATGGCGGGTTTACCGCAGAGCTTTCCCCCGAGGAAGTCCGGTGTGTTGTGGCAGCCGCTCACGAAGCCTTGCTGGACGGGCATACGTAACAGTAATCAGCCAAAGTTGGGAGGCTTAAGATGGAACGGGTGGGCCTGATAGTAAATTTTAAGAAAACCCGGGGCGGTAAGTTTCTCCGGATTCTTACAGATTGGTTTGTCAAGCGAAATATAAAAGTGGTTATGCCCCAGAGTTCTGGTGAAGATAAGCCGTATATGGGTGTTCCCTGTCCCGAGATGAAGTTTACAGAGGAAGTAGATTTAATTATTACTTTAGGGGGAGACGGTACCCTCCTGGGTGCGGCCCGTTCCCTCGCAGGGACGGGAATACCGATATTAGGGGTTAATTTAGGTCACCTGGGATTTCTCACTGATTTGGAGATGGCGGATCTGTTTCCGTGCCTGGAGAGGTTGCTCCGGGGGGATTACATAATTGAAAAGCGCATGATGCTCTCCGCTGAAGTGCGGCGTGAAGGAGTGTCTGTAGCCAGTTTTTATGCCTTGAATGACGTGGTGATTACAAAGGGGCCTCTTTCCCGGATTATCAGACTCGAGACTTACGTAGGGGACGAGTATCTTGCTACGTACCGGGCGGATGGCATCATCGCTGCTTCTCCTACAGGTTCCACCGCTTATTCTCTTTCAGCCGGGGGACCGATCGTCCGGCCGGACCTTGGAGTTCTGATCGTCACCCCGATCTGCCCGCATACGCTATACGCCCGTCCGTTCATTCTCGCTGATCACGAGTTGATCAGGATTGTTCTAAAATCTGAGTCCCCTGATGTAATGGTTACCATTGACGGGCAGATTGGTTTTCCGCTGCAGAAGAAGGACCAGATCCTTGTTAAAAAGGCCGATGTATATACAAATTTAGTCAAACTCAGGAACAGATCGTTTTTTGAAGTTTTACGGCTGAAACTTCGGGAGGGGGATTAATTAGACCCCGAGAAGGGTGATAACGTGAAGTTAAGGCGTCAGCAATTAATTCTCGAAATTATTGAATCAAAACCGATTACGACTCAGGAGGAACTGGCACAAGAGCTGAGGAACAGGGGTATTCCAACCACGCAGGCAACGATCTCGCGGGATATTAAAGAACTTCAGTTGGTGAAAGTGCCCACAGCCGGTGATGTCTATCGCTATGCCCGGCCCCAGCAGCAATTGGAATCACCCCGCTCTCAGGAACGCCTGCGCCGGCTCTTCCAGGATGCTGTTGTCAATATTGATTTCAGCGAAAATATCATTGTGGTCCGTACCTTACCCGGCGCAGCCCAGGGAGTGGCCTCAGCTATTGATCAGGTGGGCTGGCGGGAAATTATCGGAACCGTAGCCGGAGACGATACAATTTTTGTGATTGTGAAACCACGGGAAATTGTGATGCAGGTGGTTGAAAGGCTGGAATCCCTTTTGGTGTGAGGTATCACAATGCTTCTCGAGATTAATATTGAGAATCTGGCTTTGATCAGAGAAGTGAGCCTGTCCCTGGGACCGGGTTTAAATGTCTTGACCGGGGAGACCGGGGCTGGTAAATCCATTGTCGTTGATGCCATGAATCTCCTGGTAGGGGGACGAGCACTGGGTGAACAGGTGCGCACCGGTTCTGAAAGGGCTTACGTGGAAGGCCTGTTCGACTGTAGCGAATTGCCCCGGGTTTCCCGGAGGCTGGCAGAGTTCGGCCTGCCTGTGAGCGAGGATGGTACTCTTATGCTGGCACGCGAGGTGGTGCGCGGCGGAAGAGGTGTCTGCCGGGTTAATGGACGGGTTGTTCCTCTGGCCATGTACCGTTCCATTGGCGAACTCCTGGTTGATTTGCATGGTCAGCATGAACACCAGTCTTTGTTAAGGGTGGATCAGCACCTGGAGTTGCTGGATCACTTCGGAGGTTCTGATTTGCTGGAGAGGCGCGCCCTGGTTGAAGACCTGTACCGGCGCTTGATTCATCTTAAGGAAGAACAGGAAAAATTAATGCTCGACGAGAGAGAAAGGGCGCGGCGCATAGACTATCTGAGGCACGCAATAGCAGATATAGAAAGGATTAAACCGTGCCCGGGTGAGGAAGAGGAACTGGAAAAGGAAAGAGAGCGCCTGCGCTACGGGGAAAAGTTGGCCAGCCTGGCCAGGGAAATCACGGACGATCTGTTTGATGGGTATTCCAATATGATTCCTGCTTACGATCTCTTGAGCCGTGCCGCCGATAAGGCTCAGGAAATGATACGCTATGACAGGACGGCGGAGATGCTCTCTGCCGCTTTGCAGGAGATTAAGTATAGGCTGGAAGATCTTTTAGATTTCCTCCGGGAATACCGGGAGAAGCTCGATTTTGACCCGGATCATGCCCAGGAGGTGGAGGAGAGGCTATATGCCCTGAAAAACTTAATGCGCAAGTACGGGGCATCGTTGGAAGAGGTTTGCGCCTACCGGGAACAGGCAGCAGCAGAACTGGAGGAACTCGGTCAGATGCACAGCCGTGCAGAGAAACTGGCCGAGGAATATGCGGAAGTTCTCCATCAATATGAAACTGTTGGAAATGAACTGTCCGCCCTGCGCAGGGAGAAAGCCGCTGTTTTTACTGCTGCCGTGGTAAATGAGCTGCGCAGTCTGGGAATGGAGAATGCACGCTTTGATATTGCCTGGGAGAGTTTAACAGTGCCAACACCTGTTGGAAGTGATCGGATTGAGTTTTTGTTCAGCGCAAACCCGGGCGAACCCCTTAAACCCCTGGCAAAAATCGCCTCAGGTGGTGAAATGTCGCGGGTCATGCTGGCCTTAAAGGTGATCCTTGCCGAAACAGACCAGATTCCGACCCTTATTTTTGACGAAATCGATACGGGTATTGGTGGCAGAACCCTTCAGATTGTCGGTGAAAAGTTGAGCGCGGTGGCGCGCACGAAGCAGGTGCTGTGCGTAACCCACTCACCC
The DNA here is from genome assembly GCA_902812385.1 of Clostridia bacterium. GTDB lineage: Bacteria > Bacillota > DSM-12270 > Thermacetogeniales > Thermacetogeniaceae > DULK01. Next base: position 20,851 of record CADDZD010000003.1, on the reverse strand, counting down.
CACATTGCAGGGAGGGGGCAGAGGCATTTCTACATAGAAAAAAAGACGGTAGACAATCAAACTTACACTTCTGTTCACCTGCTTGGCGAACAGGAAAGGGTAAAGGAACTGGTAAGGATGCTGGGTGGGGCTGAAGATGAAGAGGTAACCCGCAGCCACGCGGAACAGATCCTCCGGCAGAAATAAGATAACAGCTAGAGACCTGCCATCAGCTACGGCTATCCTGATCACAGTATTAGGGGCGTAACCACGCCTTTTTTTTATGCCTGTTTGGAGAAGAAGCTGAGTGAATAAATAGAGGTAGAAGAGGTTAATTTAAAAAGCGCAGGGGAGTATGGCAGCGGAAGACTGAAGGGGTGTTTAAAGATAGAAAATAAAGTTGTCAAGCGGAAGCCTCATGCCCTGTTATGTTTTATTTTTCTGGGGGCGTGCATCTATAGTCTGTTTTTTCAATCGCTGTTTTCAATCCCACCTATTTATAGGGTCAATGTTGGTGAGCAGGTTTCTTTAGGGTGTTGCCTGCCCAGGCGGATTTCCAGGCAGATCATCGCTTATGTATCAGACGGTGGGCAGAAGTTAAGGTGGAAAAGCGGGGATTTAACCGCCCAGACCTTTTATCCATTTCTTGATAAGTCGCCGATTGCCGCCATCCCCGGTATGATCAACCTGGATTTACGCCTGTTCGGGGTCGTTCCTATCAAACGAGTTGCGCTTCAGGTAGTGCCCCCGGTCAAGGTAATCGCAGGGGGTCACTCTATCGGAGTACTGCTGCATGCTCAGGGAGTCATCGTGGTTGGTTATGCAAATATTCATGAGGCCGGCGACGCGGTTGGTCTCTCCCCGGCCCGTCAGGCCGGGATTTTACCGGGTGACGTCATTGTCAGAATAGAGGAAAAAGTTGTTCAAAGCGACTCCCAGGTAAGTTTTTTGATTGATCAGCTTGCACGCAAGAAGGACGTGCTCCGCTTTCAGGTAAAACGCAATGGAACGCTTCAGGAATACAGAATTAAACCGATCTACTGCTCCGAAACGAAGCGTTACCGGGTTGGCCTGTACGTCCGAGACGGGGCGGCGGGGGTTGGCACATTAACCTTTTACGAGCCAAACACAAAAAAATATGGGGCGCTCGGACATGTGATTACCAATTCCGAAACCAACAAGTTTTTGGATTTGCGTGATGGAAAAATTGTGGGAGCCTCGGTGCAGGGGATTCAAAAAGGAGAACGGGGGAAGATTGGTGAAAAGATCGGTGTTTTTTTTGGTGATGGCCAGACCACGGGTAGTATCGAAAAAAATACAGTGTATGGCATTTTCGGGACAATGAAAGGCGGCTTAAGCAACCCGCTTTTCACCAAACTAATGCCAGTTGCGATGGGGCACCAGATCAAAAAAGGCAAGGCAAAGATGTTAACTGTTCTGAATGGAGAGAAGATAGAGGCGTTCGATGTCGAAATTCAAAATGTTTTCAGTCAACCTCGCCCGGATGGAAAAGCCTTTATAATAAAAATTACCGATCCGGGACTGCTCAACAGGACGGGGGGAATTATTCAGGGTATGAGCGGGAGCCCGATCATCCAGAATGGAAGGCTGGTTGGGGCCGTGACCCATGTTTTCATAAATGATCCCACGCGAGGGTACGGGGTTTTGGCCGAATCAATGCTGGAAGAGGCCGGACTGCTCTCGGCTAAAGGGCTGAGAAAAGTGTCCGGCCTTTCTCTTTTGTTATAAAAGGTAAATAACAAATCGTTATCTCAAAGAGCTTGGATAGTGACCGATTTTGTGTTTCGTTACATGAAGTGTCATGATAAGCCATCTTTTGCCATAGTTCGAAGAAGGATATTGGGTAGCCGCGTCGAATCAGTTTAGACGTAATTAGAAAATCTAAGAACCACGCAACTAGGGGGCGAAAGTGAGTGGCGAACCCGTGTAAACTTATGATTGTTGATGATAACAGAGATTTTTGTGAGATTCTAAAAGAATATTTTGAGGGGCAAGAGGACTGTCTCGTTACTGCTGTAGCCCATAACGGACTGCAGGCTCTTGAATTTCTGGCGCAGGATATGCCGGATGTAATGATTCTTGACCTGATCATGCCGCACCTTGACGGGATCGGTGTACTTGAGAGGCTTGACTCAGAATATGAGGTTCGTCCCAAGGTAATTATTCTCACCGCTTTTGGCCAGGAAGCGATGACCAAGAGGGCGGTGGAACTCGGGGCGAATTATTATATACTGAAGCCTTTCGATCTTGAGGTGCTGGGGAACCGTGTCAGGCAACTGGCAAACAATCAATCAGGCTCCGTGCGTCTCCCTCAACCAAAGATGAGGAATCTCGACGTGGAGGTTACAAATTTAATCCATCAGATGGGTGTGCCGGCCCACGTAAGGGGTTACCAGTACCTGAGGGATGCCATTATCCTGGTTATTGGGGAAATGAGTTTGCTGGGAGCAATCACCAAAGAGCTCTATCCGATGATCGCTGAAAAATACAACACCACCCCAAGCAGGGTCGAGCGGGCGATTCGCCATGCCATTGAGCTTGCCTGGGATAGGGGTAACGTGGAGTTAATGAACAAGTTTTTTGGCTATACTATTGATGTGGAAAGAGGAAAACCAACCAATTCCGAGTTTATCGCCATGGTTGCAGACCGGCTCCGCGTTGGGGCGAAAGTAAGTTAGCCGCTTGAGGTTCTTCTGACAATCTTGCACCTGTTGCCAGCTTGGTTTAAAATTGAAATCAAGTACGAAGGTGGCGGGGTACATTGAGATGGTGATTAAGGGAAGGGCGAAGGTAGACGAACGGACGAAGAACCTTGTCAAAAGACTACGCGCCCATGAAATAGCGGTGATAGATCACGCAGATCTCGATGAGGTTGCAGCAGAAAGCTTGATCAGTTGCAGGCCGCGTGCGGTAGTTAATGCGAGTGCGTTCATAACCGGAAGGTATCCTAATACAGGACCCCTTACCCTTTTGAGGGCAGGGGTTCCTCTTATTGATGAGGCCGGACCCGATGTTATGAAAAAGATCCGCGATGGTGACGAAATAGTTATTGCCGAGGATGGGATCTACCGGGGTGGCAGGCGGATTGCAGGGGGTGCCTGGCTTACAGAAGAAATAGCCCTGGCAAAAATTGCTGCAACCAAGGAGAACCTTAAAAATGAGTTGGCAAAATTTGTTGATAACACCCTGAACTATGCCCAGCGGGAACAGGGTTTGATTTTAGGTGATTACCCGGTACCCCAACTGCGAACAAAAATTCATGGACGGCATGCCCTCGTGGTGGTGCGAGGCCAGGGTTACCACGAAGACATTTTAGCTATTAAATCATACATTGATGAAGTAAAACCGGTTCTAATCGGAGTAGATGGCGGTGCCGACGCCTTGTGGGAACTTGGTTACCACCCCGATATAATTGTGGGGGACATGGACAGCGTCTCGGACAGGGCTTTGCTGTCCGGAGCGGAAATCGTCGTGCACGCCTATCCGGACGGGACCGCTCCGGGCCTCAAAAGAATCCAAAACCTTGGTTTGCCTGCAGTTCTTTATCCCGCCCCAGGGACTAGTGAAGATATTGCTCTTCTGATTGCCTATGAAAATGGCGCCGAATTGATCGTCGCCGTCGGAACTCACTCAAACATGATCGATTTTCTGGAAAAAGGCCGTTCCGGCATGTCGAGTACTTTTTTGGTCCGCCTTAAGGTGGGGTCGATTCTGGTTGACGCCAAAGGAGTGAGCAAGCTTTATCGCCAGAGATTGCGTTTCAGGCATCTGGCGGAAATTTTTTTGGCGGCGCTCATTCCCCTTTTTATCGTGGCGGTTGTCTCGCCGGCTATCAGGAATTATATTAAGCTCCTGATTATGCAGTTAAAGGTTTTGTTGCGTATTTAGTGATTGCTGGAAGGGGTATGACAGTTGATTATCGATATGAAATATCACATTGCTTCCCTTGCTGCGGTTTTTATCGCCCTTGGAATAGGTATCTTGATCGGGACAACGATAATTGGAAGTGACACCTTGATGAAAAAGCAGGAGGCGCTCATCACAAGCCTGCAAACCCAGTACACGGCCCTAAGGGACGAAAACCGAAGAACTGCTGAGGAATTGGCGGCGATAAAGCAGAATTCCGCCTATCAACAGGAGTTTGATCGGGCGGTTTTGCCGGTACTGGTAAGGGAAAAACTACAGGGACGAAAAGTGGCAGTTGTAGACATCAACAACCGGAAGGAGCACGACAACCTGGCCAACGTATTGCGAGAAGCCGGAGCGGAGGTTCAATCGATAACGGTTATCAATTTGAACCAGCTTAAGGACCCAGTGGTGAGAGGACAGGTTGCAACCTTTTTGGGTAAAGGCAATGATATTTCCCTAAACTCTTTACTGCCAGAATTCGCCCGGTTTTTTGCCGGTGCTCTTGTAACAGGGGCTGGGGAGGACCTCGTTCGTTTATTAGATGATAAAAAGGTTCTTAAAGTCTCGGGTTCTTACGGGCTTCCTGTACAGGATATTATAATGATAAGTGGTGGCAACTCCAAGGAAGAGGATTATGCTAAAATATTTGATCTGGTGCTGGTTAAGGCCTGGCAGACCGATGGGATCAGGATTTTTGGCGTTGAAGACAGCGATGTTCCTGTTTCTTACATGCGCTATTATCAGGCTGCCCGCTTAACGACCGTTGACAATATCGACAGCATTTACGGCCAGGTTGCTTTGATTCAGGCAATGGCCGGCTATCCCGGCCATTATGGGATCAAGCCAACAGCCGAAGATTTTCTTCCCCCCTTATAAACGAGGAGGCTTTTTCCTTGCTTTCGGTTTTAATCCCTGCTTATAACGAAGAAGAAACCATAGCTGCTACTGTCCGGGCGGCCTGGGGGGTGGATGTGGTTCGCCAGGTGCTGGTGGTCGACGACGGCTCTCAAGACGCCACTGCCGCCCGGGCAGCCGAGGCCGGGGCGGAGGTGGTGCGGCTTCCTTGCAACCGGGGGAAGGGGAGCGCCTTAAACGCCGGGATTACTCATCTTACTCAGCCCCTTGTTGCCTTATTGGACGGCGATTTGGGTGAAACTGCATGCCAGGTCGAGACATTGGTTCGGCCTGTGCTTGCCGGGGAAGCCGATATGACTATCGCCGGTTTCCCCCCGGTTCCGAAGGCCGGTGGTTTTGGATTTGTTAAAGGGCTGGCACGACGAGGTATTTTCCTCTTAACCGGCCTGCGGCTGCAAGCTCCCTTATCTGGCCAGCGTGTGTTAAGGCGGGAGGTTTTGGAAGCGGTCACTCCTTTTGCCAACGGGTATGGTGTTGAGGTGGCGATGACCGTGAAAGCAGCATGGGCCGGTTTCCGCATATTGGAGGTGCCCACAACCATGTCCCACCATGTGACCGGGAGGGATTGGGCAGGCTTCAGGCATCGCGGCAAGCAATTCTGGCACGTGTTATTAACTTTAATCAGGGTTGTGGCTCAAAGATGAACGGATTTGAACTATTAATGGGCGGTGGTTTGGGATATTTTTTTGGCTTACTGCTAATGCCTTTCTTGCTTGAAATGTTGCGGGATGCCGGTGCAACCCGGCCCAACTACCGCAACGAAACCATTCCGGTAGGAACGGGTATACTTTTTGTGTTTGTTTATTTGCTTGCGTCCATATTTCTGTTGAAATGGCACAACCCCAGGTATATCGTTTTCCTCTTGGGACTAGCCTTTTTTTGTTTGCTCGGCCTGATCGACGATCTGCTGGGGTCGCGGAGCAGCAGAGGCTTTAAGGGTCATTTTGCTTCCCTGATGAGAGGGAGGCTTACTACCGGAGCATTGAAGGCACTCGGAGGCGGGATCGGGGCAATTCTGATCTCTTTGCTGTCGTTTCCCCAAAGGCCGTGGTGGGAGATCCTGACCAGCGCACTTCTTATAGCACTGGCCGCCAATACTCTCAATCTCTTTGACTTGCGTCCCGGGAGAGCGGTTAAGGTATTTTTTCTCTGGTTTCTAATCCTTCTCCCTGCAGCCGGGGTAAGAGGTGCTTTCTCCTTGCTCGCTCCCCTGGCAGGAAGTGTTTTGGCTTATACGCCCCATGACCTGAAAGCAAGAGCAATGCTGGGAGATGCGGGGTCGAACCTGTTAGGAGCCGCTTTGGGAATGGCAACCGCCTGGACTCTTTCTTTTTTTGTGCAGCTTGCGGTTGTCGGGTTCCTGCTGCTTCTTCATGTTTTTACGGAGAAGTATTCCCTGACAGAAATTATTGAAAGAAACAGGGTCTTGCATTTTCTGGATCGCCTGGGAAGAGACATAGATTAAAGGAGGCTCTTGTTGAGAAGATGACAGAGGTTAACGTTGAAAGGCTGACACGGGAATTCACCACTCTGGTGCAGATCTCATCGCCGTCTTACAAGGAGCGAGAGTTGGGAAATTATCTGATCAAGCGCCTGAACGGGCTTGGGCTCCTTGTGGAGGAGGACAACACAGGAGAGAAGATCGGCGGCAACTGTGGGAATATATTTGCACGCCTACCGGGAGATGAGAAGTATCCAACGCTCTTTCTTTGTGCCCATATGGACACCGTGCAGCCGGGTGAAGGGATTAAACCGGTTTTGAAAGACGGGGTTTTCCGGAGCGATGGCAGCACCGTTCTCGGAGGAGATGACAAGGCCGGTATAGCTGCGATGATCGAGTTGCTCGAGATCCTGAAAGAAGAGCGGGTGCCGCATGGACCTCTGGAAATCCTGTTCACCGTAGGGGAGGAACAGGGCCTGCGTGGAAGCAAAAACTTCGATTGTTCCAGGCTGAAGGCGAAGTGTGGATATGTGCTCGACAGCAGCGGCAAGCCGGGGACGATCATTATCGCTGCCCCGACCCAGAACATCATCAATTTCAGCATCAAGGGAAAAGCCGCTCACGCAGGAATAGAACCGGAACGGGGGATCAATGCCATCCAGGCCGCGGGCCATGCCCTGGTGCGGCTGAGGCTGGGCAGGATTGATGCCGAAACCACCGCCAACATCGGCGTGATCAGGGGGGGCAAGGCGACGAATATTGTTCCAGACCTTGTCTACCTCGAGGGTGAGGTGAGAAGCCTGGACAGAAAAAAGATGGAGGCATTGACCTCCGAGATAATCGAGACCTTTACAAAGGCCGTTGAGGCTGCAGGAGCCAAAAGTGAGGTTAAGGTCACTTTTGAGTACCCCGAATTCCGTTTAGACCCGGAAATGTCGGTTATCAGGTACGCTTCCCAGGCAGCTGAAAAAGCCGGTTTGCAAGTGCGTTACGAGACGAGCGGGGGAGGGAGCGACGCAAATGTATTTAATGCTGCCGGTATTCCCACCGCCAATCTCGGGATCGGTATGCAGCAGGTGCATACTAAGGAGGAATTTTTAGAAGTTAAAGACCTCACGGATGACGTTCGCTGGCTCATCGAACTGATCCAACTGACTGCGGGCAGGGAAGGAGAAGGCAGTTGATTTCCTGGCGAAAAGGAAGAGTAACTAAGGTTCTTCAGTCCCAAGAGGATCTGCAGGAACTTGCAGTGGAGTATGAGGGTATCGGCGGTTTGGCCTGGAATTACACGGGTTTGACAGGAAGAGCGGAACCCGGCGATGAGGTGTATTTAAACACCAGTGCAGTAGAGTTGGGGTTGGGCAGCGGCGGCTATCACTTTGTGATCGCAAATTTAAGCCGTCTTCCGGAAAGACCGCTGGGGCCCGGCCATATTATGAAGCTGCGCTACACCCCTTTTCAGCTGAAGGTGATGAGCGCCGAGGAGGAGGCAAGCCCGTACCGGGCAGATATCGCCGGTTTTACTTCACTAGAAGACACGCCGGTGATTGTGGGGACCCTGCACAGCATGCTGGCCCCTGCAGTGGGAGGGTGTCTTGCTGCTGCGGGGGAAGTGCCCCGGATCGCTTACCTGATGACCGATGGTGCGGCTTTGCCCATCACCCTCAGCAAAACAGTCCGCAACTTAAAAGAAAAGGGACTGCTGGCAGGGACGGTTACCTGCGGGCACGCTTTCGGAGGAGATCTGGAGGCGGTCAACATTTACTCCGGTCTTGTTGCAGCGTATGCCGCCTTAAAAGCCGACGTGATCATCGTCACGATGGGGCCCGGCATAGTGGGGACAGGAACGAAATGGGGGACTACGGCGCTGGAGCAGGGTGAAATTCTTAACGCAGTCAGCATCCTGGGGGGAAAAGGGATTGCCATTCCCCGCATAAGCTTTGCGGATCCCCGGTCACGGCATCGCGGGGTCAGCCATCATACTCTCACCGCCCTTGGACAGGTTGCCCTGACTTCTGCGCTTGTAGTTCTACCGGAGCTTAACAGATCCCAGGGGGAGCTCGTCCGGAGTCAGTTGGAGGAGGGGGGTATTCTGTCAAAACACCGGGTTCTTAGCAGGGATGGAAGGCCGGCCCTTGAGTATCTTAACCGCAGGGGAATTCCGCTAACCAGCATGGGCAGAGGTCTGCAGGATGATCCGGTTTTCTTTGAGGCTGCCGGTGCCGCCGGTCAGGTAGCCGCTGAATTGCTGAAAGGGACTCTACAGTTGAGGTGATAGTCTATGGATCAGAAGCTTGAGGCCAGGTTGAAAGAGAGAACCATCAGTTCCAGGGATGTCTTTCAAGGGAGGATTATCAGGGTTAGGGTCGATACAGTTCTTCTCCCGGACGGGCGGGAGGCGAAGCGAGAGGTGGTGGAGCACCCGGGGGCCGTGGTGGTACTGGCGTTAAACGACCAGAATGAGATCATTATGGTGCGGCAGTACCGCCATGCCACAGGAGAGATTCTTCTCGAACTGCCTGCCGGAAAAAGGGATTCCGGCGAAACCCCGCTGGCCTGCGCCCAAAGAGAGTTAGAGGAGGAAACAGGCTACACCGCACACGAATGGGACGTTCTTTTTTCTTTTTATACATCACCTGGTTTCTGCAACGAGCTGCTGTACTTTGTAACCGCAAGAGGGCTGGCAAAAGGAAGGTCGCACCCGGATGGGGAGGAGTTCCTGGATGTATTAGCGGTTCCTGCGGAAGAGGCGCGCCGGATGGTGCTGGCCGGGGAGATCAGGGATGCCAAAACCATCCTGGGAATCCTGGCTTTGCCCCTGTCGGAGGAGAAGAGAATTGCTGGCTGAGTATTACGGGGATCTGCACATACACATCGGGCGCACCCAGGAGGGCCATCCGGTTAAGGTGACGGCCTCGCGCACCCAGACCCTGCCATGCGTCTTTGAGAAGGCGGTGGCCGAAAAAGGTCTGCACATCATAGGCATAGTTGATGCCGCCTGCCCGCGGCTTTACCTGGAACTCGCCGGTATGGTGGAGAAGGGGGACGCCAGAGAGCTTGCCGGAGGTGGACTGTGCTACCGGGATCGCCTGACCGTAATCCCCGGAGCTGAAGTGGAGACGACGGAGGAAAACGGGTGCCACACTCACTGGCTCGCTTTTTTCCCTTCTCTCGAAATGCTTAGAGAGTTTTCGTTTTCTCTATCCAAACACCTTACCAATCCCGAGCTCAGCACCCAACCCTGCCATCTTCCCGCACGAGTGCTACTGCGAGAAGTAACGGCAGTCGGCGGTATTTTCTTCCCGGCCCATGCCTTCACCCCCCACAAAGGTGTCTACGGCCAGTGCACCAGGCGCATTAAAGAACTCCTAGGGTCAGAGTATTTTCAGTCGATATTTGTTCTGGAATTGGGGTTGAGCGCCGATACCGACATGGCGGACCACCTGGAGGAGCTGGCGAATCTCACCTTTTTGAGTAACTCGGACGCCCATTCATTGAGAAACATAGGCCGGGAATTCAATGTTTTTCTATTGGAGGAGCCGAGCTGGAGCGAGTTGATAAAAGCTTTCAAGCGGAGCGGCGGGCGCCGGGTCGTTGCTAATTACGGCTTGAACCCCAAACTGGGGAAGTATCACCGGACCTTCTGCCTATCCTGCCGGCGTATTGCTACGGCGGATCCCCCTGTACTTACTTGTCCGCACTGCGGATCTGAGCACGTTGTAAAGGGGGTATTCGACAGGATCGCGGAGATCGGCGACTGGCCCGAACCCCGGCACCCGGAGCACCGGCCTCCTTACAACTACCAGGTTCCGCTGTCATTTTTGCCGGGTATCGGCGCCAAAACGGTTCGAAGGCTGTTGGACAGGTTTGGTTCAGAAATAGAGATCCTGCACAGGGCAAGCCGTGAGGATATTGTAGAAGCGGTTGGTTTAAGGGTGGCCGAGGTGATTTTGCAGGCCCGGGCGGGTAACGTCACCATCAGGACCGGCGGCGGGGGAACCTACGGAAAGGTGATGGGTGAGGAGTATGGAGCGGTATAAAAGGATTCTCACGGTGGCCGCCGATGCCAGCGGCGCTTATCATGCGGCATGTGCGGGACAGGTGGTTTTGATCATTGATGTCATCGACATGGGCACAACTCTAGAGGCCGCCCTTCAGGCAGGTGCGTCTCTGGTGTTAGGAGCAAGCCCCTCCTTCTGCAAGGCCCCGGTGCCAGTTAACCCGGAAGCCATCGGCAGGTACGCCGCACGAGTGGCCAGTGATCTGCACACCGGCATCGTTTTAATTGCCGAACCCCGGGTCGGCAGCGAAGCTGAAAGAATCGAACGGGCGGCGGGAGTCCTGCGCGGCATGCAGCAGGGAGGAAAGGAACCTGTCGGGATCTATCCGAACCTCGGTGCAGAAACGATCAGGCTTGTGGATTTCAAAAATAAGATCGTTGTTGCTGTTTCGGATTGCGGTGGAACGGCTTTCGATGCCGCTTTCAATGCGGGCGCTCCCGTCGTTACCGGCACAACCGCCCGCACTTTCGGGAGGACAGGGTGGGAGAATGCCGATTCCGGCATTCGGCGGGCACTCCAAGTGGCCACAAAAGAGGGGCGTGGCCTTTGCATTGTCGCTGCAAGCAGCAAGGCCCTGGAAGATGTTCTGGCAGCTCACTACTTTGCCCAGCGTGCCATTGCGGAAGGATTTAATTACATTTTTTAGGGGCCTGTACTTGGTTTCTTTTTCCCGGCATAGACTCTCTTAGGGATAATAATGACTTTTTCCCTTAAGAGTGGCCGGGAGAGAAAAAAGATGTTGGTATCCAAGGCACGCCTCTGGCTTTGCCAGCATAAAGAGGTATTTTTTCCCTTAATCCTGATTTTGGGCGCTTTCTTGGGAGGTTTGGTCTGCGGGGCCCTGACACTGCACACATTGCATTCCTCACAGCTTGAGGAACTGCGCCAGTATTTAAACGGGTTTCTCCAGGGAGTAGAACCCCTTGCTGAAACCTCCCGTGCATCCGGATTCCACGCATGGTGTCAGATTCTCAAGACCCAGTTACCCCTCCTGGGGATCCTCTGGATTTTAGGCTTGACGGTTGTAGGTGTTCCTCTGATTGTTTTCGCGGTCGGGGCGCGAGGATTTGTCTTGGGTTTTACAGTTGGTTTTTTGATCAAGGAACAGGCGATGCAGGGGCTGCTTCTGGCGCTGGTGGCCGTCCTTCCCCAAAACCTCTGCTATGTGCCTGCCCTCATTGGAGCGGGAAGCTTTGCTTTCTACTTCTCCTTTTCTCTTCTCCGGGGGTACCGCAATGGTCCGGTTCTGAAGGGAGTGCTGGCGTATTCCCTCATTTTTGTTTTGATTTTGCTGATCACCCTACTCGGTACGTGGATCGAAGCCTATTTTGTCCCCGGCCTGATTCGACTCATGTTGTCTTTGACATGAAATCTTTTGGAAGGGTTGTTCTAGGATGGTCGGGACGGGCATATGATCAGGCAAAATACTTATCCAGGCAGGGGAGTCTATGCTGTTTATCGCAATTACGAAGTGGAAGGAAAAGTGTGGGTTAGCCATCCGGCTGATTCTGTTTCTGGTTTTGCTAGGCCTGGTTATTCCGAAATTTCTGAATTACATAGCTGCAGAAATTGCGGATCTTAAAATCCGCCCCGAAGGAAAGACGCCTCCGGCGCTTCGGGTGGAAAAGGCGGAGCCCGGAGTTCAGAAAAAACAGCCGGCGGATGAGCGTTTTTTAGAGAAGCTGCGGATATTTTACCACGATCCACAAACCGATCATACGAGATAAAAGCACTCCTCCTGATTTTTTATACATTTAGGAGGATTTTTTTTTGGCCCGTGGAACTGTAACCAGGAGAGGAAAATATTAACGGGTGATGATTGCTTGAGCGTGCTAAAAGAGGATCGTTATCTTACCGAGTTTTTGAATTTTCTGCGGGTTGAGAGGGGCCTCTCAAACAATACAGTCCAATCTTACCGGTACGATCTCGAAAAGTTTAAGGCATATCTGGATAGTAAGAAAATCGCTTTGAAAGACGCTTCTCAAACTATGATCCTGGGCTATTTTAATTATCAGCGGGAACAGGGGCGAACCCCGCGCACCCTGGCGCGTTACCTGGCTGCTATCCGCTGCTTCTACCACTACCTCCTGCAGGAATATTACATTCAGGCGGATCCCACTGAAAACCTGGAATCTCCGAAACCTGAAAAGCATCTGCCCCGGATCCTGAGTGTCGGTGAGGTGGATTTGCTTCTTTCCCAGCCCAATGTTGGTACCGTGGCGGGTCTCCGGGACAAGGCCATGCTGGAACTGATTTACGCCACCGGGATGCGGGTGTCGGAACTGCTGGGATTGAATACGGAGCATGTCAACCTGGACGCCGGCTTTGTCAGGTGCTTCGGAAAAGGCTCAAAGGAGCGCATCATTCCCGTGGGCGAGGTCGCTCTCCAGTATATGAGGGAATACCTTGCCAAAGGGCGGGCAAAGCTAAGAAAAAACCACGGGGAAAGGGCGCTTTTCTTAAACAGGCTTGGCAAAAGGCTCACCAGACAGGGTTTCTGGAAAATACTGAAAGGCTATGCCAAAAAGGCGGGTATACAAAAAGAAATCACACCGCATGTTCTGCGCCATTCCTTTGCTACACACCTGCTGGAAAACGGGGCCGACCTCAGGGTAGTACAGGAGTTGCTCGGCCATGCCGATGTAACTACCACACAAATTTATACCCATTTGAGTCAGAGAAAGTTGAGGGAAGTCTATGAACGGGCGCATCCCCGTGCATAAGAAGTCAGGTTTAAAAAGAGTATGTATTATGGTAATGGATGGTATAGGTGTGGGTGCACTGCCTGATGCGCGCAATTATGGTGACGAGGGATCCTGTACCCTTGGGAACCTGGCGGAGGCAGTGGACGGGCTAAACCTGCCCCACCTGGGTTCCCTTGGCTTGGGTAATATTATTCCCATCAGAGGTGTTCTCCCTAGGGAATGTCCCTTGGCCGCCTGGGGTAAGATGGCCATGCAGGCAGCGGGTAAGGACACCACAAGCGGTCACTGGGAGATGGCGGGAGTCATATTGAAAACCCCTTTCCCCGTTTACCCGCAGGGCTTCCCACCGGAGGTCATCGAGCCCTTCGAGGCCAGGATCGGGCGGAAGGTGCTGGGCAACAAACCCGCATCCGGAACCGAAATAATCGAGGAGCTCGGAGCGGAACACATGGCCACGGGCAGGCCGATTGTCTACACCTCTGCAGACAGCGTATTTCAAGTGGCTGCCCACGAAGAGGTAATCCCTGTTCCGGATCTCTATCGAATCTGTGAAATAGCGCGACAGATTCTTACAGGCAAGCACTCCGTCGGGAGGGTGATCGCGCGCCCATTTATCGGAAAACCCGGTCATTTCCAGAGAACGGCCAGACGCCATGATTTTTCACTGCCACCCCCGCGCCCTACCCTCCTTGACAGGCTGGCAGAAGCCGGGTACCAGGTGGCTGCCGTCGGTAAGGTGGCGGATGTATTTGCGGGCCGCGGGATCACGAAGGCCATACCTGCAGCGGGTAACCGGGAGATTATCGGTAAAGCCTTGCAGGCTTTCCAGGAGCTCGAAAAGGGGGTTGTCTTCGCAACGCTGGTCGATTTTGATACATTGTACGGCCACCGCAACGACATCAGGGGACTTGCCCGAGCCTTAGAAGAATTCGACGGAATGCTGCCCGGCTTCCTGAATCAACTGAAGAGCGGAGGCGTATTGATTATCACGGCGGATCACGGCTGCGACCCCACAACGCCAAGCACGGATCATTCGCGAGAGTATGTTCCCTTGCTGATGACGGGAAACGGCGTAAATCCTGGTGCCATTGGAACCCGCCCAACCATGGCGGATCTGGGAGCGACCCTTGCCGTGTATTTCGGGGTTGCGCCGGGGGACGGAGAGGCTATAAAAGGCATCCTTCAAGGAGGTGAGTAGCTGTGCGGGCGCTTGACCTGATCATCAGGAAAAGAAATGGGGAAAGCCTGAGCGGTGATGAGATAGATTATTTGGTAAGGGGTTACACCCGGGGAGAGATACCAGACTACCAGATGGCCGCTTTCTTGATGGCGGTTTTCCTTAAAGGCCTCACTTTTGATGAGACCAGGGATTTGACCCGCGCCTTGATCCGTTCAGGTGACGTCGTGGACCTCAAAGGAATGCCGGGCATCAAGGTTGACAAACACAGCACAGGGGGTGTGGGGGACAAGACCACCCTGGTCGTTGTTCCTTTGGTGGCCGCAGCCGGGGTTACGGTGGTTAAAATGTCCGGGAGGGCTCTCGGCCATACCGGCGGCACGATCGACAAGCTCCAGAGCATTCCCGGATTTCGAACGGATCTCGATCTGGAGGAAATAAAGGAATTGGCTTCCAGGGTCGGTGCGGTTGTGGCAGGCCAGACTGCAAATCTGGTTCCGGCAGACAAAAAAATATATGCCTTGAGGGATGTCACAGGTACAGTTGATTGTCTGCCCCTGATCGCCAGCAGTGTCATGTCCAAAAAGATCGCCGGGGGGGCGGACCGAATTGTGCTGGATGTGAAGGTGGGTTCGGGCGGGTTTATGACTGAGGTTGCAACGGCTCGGGAACTGGCCAGTTGGATGGTAAGGCTTGGTATGGAGTTTGATCGCCGTACCGTGGCGGTGCTGAGCAGTATGGAGCAGCCCCTTGGAAATGCGGTGGGCAACGCCCTTGAGGTTGGCGAGGCAATTATAACCTTACAGGGAGAGGTAAAATCGGATCTGGCTGAACTTTCTTTAACTCTTGGGTCGCAAATGCTTTATACAGCAGGTGCCGTATCATCCCCTGAAGTCGGTTATGAAAAACTGAAAGAACTGCTGCGGCGAGGAGAGGGTTTGGAGAAAATGCGCCGGATCATCGAGGCGCAGGGTGGTAACCCGCTGGTTGTGGATGATTTAAGTTTGCTTCCTGAAGCGGCCGACCGGGTTGATATCAAGGCTCCGGCAACCGGCTACGTGAGAGAAATCAAAGCTCGGGAGATTGGGTGGGTTTCCCTGCTCCTGGGAGCCGGCAGGTTGCGGAAGGAGGACCGGGTAGATCCGGCGGTGGGGATTATTTTGCTCAAGAAAGTCGGCGATTACGTCCAGGAGGGTGAACCCCTGGCCGTTCTGCACGTAAACAAAAAGGATTTCCTGCCTGAAGCGGAACGCAGGGCGGTGGAAGCATTTACCATCGGCTCTGAGGCACCTACCCCGCACCCCCTCATTTACGAAGTTGTTTCTTAACCGTTTGGAAAAGGGTTCCTGCGTTAATTAACCTTAAAGTGCAAATAATAACGGGGAAAACATGTTCAGGGAGGTAGTCTCATGCATCGAAAAATGTTCGTGTTTTCTCTGATCTTTGTTTTCTTGTTCCAGGTTTTCCCCTGTGGTGCGTGGAGCAGCCCTGTCCTGGAAACTGATGCCGCTTCGGCAGTGCTTATGGATGCTTATTCTGGAAAAATATTATACGAAAAGGAGCCTCACAAGCGCCTTGCCCCGGCAAGTGTAACCAAAATTATGACTCTACTCGTCGCCATGGAGGCCCTCGAAAAGGGAAAGGTCAGGTGGAGCGACAGGGTAGTGGCCAGCGAAGCGGCCTGGGAAATGGGAGGTTCGGAAATCTGGCTTGAGCCGGGGGAAGAGATGTCCTTCCGGGAAATGATGATCGCTATTGCGGTCGGGTCTGCTAACGATGCATGTGTGGCTGTTGCCGAGCATATAGCCGGAAGCGAACAGGCTTATGTGGACCTGATGAACCGGAAGGCAAAAGCGTTAGGGTTGAAAGACACCCATTTTGTAAACTGTCATGGCCTTCCCGCAAAAGGGCACTATACCTGCGCCTACGATATGGCTGTGATTTGCCGGGAAGCTCTTAAATACCCGGACCTGTTGAAGCTTACCGGAATAAAGCACTATTATAAACTGCGCGGCGGGAAAACCAGGCTTGACAATACGAATAAACTGCTCTGGTGGTACGATGGAACCGACGGTTTCAAGACAGGCTGGACCACCGAAGCCAACTACTGTTTGGCCTCAACCGTAAAGCGGGGCAATTTGCGCCTGATTTGCACGGTTTTTGGAGTTCCAGAACCCGGCGGTCACTTCCGGGAGTCTGTCAAGCTGTACAACTGGGGTTTTGCTAATTTTGACCTCAAGAAGTTGTTTGATGCCGGGCAGCAGCTTGGGGAAGTGCGGGTCAACAGAGGAGTCAGGGAACAGGTGGAGGCTGTGGCTCCCCGTGCCGTAGGCGTCCTGGTGAAAAAGGGTGAAGACCAAAAAGTTAAGAATGAAATAAGATTGAGATCCTCTATCTCCGCACCCGTACGTAAAGGTGCCCTCCTGGGTGAGTTGCTGGTTTATGTGGATGGGCGTGTCAGCGAAAGGGTTCCGGTAGTTGCCGGTAATGATGTGCCAAAAGGCACCCTCTGGCAGCAGTTCAAAAAGAGTTTCCGTTCCCTGGCATTTTAGACCAGCAAGAACACACTCTCCAAAACGTTTATCTGGTCTGGATTTCATGTTCAAAATTACCCCTGGAGGAGGGGTTTTTTATGCCAGAATTTAGCAGGATTTCATGGGGTGACGGAGAAATGTTATTGAAAAAAGACAGGAGGGGCAGTGGCTTGGGTAGCCTCGAGATCAAGAAACAAGGGGATATTTTAATTGTAAGCATATATGGGGAATTTGATCTCTCTGCGGCAGATTACTGCAGGCGTGACATCGATCAAAAAATGAGAGAATATGGTGCAAAGCATATCTTATTCGATTTGGACGGAGTTACATTTATAGATAGCTCAGGTCTTGGGGTGATTCTGGGAAGATACCGAAAAGTGACCGAACAGGGAGGAAAAGTGGCCATATCTAATGCGTCTCCAAAAATCTTAAGAATATTAGAGCTGGCGGGGTTGTCACGCTTGATTTCCATTTACCCGGATGCGTCGGACGCCCTCCGGCAGCTTGCATAGAATGGGGGGAGTTACTTGGGCCTGCGCAACAAAGTCAAACTGGAATTTCTGAGCCGTCCTGAAAATGTGGCTTTGGCGCGTGTAACCGTTGCCACCGTTGCTGCCGAGGTTGACTTTAATCTCAGCGACATCGAAGAAATTAAAGTTGCAGTCTCGGAGGCAGTTTCCAATGCCGTAATTCATGGGTACGAGGAACAAACCAATGGGATTATCACCCTCACCGTCAAGCTTTATACCGATCGCCTTGAAATTATTATCGAGGATGCGGGTAAGGGGATTGAGGACCTGAACCGGGCCTTGCAGCCCGGGTCAGGCAGTGATCCAGAGCGGATGGGATTAGGCTTTGTCTTCATGAAATCCTTCATGGATGAGGTGGACGTTTGGACGGAAGTCGGCAAGGGAACCAGGGTCAAGTTGGTGAAATCGCTGCCGGGTGTTTGTAAAATTCAAAACTGTGTCAGAAACTGAGAGGCTGGAAATGGGTTCCTTACAGGATATGAGCATTCCCCGTTTCCCCCTCCTGACGGAGAGGGAAACCGCTCGGCTTTTAAAAAAAGCCCGCAAGGGGGATCAAAAGGCAAGAGAAAAACTGGTTAACTGCAACTTCCGGCTGGTTTTTAACATTGTCAAGCGCTTTGAGGGGCGTGGTTTTGACCCGGAAGATCTGTTTCAAATCGGCGTAATCGGCCTGATCAAGGCTATAGATAACTTTGACCCCGATTATGGTGTGAGGTTTTCCACATACGCGGTACCGATGATTATCGGTGAAATCAAGCGGTTTCTTAGAGATGATCATCCGATCAAGATCACGCGGGCCTTGAAGGAAAAGGGGATTCTTGTTAAACGGATGCGGGAGAAGCTGGTGCGCGAGTTGGGCCGGGAACCGACCGTAGGAGAGATCGCCGGAGCTTTAAATTTAGGAAAGGAAGAAGTTGCAGCAGCCCTCGAGGCCGCTCAACTTCCGATATCTCTTTTTGAAACCCTTAATAACCATAACGAGGGAGATTCCCTCAGTGTACTGGATTGTTTGAAAAGTGAAGGCGAGCAGGAGCATGCCTGGTTGGAAAAAATCGCCCTGCGGGATGCTTTAACCAGGCTGCCCGAACGGGAGCGGCGAATTATCTGGTTGAGGTTCTTTGAGGATAAAACCCAGGCCGAGGTGGGTGCACTGCTGGGTTTATCTCAGGTTCAGATTTCCAGGTTGGAACGGCAGGCAGTGGCAAGACTCCGGGATCATCTGAGGTCCTAGCGAGCCCCTGAATATTTAGAGAGAGAAAGGAGATAATACAAAAAGAAAAAACCAAAAGGGGGCGAGAACTTGCACGCAAAAGTCATTGAGCTTGTAGGAGAATCGGAAACAAGCTGGAAGGATGCTGTGAGATCTGCCATCAGGGAAGCATCGAAAACTGTGGGTAATATCACGGGTGTCGAAGTGTTGAATCTTACGGCAAATGTTGTCCACGGCGATATTATGGAGTACAAGGCCAATGTCAAGATAGCTTATGCCGATGGAGACAAAGGTGGCCTGTAATTTAGGGAATAGGAGTATCTGGGGGTACTCCTATTTTTTTAGGTATTGGTGGTGATCGTCTGATGGCCCAGAGCCAGGGACAGGGTAATCTGCAACAGCGAAAAATGCAGCAGGAATTACAGCAAGAGTATAAGCAGTTGGTAAAAAACGTTAAGCCGAGACCACCTGTCTTGAAAAACACAATTCTGGCGTTTCTGGTTGGGGGTGCGATTTGCCTCATCGGGCAACTGATTCTCTGGTTTTTGAAAAAAGAAGGGCTTGGTGACCACGAAGCTTCTGAGGCCACCGCTGCAATCATGGTTTTCTTAGGGGCTTTACTGACCGGATTGGGGATCTATGACGTAATTGGTAAATACGGTGGAGCGGGGTCTATGGTTCCCATCACCGGGTTTGCCAACTCCATTGTAGCACCGGCAATGGAGTTTAAGCGGGAGGGTTTTGTTTTCGGAGTGGGCGCCAGGTTGTTTACGGTAGCCGGGCCGGTTCTGGTCTATGGATTCCTGGTATCTGCTGTGATCGGATTAATCTATTATTTGATACGTTAGGGTGATGGAAATCGAGAAAAAAGTAGGTCAGCAATCAATCCGCTTTGTCAAACCGATCGGCATCACGTCGAGTGCCAGTGTGGTAGGGAGTACGGAAGGGGCTGGCCCTCTGGCAGACACCTTTGACTGGATTATTGAGGATCTCCTGTTTGGGGAGCAGTCATGGGAAAAGGCGGAGTGCAAGATGCTCCGGGAAAGTGCGAAACTGGCTCTCCGCAAGGTAAATCTTCAGGAAAAAGATATCGACTATTTCCTGGCCGGTGATTTGTTAAACCAGATTATTTCCGCAAACTATGCGGCCAGGGGGATTGCCATCCCGTTCTTCGGTTTATTTGGGGCGTGTTCAACATTCGTTGAAGCCATGCTGCTTGCAAGTATTTTAATTGACGGCGGATTTGCCAGGCGTGTTCTGCTCGTTTCTTCCAGTCACCACAATACCGCCGAACGCCAGTACCGTTTCCCCACCGAGCAGGGAGTGCAGCGCCCCCCTTCCGCCCAGTGGACGGTGACGGGGAGCGGGGCGCTGCTGCTGGAAGAGTCCGGAAACGGGCCCAGAGTAACCATGGGGACCGTCGGAAAAGTGATCGACCTGGGGATGACCGATGCCAACGATATGGGTTCGGCCATGGCTCCGGCCGCGGCGGATACCCTCGTTAACCACTTTCAGGATACCGGAACAAATCCCGACAGCTACGATCTCATTTTAACCGGTGATCTCGGGGCTGTAGGCAAGGACACCTTAATCAAACTTTTGCAGCAGCGCGGCTACCGGCTGGGTGAGAACTATCAGGATTGCGGTATGCTTATTTTCGATCTGGAGAAACAGGACGTCCATTCGGGCGGTAGCGGGTGCGGTTGTGCCGCCGTGGTGTTTTCGGGAGATATCCTGCGGCAGTTGTGGGAAAAGAAGTACCGAAAAATTCTTTTTCTGGCTACCGGTGCACTGATGAGCCCAACCAGTGCCCAGCAGGGGGAAACAATTCCTGGAATAGCACACGCGGTGGTTGTTGAATTTAACTGATAAGGAGTTGATTCGGTGCAATTTCTACTAGCATTTCTGATTGGTGGGATCATTTGTGCAATCGGACAGCTGTTTATAGACCTTACCAGAAGCTCTGTTACCCCGGCTCACGTTCTCGTTGGATATGTGACTGCCGGGGCGATCTTAAGTGCGCTGGGCTTGTATCAGCCGTTGGTTAACATCGCAGGGGCTGGGGCCACCATCCCCCTTTCCGGTTTCGGCCACAGCCTGGCCCAGGGTGCCATCAAGGCTGTCCAGACCAGAGGTTTGTTGGGAGCGTTCGCAGGAGGTGCGGAGGCCACGGCAGCAGGAATTGTAGCTGCCGTTGTTTTTGGATATGCAGCCGCGGTTCTCTTCAATCCGCACAATTAAACTGTAAAGAAGAATTTGCCTTTTTAAGATAAATTACCTAAAATATGTTTTAGACAAGACTGGGCTAAAGAAGGTCGTGAGTATGATCAAAGTTGGAATACCGCGCGCCCTTTTGTTTTATTATTACT
>CADDZD010000002.1 GCA_902812385.1 Clostridia bacterium | reverse complement strand
TCAGTTTTACCTCTCGTCCCTCAACCTTCACAAGGTGGTGGGCCAGGTCAACGGTCAGCCCGCCAAGGGTAAGCACCGGTTCATCTTCGGTTTTAGCTGCGTGCCGCAGTGCAACCCGCATCCGGGCCAGGAGTTCTCCCATGCTGAATGGTTTGGTGACGTAGTCATCGGCACCGGAGTCCAGGGCTTTAATTTTATCATTCTCTTGCTCCCGCACAGAAAGAATGATGATTGGTGTCTGGGACCATTCCCGCAGGCGTTTGATTACCTCCAAACCGTCCAGGTCAGGTAAACCCAGGTCGAGGATAATCAAATCCGGGTGAAAGACAGCGGCCTGCTGCAGCCCCTCCTGACCTGAAGAGGCCTCGGCAGGCTCATAACCGTGAGCCGCCAGAGCTACTTTTAACAGGCGGCGGATGGGGGGTTCATCGTCAATGATGAGGATACGGGCACCTTTAGCTGTCACCCTCAACACCTCCTCTGGCTGAAGAAACCCGGGTTGGGGGTTGTTCGTTTAGCGGTAGGGAAAATGTAAACACGCTCCCGCCCCCGGCACGGGGTTCAACCCAGATTTTACCGCCATGAGCCTCAATAATCCCTTTACAGATAGAAAGCCCCAGGCCGGTGCCGCTTACATGGCGGGGAGAATGCAGGCGGTAAAATTTATCAAAGACCCGCTCCTGATCGCCCTCGGGAATCCCGGCACCCCGGTCGGCGATGGCCACCTGCAATTCTTTTTCATCCTGGCGCACGGTAATTGCAATTTCACTCCCGGGCGGAGAATACTTAACGGCATTTTCCAAGAGGTTGACCAGGACTTGCTCAATGAGGGTAAAATCTGCCTTGACCAGGGGCAGTTCAGAGGGAATATTAACCTGCAGGATACGATCCCGCAGGGTTTCCTGCAACTGGCGCAGCGCCACCCCAATGATATCTTCGACATCGCACCATTCCCGTTTTAACTGCAGCATACCACTTTCCAGCCGGGCCATGTCCAGGAGATTACCGACCAGCCGGTTCAGCCGCAGCGCACCCTCTTTAACGGTCTGGAGGAGGGCCTGCCGGGCCTCCGGTTGATAGACGACCCCCTCCCCCTCTTCCAGGAGGCCTGTAACCGCCGCTGTGATGGATGCCAGAGGTGTTCGCAGGTCATGGGAGATGGAATTGAACAAAGCTGTGCGCAGTTTTTCTGATGCCTCCAAGTAGCGGGCCTGCTGGGCCTCAGCCGCCAGTTGCAGGCGTAAGATAGCCAGAGCCGCGAGGCTAGCGAAGGCCTCCAGGAGTCGGCGCTGCTCCGGAGCTAGATAACGTTCAGGATGGACCAGTTTTACCCCCAGGACACCCAGGTTATTTTCTTCCGTTTTCAGAGGCAGGTACAGGCCCTCTGCTCCTGCCAGGGTATCGGTTCCCCTGCCGGCAAACCGTCCATGGTTAAAAACCCACCGCGCTACAGCTTGTTCATTGTTATCCAGCCATTTATCAGGCGGGGAGGGAGCTGTCGCCTGTACCACTAGCTTGCCTGTGGCATCAGGCATAAAGATTACGGCCTCGCCGTCAATAGTCCCGGCCACTGTCTCGACAACCGCCTTTAAAACTCCCTTGAGATCAGTCTCAGCCGTCAGTTTCCGGCTCAGGACATAGAGGGCAGCCGTCCTTGTTTCCCGGCGCCGGGCATTTTCAGCTTGAGTTTTAAGGTGGGTAGCCATGGTACTGGTGATAATGGCAACTACCAGAAAGACCCCGAAACTAAGCAGATAGCGTAGATCGAACACTGTAAAGCTCAGGACTGGCGGCACAAAGAAAAAGTCAAAGGCCAGAACACCCAGCACTGACGCCAAGATCGAAGGTCCCCGGCCCCATCTGGCGGCACTGAAAAGTACCGGCAGTAAATAAAGTAGAGCGATATTAGTTAAACCGAAGAGCGGTTGTAAAATCTTACTCAAGATGGTTACTAACATGACGGCTGCCAGTGCTCCGGTGTAGGGCCCAGAAGAGATCTCGGTGCGGTAACTCCTTTCTGGTAACCGGCGGCTTTCCCTGGACCTGGCTTTGCCTGGTATGATATGCACGCCGATACCATGGCTACCACGGATAATTTTGTCCACCAGCGAGCCATGCCACACTTCCTGCCAGCGGGGGTGTAAAGGTTTACCGATGATAATCTGGGTGACATTTTTCCGTTTGGCCAGGGCGAGCAATTCTTCGGCAGCATCGTTGCCGGTCAAAGTAATTACTTCAGCGCCGAGTTCTTCTGCCAGGTGTAAATTACGGGCTAGCTGGTCCCGCCTGGCTTCATCAAGGGGGAGACGGTCCGGTGTTTCCACATAGACGGCCAGCCAGTCTGCTTTGAGGCCGGCAGCCATGCGCCTGGCCGTACGGATCACCTGGGCTGAAAAGGGGCTGGGGCTGACACAGGCCATAACCCTTTCCCCAGCCGGCCAGGGGCCAGCAATACCGTGGACGCGCATATAGCGGTCCAATTGCCCTTCCACCCGCCTGGCCGTGTACCGCAGGGCCAGTTCTCGGAGGGCATTAATATTCCCCGGACGGAAAAACTTTTGTAAAGCCCGTTCGGCCTGGGGCGGTATGTAGACTTTACCCTCTTTGAGACGCTCAATTAATTCTTCCGGCGGGATGTCAATGAGCTGGACCTGGTCAGCCTCTTCCAGGAGCCGGTCGGGGACGGTTTCTTGCACCCGGATGCCGGTAATCTGGGCAACGATATCGTTCAGGCTCTCAATATGCTGGATGTTTAGTGTTGTGTAGATGTTGATGCCTGCAGCCAGCAATTCTTCTACATCCTGGTAGCGCCGGGCGTGGCGGGAACCGGGAATATTGGTATGAGCCAGTTCATCCACCAATGCCAGTTGGGGCCGGCGTTTTAAAAGGGCATCAATGTCCATTTCCAGGAAAACTTTGTTCCGGTAGACCAGTTGCCGGGGCGGTATGGCCGGCAGGCCTTTTACGAGGGCTTCAGTTTCCCGGCGGCCGTGGGTTTCCACCCAGCCGATGACCACATCAATGCCATCGGCCAGACGCTCATGGGCGGCTTCCAGCATGGCATAAGTCTTGCCAACACCGGCGGCGGCTCCCAGGAAAATGGTCAGCCGGCCGCGTTGTCCAGCTTTTAATTCTGCCAGCAGGTCATCGGGATCGGGGCGTTGTATTTCCTTCTCCACCCGGATCACCTCTTTTTTACCTTGCTGAAGGGGACAGTTGATCCAGCTCCAGGTTTAATTTTAACACATTTACCCGGGGTTCGCCCAAAATACCGAACTGCCGCCCCGTAATATTCCTGTCAACCAGGGCCCGGACCGTTTCCTCCGGGAGGTTCCTGGCCCGGGCAACCCGGGGTACCTGTAAGTAGGCCGCTGCCGGGCTGATGTCCGGGTCCAGGCCGCTGGCCGAGGCTGTCACCAGATCGGCCGGCACAGGAGTACCGTCAGGTAGACCATTTTCCGCCTGCACCCGGGCAAGGCGCTGGGCTATAGCTGCTACCAGTTCTTTATTAGTCGGGCCCAGGTTGGAACCCCCGGAAGAGGTGGCGTCGTAACCATCCTTGCCCGCCGCTGAAGGCCGGCCGTGAAAATAACGCGGGCTAGTGAATCTCTGACCGATTAAGGCCGAGCCTACCGCCTGTCCCTGCCGGTAAATGAGCGAGCCGCTCGCCTGGTGGGGGAAAAGCACCCGGGTCACGCCGGTTATGGTCAGGGGATAGATGATCCCCGTCAGGACTGTCATCACTACCAGCATAAAAACACCTGTCAGGACTCTTCTGGTCATGGCAACTCCTTCCATTTCTAGATTTATATTTATTAGACGAGATGCAGGGCCACAAGAAGCAGGTCAATTAACTTAATACCAATAAAGGGCACGACCAGTCCTCCCAGGCCGTAAATCAGGATATTGCGGCGGAGGATTATGTTGGCTCCCAGCGGCCGGTAAGTAACCCCGCGCAGGGCCAGGGGCACCAGTGCGATGATAATCAGAGCATTGAAGATCACAGCTGCGAGGATGGCGCTCTGGGGCGTGGCCAGGCCCATGATATTCAGGGCTTTAAGTTCCGGGTAGGTGGTGGCAAACAGGGCCGGGATAATGGCAAAGTATTTGGCCACGTCATTGGCGATGCTGAAGGTCGTCAGAGCCCCCCGCGTCATTAACAACTGCTTGCCGATATCCACCACTTCGATGAGCTTGGTGGGGTTGCTGTCCAGGTCCACCATGTTGCCGGCTTCTTTGGCCGCCTGGGTACCGCTGTTCATGGCCACACCAACATCGGCCTGGGCCAAGGCAGGGGCGTCGTTGGTGCCATCACCGGTCATGGCTACCAGGTGCCCTTTACCCTGGTAGTCGCGGATGAGCTTTAGCTTGGTTTCCGGGGTGGCTTCGGCCAGGAAATCATCAACCCCGGCTTCAGCTGCGATAGCTGCCGCTGTGAGGGGGTTGTCACCGGTAATCATCACCGTTTTGATTCCCATACGGCGCAGTTCGGCAAAACGCTCTTTGATACCACCTTTTATCACGTCTTTCAAGTAGATGGTTCCCAGGACCCTGGCACCTTCAGCAACCACCAGGGGAGTACCGCCTTCTCTGGCCACCTTTTCTACCGCGGCTTTGACCTCCGACGGCAGGAAACCGCCGCGTTCCCGGACGTAGGCCTCAATAGCATCGGCAGCGCCTTTACGAATCTCCCTTCCCTCAAGGTCGACGCCGCTCATGCGGGTATGGGCGCTGAAGGGTACAAAGGATGCCTTTAAGCTACCCAAATCCCGTTCTCGCAGATGGAACCTGGTTTTTGCCAGGACCACGATGCTGCGCCCCTCCGGCGTCTCGTCGGCCAGGGAAGCGAGTTGGGCGGCGTCGGCCAGGTATGCTTCTGTAACTCCCGGTGCCGGGATGAAGGCCGTCGCCATGCGGTTGCCCAGGGTAATGGTCCCGGTCTTATCCAGGAGCAGGACATCAACATCGCCGGCTGCTTCCACGGCCCTGCCGGACATGGCCAGGACGTTACGCTTGAGCAAGCGGTCCATCCCGGCGATGCCAATAGCGCTTAAAAGACCGCCAATGGTGGTCGGGATCAGACACACCAGCAGGGCAATTAAAACAGGGACGGGGGCCTGGGTGCCTGAGTGCAGGGCAAAGGGTTCCAGCGTGGCTACTGCCAGCAGGAAGACTATGGTCAAACCCACCAGCAGGATGGTCAAGGCGATTTCATTAGGTGTCTTTTGCCGTCTCGCCCCTTCCACCAGGCTGATCATGCGGTCGAGGAAAGTTTCCCCTGGATTGGCCGTTATCCGTACTTTGATCCAGTCAGACAGCACCCGGGTGCCCCCAGTGACAGCGCTGCGGTCACCGCCCGACTCCCGGATCACCGGTGCTGACTCGCCGGTTATCGCACTCTCATCTACGGAGGCTATGCCTTCTATTACCTCCCCGTCGCCGGGGATAACATCACCGGCTTCCACCAGGACAATGTCATCCTTACGGAGCTGGGAAGCCGGTATCGGTTGTACCTGGCCGTTAACCAGTTTTTTGGCCATGGTCTCGCTGCGGGTACGGCGTAGGGTTGCGGCCTGGGCCTTCCCTCGCCCTTCTGCCAGGGCTTCGGCAAAGTTGGCAAAAAGGACGGTTATCCACAGCCAGACAGTCAACTGGATATTTAAGGCGAGCATGGTGCGCATGCCGGCAGCTAAATCCCGCAGGGTGAAAAAGGTCGTCAGCAGGGCGCCGATTTCGACGACGAACATTACCGGATTGCGCAACTGGCTGCGGGGGTCGAGCTTACGAAAAGCGTCTTTAATGGCCGGGACGAGGAGTGCCCGGTTGAAGCTATCACTGGATCCGGTCAACCTCTTTGAGATATTGCCTTCCCTGGGCATATAGCTTTCCTCCTGACTTTAAAAAGTTTTACCGGCCAGCATTAATAGTTGTTCCACCAGGGGTCCCAGGGCCAGGGCCGGAAAGAAGGTTAGAGCGCCGACGATAAGTACTACCGCAGCCAGTAAGCCGGTGAACAGCAAGCTAGTGGTCTGGAAGGTACCCGGACCCGGTGGTACCATCTTTTTACCAGCCATGCTCCCGGCGATGGCCAGGACTGGCAGGATGACGCCGAAACGACCAATGAGCATGACTAGGCCAAGGGCTATATTGTAAAAGGGAGTATTGGCGTTTAAGCCGGCAAAAGCGCTGCCGTTATTGCCCGCTCCTGAGGCAAAGGCATAGAGTATTTCACTCAAACCGTGGGGACCGGGATTTAAGATGGAGGACGTACCGGTTTTAATCACTGCCGCCAGAGCACTGCCCAATAATATCGTCGCTGCCGGGATAAGTACCGCCAGGATAGCCATTTTCACCTCCCGGGCTTCGATTTTCTTGCCCAGGTATTCTGGTGTCCGGCCCACCATCAGGCCGATGATAAATACCGTGAGGATGACGAAGACCAGCATCCCGTACAGGCCGCTTCCTACGCCGCCGAATACCACCTCTCCCAGCATCATCTGGAGCATCGGGATCAAACCACCCAATGGTGTGAGGCTGTCGTGCATGGTGTTAACAGCACCGCAAGAAGCGGCGGTAGTTATGGTAGCGAAGAGGGAAGAGTTGACAATCCCAAACCGGACCTCCTTTCCTTCCATGGCCGTAGGGCCGCGCATGCCCAGGGCGCCAAGCTGGGGATTGCCATAATGCTCGCTGGCGTAAACCACTCCTAAAGCGAAGACAAAAAGGAGCAACATGGCGGCCAGGATCACCAGGCCCTGGCGGTGGTTGCCAACCATCTGGCCAAAGGTAATAGTTAATCCCGCCGGGATGATCAGGATGGCCAGCATCTCCAGCAAGTTGGTCAAGGGGGTGGGGTTTTCAAAGGGGTGAGATGAGTTGGCGTTAAAGAAACCGCCGCCGTTAGTACCCAGGAGTTTAATCGCCTCCTGGGAGGCAACCGGTCCCATGGCCAGGGTCTGCCGGCCCCCCTCCAGGGTAGTTATGGTCAGATAGGGGTTTAAATTCTGGATAACTCCCAGGGACACCAGGATCAGAGCCAGCCCCAGGGAAAGGGGTAATAACACCCACAGGATACTCCGGGTTAGGTCGACCCAGAAGTTGCCAATGGTCCTAGCCGTCCGCCGGGCGAGGCCGCGGGTCAGGGCGACGGCCACCGCTATGCCGGTAGCGGCGGAAAGGAAGTTTTGCACCGTCAGGGCGGTCATCTGGGTAAAGTAGCTCATGGTGCTTTCGCCGCCGTATGCCTGCCAGTTGGTATTGGTCATAAAGCTGGCAGCAGTGTTGAAGGCCAGATCCGGCGGCACGGCGCCAAAGTGTTGGGGATTAAAGGGGAGTATTCCTTGGATGCGCTGAATCAGGTAAACAGCAGCCATTCCCAGGATGTTAAAGACCACGAGCATCAGGGCGTACTCGCGCCAGTTCATCTCCCGCCCGGCATCAACCCCTGTCAGCCGGTAGATCAGCCGTTCCAGGGGTCTAAAGATGGGATCTAAAAAAGTGCTTTCGCCGTTGAAAACGCGGGCCATATAAAACCCCAGAGGTATGGCTAAAAGGATAAGGAGCAGCAGGTAAAAAGCCATTTGCAGGATATCCGTACTGACCATTAGAGTTCCTCCGTTTTCATTAAGGCGTAAACCAAATAAACGAGTAAGACCAAGGTAACCATACCACCCAGGACAAGATCAAACATTGTTCCAACCCCCTGCTGGTTAAGTTTTTGGTCCGGTGGGGTCTGGTTGATTCCTCAACCCACCTACGTCTGTTAACAGTTATTTTAACCCCTTTTACTATCAATTAGAGATTAAAAAAAGCTGGCCGGAAGTAAAAAAAATATAAAGGGATGGGGTTAACGGCAACAGGCGATGATGGCATCGCCATAGGCCTGTCGGTGATTACAGGTTTTATTGGTGTAGCTACAGGCCAGTTTGCGGCATTAATAGCCCAATCCCAACTTCACTTTGTTGACCGGTTGCTGGCATATCTGGCACAGGTTGCTGGTCTGGATGCTCTGATGGCTCTAGGGGTGCAAATAGGGTGGCTGGGTGCTCGCCAAAAGATAACGACGGGCACAGTTCTCTCCGCCATCCATTATGACCAACTCTGGTTTTCCTTGTTCTTTTCCTCATGCCACTTTCTTCTCTATGCCGGCATGTCTTCCAGGTAAAACGGAAGCACCGAAACCACAACATTTCTTTTATGAAAGAGTGCATTGGCGATAAAGATACTGGTATTGTTGTGAAGGGCCATCTGCCACCATTTGGGCACGAAAAACTGTGGAAGTAGAACCGTGATCACGTCCCCGGGTTGTGAGGCATGTTCCTCTGAGTCAATGTAGTTGATGAGAGGGCCCACGACCTCCCGGTAAGGTGATTGCTTAATAATTAAGGGGATGTCCGTGTTGAGCAGCTCCCACTTTCTCCTCAATTTGTCCGCCTCCTCCTCCCGCGTTTCCACATGGAAGGCTTCTACGTTTGAAGTAAGGCTTTTAGCGTAACGGAGTGCTTTGACCACCATGGCGTTCAAACTGGCGATGGGAACGATAACGAAATGGGTGTAATGAGGGTTAAAATTCAAGTGGGGCAGGGTTTCGTTGGGAATATTCAATTGTTCCGCTACCGAATCGTAGTGCCTCTTTATTTTCAACATAATTAAAACCACTGTTGGCACCACCAACACGACAATCCAGGCTCCCTCGGGGAATTTTGTGACCGCGATGATGCCTACGGTAATTGAAGTGATAAAGGCCCCCATACCGTTGATGACCGCTCTATGCAGCCAGCCTTTCTCCTTGAGGCGGAGCCAGTGTACGAACATTCCGGTTTGTGAAAGAGTGAAAGATGTAAAAACCCCTACGGCATACAGGGGTATCAGCAGGTGAGTATCACCTTTGAACACTATTACCAGAATGATTGCTAATGTACTCAGGGTTAATATTCCGTTAGAAAAGTTTAAGCGATGCCCCCGTAAGGCCAGCTGTCTGGGAGCGTACCCATCCTGGGCGATCAGCGAGAGCAGAATGGGAAAATCGGCAAAGGCGGTATTGGCGGCCATTGCCAGAATGATTGTGGTGGTCACCTGAATCAGGTAAAACATAGGACCTTTTCCGAAAACATCAGTAGCGATTTGGGCTATTACCGTTTGATGGGGATTGGGGACGGCATGATAGATCTTGGCCATGTAGGCGACTCCTCCGAATGTCATGAATACCGCGGAAGCCAGCAGCAGGTAAGCGATTTTGGCATTCCGCTGGGAGGGGGGCTTAAAATTTGGTATGCCGTTGCTGATCGCCTCAACTCCGGTTAGTGCCGCGCACCCGGAGGAAAAGGCCTTCAATAAAAGGAAGAGGGTTACGGCCTGGGTTCCGAAGGCCACATGGGATTGGGATGGGGTCGGTATGTCCCGGTAATCTCCATATGTATGCTTGATAAACCCGGCGATGATCAGGGCGATGATAGAGAAGATAAATGCATAGGTGGGTATTCCAAACATCCTTGATGAATCCCGGATCCCCCTCAGATTTCCTACGGTCAGCAGGATGATAAGGGCTATGGAGATGAGTACCCGGTGGGGGAAAAGGAACGGGAAGGCGGAGGTGATGGCCGCAGTGCCGGAGGTGATGCTGACGGCGACTGTCAGTGTGTAATCAACTGCAAGGGATGCTCCGGCAATCAACCCGAAAAGGTCGCTTAAATTCGACTTGGCAACGATATATGCTCCTCCACCGCTCGGGTAGGCATCGACCGTTTGGCGATAAGAGAAGGTAAGGATAAACAGCAGCAGGATGATTGCTCCGGCAATCTTCAACAGCCATGAATAGGATGCCATGCCAATTACCGGTATCAGTATCCAAAGAATTTCTTCCACTGCATAGGCGACAGATGAGATGGCATCGCTTGAAAGGATGGCCATCCCCCAGAAGACGTTGAATTTCTGCTCGGCAAGCTGGCTTGTCTTCAATCTCTCTCCAAGCACCCACCGTAATACCTGTTTGAACAATCTTATCGCTGCCTCCTTCATTATATTAGGATTTCTCCAAGAACTAATATTTAATTACTTAATCTTACAGGCAGGCAGTTGTTAAAAATTAGAAGATTTTAATGGTGCGATTTGTGGGATCTTATTCCAACCAAAGCCAGTTGCCTCCGAGTGATATTATCCTGATATTTGCAGATTGAGAGGAGCACAAACCGCGGAAATGGAGGAAATTTTCCCGACCGAATTAAATAAAATTTTTTCCAGGTTCCCTGTATAACCGAAAAACCCCTTCCGCATAATAACATATCATGTATTGAACACCATGTAGAGGAAGGGGTGAGATTTGTGTCATCTTATTACATCATTATAGGAACTGTATCTTACGCAAGCGAAGTCCGGGAACTCCTGAACTCCGAGTTGAATTTTCTATCCGGCGAGCGTTTGGCGTTTGAGTTCGATGAGCAACAGGAACCACCATGGTCATTTTTTATTCTTCGTGCTCAGCGAGGCAATAGACAGGGGGAGAGAAAATTTGCCCTACGGTTTGCCGTGGCGAAGGTGATCTCCGACCTGTTTGTGAATAATATAGAATCGGCCTACGTAAGAGAATATATAACCAGGTCCTATAACTATCTCTCCCCCCATGACAGGGAGGAAGTAGTAAACCGCTCTCTTGAAACAGTGCAAAAGCTCAGGATGGTTCGCAGGAACAGGATCCTTCAGAGCCTCTATGATTATCTGGGCGATCATCAAACTTTAGTGGTTGAGGGGTATGGAAGATTCCGTCTTAAGGAATACTGGGGCCAGTTGCAGAGAATGGTGAAGCGGACCGTTCAGGAATTCATGGCGGCCAAGGATTACCTGGAATTCGTTCGGCTGCTTCGCTGTTTTATCGATTTGCAGGAGCCGAAAATTAATGAAGTTCACGTCTTTATTACAACCGAGGGAACTTTCTATCTCTGCGACGAGACGGGAAACGTCATCAGGAGAGAGCACCTGCGTACGCCTTCTTTTACCGTAATTGACGGTGAATTTAATTATAAGGACTATCTCTTGAGCATGTTGATTACCCTCTCGCCGAAAAACATCATATTCCACGTTTCAGATAAGATCTGGAACTGTAATCCGATCCAGACAATCCAGCAGGTTTTCTGCAACAGGATCGCTCGCTGCCCCGGTTGTGAAAAGTGCCGGCATTTATATCTGCACAAAAATTAGTGTCCGGCCACAGTGCTTATTGACAGGCTTGCCGCTGAGTCGTATAATGCTCCTGAAGCTAAATTGGCTGAATTGCATGCGATGATGGGAAGAGTACCTTTATACTGGCCTCAGAGAGGGGGCGCCAGGGCTGGAAGCGTCTCCGGCAAAAGGTAAAGGGAAGACCGGCCCGGAGGGTTCTCTGAACGGATAGCCTAAGGAGAACGGGTGCACCCGTTAAAGTGCGCTGCGAGAGGGCGGCCACGTGCCGTCAAAATGGGGTGGAACCGCGGGAAATCTCGTCCCCTGAAGGGGATGAGATTTTTTGTTTCTTTACGTAGGGTATCGATTGTGGTGAGGAGGGATGCTTTATGAAGGAAGACCGACAGGTAAAGGAATTAATCCCGGTTATTCTAAAAGATGGGACGATCCATCACGTTCCCCAGGGGAGTACCTTTATGGATGTGGCTGCAGAGCTTGGCAGGAGGCTGGCAAAAGAGGCGGTTGTGGCAAGAGTAAACGGAAGCCTGAAGGATCTTGCCAGTCAGGTCCGGCCTGAGGATAAAATCGAGTTCTTGACCTTTGAGGACGAGGATGGGAGGACTGTTTACCGCCATACCTCCGCTCATATTCTTGCACAGGCGGTCAAGCGTCTTTTCCCCGAGGCCAAGTTGGCCATTGGCCCCGCCATCGAAGAGGGCTTTTACTATGACTTCGATTCTTCTAAAGCCTTTACCACCGAGGATCTGGAGCAGATAGAAGAGGAGATCAGGAAGATTATCAAGGCGGATTACCCTGTAGTGCGCCGGGAGGTAACCCACGAAGAGGCCGTTGAATTCTTTAGCAGGCAAGGCGAACCGTATAAAGTGGAACTCATCGAAGAACTCCCCCCGGAAGCCCAGGTCAGCCTTTACAGCCAGGGAGAGTTCACGGACCTCTGCCTGGGCCCGCATCTGCCGCGGACAGGGATGGTGGGTGTAGTTAAGCTGCTGAGCGTGGCGGGGGCCTACTGGCGGGGGAGCGAAAAGAACAAGATGCTCCAGCGGATCTATGGCATCTCGTTTCCCAAACAGAAGGATCTGGACGAATACCTGAAACGCATCGAGGAAGCAAAACGGCGGGATCATCGCAGGCTTGGGCAGGAGCTGGACCTCTTCGGCATCGCCGACGAAGGGCCGGGATTCCCGTTCTTCTACCCGAAGGGGATGATCATCAGAACAGAGCTTGAGAATTTCTGGCGGGATGTGCACCGTCGCTGGGGTTACAAAGAGATCAAAAGCCCTGTTATTCTCAACCGCTCCCTCTGGGAAAGGTCGGGACACTGGGACCATTACAAGGAGAATATGTACTTCTTGAAGATCGACGAAGAGGATTACGCGGTTAAACCCATGAACTGCCCGGGTGCCATTCTCTATTACAAGACAAGGCTGCATTCCTATAGAGAACTGCCGATGCGGTTAGCGGAACTCGGGCTGGTACACCGCCACGAGCGCTCCGGCGTGCTGCACGGGCTGCTGCGGGTGCGCTGTTTTACCCAGGATGATGCCCATATCTTCATGCTTCCCGAGCAGATCACGGACGAGATCATCAACGTGATCAACCTCATAGACTATTTTTACAGGACCTTTGGTTTTACCTACCGGGTGGAGTTGTCCACAAAGCCCGAGAACGCCATGGGCTCGGACGAGATCTGGGAGCTTGCCACGAGTTCCCTGGTCAAGGCCCTGGAAAAGAAGGGAATCCCGTACCAGGTAAATGAGGGTGACGGCGCCTTTTATGGGCCGAAAATCGATTTTCACCTCCGGGACTCATTGGGGCGCAGCTGGCAGTGTGGAACGATCCAGCTCGATTTTGTCATGCCTGAAAACTTCGACCTTACCTATATCGGTGAGGACGGTTCCCGGCACCGGCCTGTGATGATTCACCGGGTTGCTTTCGGCAGCATTGAACGTTTTCTGGGCATTCTCACCGAGCACTATGCCGGGGCATTTCCCGTCTGGCTGGCGCCGGTGCAGGTTAAGGTGGTTTCCGTTGCCTCCCGTCACGTTCCTTATGTTTCAGATGTAGCCAGGCAATTGGAGGAACGGGGGATCCGGGTAGAGGTTGACGATGAGAACGAGAGGGTTGGTTACAAGATCAGGCAGGGAGAACTGGAGAAGGTTCCGTACCTGCTGGTAGTCGGTGACCAGGAGGTGGACAGCAATACGGTCAGGGTGAGGAAGCGCGGGGAGGGGGATATCGGCCCCGCCCGGCTGGATGAATTTATACAGAATTTGCAGAAGGAGATTGAGCAGAAACGGTGATATTGACATCGTTAAATCGGCTGTGATATACTGAAGCCAGCCTGGATGAAAAGATTGGCATTCCAAGTAGAAGCCACTCGCTTCTCACCTTACGGCTCTTCACGTCGGTAAGGTTGCGTGCCGGAAAGATCTCTGGTTTAAAATAAGCGGGTGGAAAACGCCCGCTTTTCTTTTTAGCCCATTAATTTAGGAGGTGGCGTATAATTAATAAAGATTTACGGATCAACGAGGAGATCCGTGCCCGGGAGATTCGTTTAGTGGGCAGCGACGGCCAGCAGCTCGGGATTCTACCCCTGAAAGAAGGGCTCCGTATCGCCATGGAGCAGGGTTACGACCTTGTGGAGGTGGCCCCTTCCGCCAAACCCCCGGTTTGCCGGATCATGGACTACGGAAAATACAAGTATGAACAGAGCAAACGGGAAAGGGAGGCAAGAAAGAAACAGCGGGTCATCAATGTCAAGGAGCTTAAGCTAAGGCCGAAGATCGAGGAGCATGACTTCGAGGTAAAGGCGAAGAACGCCAGGCGCTTTCTGCAGGAAGGGGATAAGGTAAAGGTTACGCTGATGTTCCGGGGGCGGGAGATCTCCCACGCAGAACTGGGGCACAATCTCTGCATGAAGTTTTTCAAAAGGCTGGAAGACAGTGCAATTCTGGAAAAGGAGCCTAAGGTAGAAGGACGCAATATGATTATGATCCTGGCGCCCAGGAACCAGGAACAGGTGAAAGGAGATTCAGATCATGCCAAAAATGAAAACACACCGGGCGACAGCAAAGAGGTTTAAACGCACTGCAAATGGCCTCTGGAAACGGGCGAGAGCATGGAGAAGCCACCTTTTGGGACACAAATCCAGCAAACGCAAGCGCCGGCTCCGGCAACCTGCAGTGGTTAGTGCTGCCGACCGGGGAAGAATGCAAAAGCTTTTGCCTTACATGTAAAAGTCAAGGAGGTTTTCAGTCATGGCAAGAGTAAAAGGTGGACCGGTAACGCGCCGCCGCCATAAAAAAATATTGAAGCTTGCCCGGGGCTATCGGGGCGCAAAGAGCAAGCTGTTCCGCGTGGCAAACCAGCAGGTAATGAAGTCCCTGTATTATACCTATGTCCATAGAAGGCTTCGGAAGCGGGACTTCCGTAAGCTGTGGATTGCCAGGATCAACGCTGCTGCCCGGCTGAACGGTTTGTCCTACAGCAAATTTATTAACGGCTTGAAGCAGGCGGGAGTCGCCATGAACAGGAAGATGCTTGCCGAACTGGCCGTCAATGATCAGGCTGCCTTCACAAAACTGGTCGACCTGGCGAAAAAGTACGTTTAGCCTGATAAAAAAAATATACTAATGTTTCTCTCGTCGAAAAAGTATGGCAGCGGGCTATACTTTTTTACAAAGGATGATTTGGTTTAATGGTTACCGGTCTGAAACAGGCTGTTCAATTTGCGCGCAGCCTGAAAAAAAGAAAGGTTAGGGAGGCGGAACGCCGCTTTATTATCGAGGGCATCAGCTTTGTTGAGGAGGCCCTGAAAAGCGGGGTTCAGCTAGACTTTTTAATATGCACCGAAAAAGGGCTGCAGCGGGAAAAGGGCAGGTCTGTGATTGAACACCCGGGTCGTGCAAATGTTCCCTTGTATATTGTAGAAGAGCGCATTTTTAAGAAGATAGCGGAAACCGAAACCCCCCAGGGCATTCTGGCGGTCGGCAGGATGCCGGTTTGGACGGAAGAGGTAGTCTTGCAAAAAAGCGAGGGAACATGGCTTGTCCTGGATGCAATCCAGGACCCCGGAAACCTGGGCACCATCCTGCGAACGGCGGAAGCGGTGGGAGTTAAAGCCGTGTTCCTGGGGGAGGGAACGGTTGATCTTTATAACTCCAAGGTTCTTCGGGCGACTATGGGTTCGGTATTTCGGGTTCCCACTTTTAGCAAGGTGAACCTGAAGGAACTGCTCGGCCGGATGAAAGAAGCCGGCATTTTCATTGTTGCCGCCGATCCCCACACGGGCAAGATCTATTACTGGACCGATCTCCGGTACCCAGGGCTTGCGGTGGTTATCGGCAATGAGGGGCGCGGGGTCAGCCCGGAGGTCCTGGCACTGAGTGATAGCAGGATCAAGATCCCCTTGCGGGGTAAGGTGGAGTCTTTAAACGCGGCTGTGGCAACCGCTCTAGTCCTTTATGAAATTCAACGCCAGAAAGAATTGTAGAGGCAGTGAGCCTTGTGATATAATCCTATAAGAGCAAGTAAATATGTCTCCGAAAAGGTGCGTGGGATGGATGTCACTGCCGGCTCGCTTTTTCTGGCTGATCTTCGAATGTACCGGGTCCCTGCAAGCATACCTTCTCTATCGGAGATTCCTGCTTCAGTAAGACAGCTGATGCTGTGAAAAACAATGCCCAGGAGAGTAAGGATCAGAGGGTTCTTTTGAGGGAGGCCGTGCCGTGACTGGAAGCCCGGCCAGAATCCCGATTCTGAAGTTCGCCTGGAAGTTGCCGCATTGAACCTCTGGGAGCAAGTAGGTGCGGCCGGGTTCTACCGTTAAAAGGATTGACCCTGAGAGTGGGCCGTTGAAGGCCAAGAAGGGTGGTACCGCGTGGGTTGCTGACCCCCGTCCCTTTTGGACGGGGGATTTGTTTATGTCTGGCAAAGGAGTGTGAGAAAGGATTGGAACAGGAGATACTCGGCATTAAAGAGAGCGCCCTTTCAGAACTGGGCTCGGCTCAGACCAGAGAAGAACTCCAGGCAATCAGGGTCAAGTACCTCGGAAAAAAGGGGGAACTGACCAGAATTTTAAGGGGGATGGGGGGACTTTCTCCCGAACTGCGCCCCAGGATAGGCCAGCTTGCCAATCAGGTGCGCACTTTTATAGAGGAGGAATTGGAACGCCGGTTGCTGGTTATTTTGGAACGGGAGAAACAGCAGCGGTTGGAAGCGGAGACCATTGATGTGACCCTTCCCGGGCGCACCATGCGGCGTGGCCACAAACATCCGCTGACGATAGTTCTTGAAGAGATTAAGGATATCTTTACCGCCATGGGTTTTGATATTGCGGAAGGGCCTGAAGTGGAATGGGACTATTACAACTTTGAAGCACTGAACATCCCCAAGGGGCATCCGGCACGGGACATGCAGGATTCCTTTTATATCACGGAAGAAATCCTGCTGCGTACCCATACCTCTCCCGTACAGATCCGCACCATGGAAAGGATGGTGCCGAACCTGCCCGTAAGGATCATCGCTCCGGGCAAGGTTTACAGAAGGGATGACGATGCCACCCATTCTCCGATGTTCCACCAGGTCGAGGGGCTTCTGGTGGACCGCCACTGTACCCTCGGCGATCTGAAAGGGGTTTTGCTCACCTTCGCCCGTCAGATGTTTGGTGAAGACCGGGAGATCCGGCTGCGGCCGAGCTTTTTCCCTTTTACCGAACCCAGCGCCGAGGTGGACATTTCCTGTTTCGGTTGCAAAGGAAAGGGCTGCCGGGTTTGCTCGGGAACGGGCTGGCTCGAGATCCTGGGAGCGGGTATGGTACATCCCAAGGTCCTGGAGAATGCCGGCTATAACCCGGAAGAGGTGATCGGGTTTGCCTTCGGCATGGGGGTGGAGCGAATAGCTTTGTTGAAGTACGGCATCAACGACCTGCGCCTATTTTTTGAAAATGACATAAGATTCCTGCGCCAGTTTTAAGGGGGTATGAGTCTTGCGCCTTTCATATAAATGGTTGAAAGAATACGTAGAGTGCGATCTGAGCGTTGAAGAGCTGGCGGAGAGGCTGACCATGTCAGGCATTGCCGTCGAAGGGATCACCCCTCCAGTTCCCGGCCTCTCGCAGATCATGGTGGGAAGGATCACGGAACTTATCCCACACCCGAATTCAGATCATCTGATGATATGTCGGGTGAACATCGGCAATGAGACACTGCAACTGGTCAGCGGGGCACCGAACCTGGCTGAAGGGATCAATGTTCCGGTAGCCAGGCCGGGTGTGACCCTGCCGGGCGGAGTTACCGTGGAGTCCAGGACCTTTCGCGGTGAGAGATCCGAGGGCGTTATCTGCTCCGGTGCGGAGCTGGAAACCGATGAATGGGGATACGGCGATGAAAAGGGGGTACTGATACTTGATCCCGGTCTTGCGCCTGGAACCCCCCTTGATGTGGCCCTCGGGTTTGACGATCCCATCCTTGAGTTTGAGTTGACTCCCAACCGGGGCGACTGTTTGGCGGCCATCAACATTGCCCGGGAGGTCAGGGCACTGACCGGAGGAGAGCTGAGTCTGCCCGATGTCAGCGTCAAGGAGACAGAGGAAAAGACGGCGGATCTGATTAAGGTAAGGATAGAGGAACCCGATCTGTGCAGGCGTTATGCCGCACGGATCATCCGGAATGTCAGGATTGCGCCATCACCCCCGTGGCTCCAGTACCGGCTGCGTTCCGCCGGAATCAGGCCGATCAACAACATCGTGGATGTTACCAACTACGTCATGGTGGAAACCGGACAGCCGCTTCATGCCTTTGATTACGATAAACTGCAGGGCCGTCAGATCATCGTCAGACATCCCTATCCCGGTGAAAAATTGGTTTCTCTCGATGGGGTTACCAGGGAGCTGGACCAGGAAATGCTGGCTATCGCCGATGCCCGCGAGCCCGTGGCGCTGGCCGGTGTGATGGGGGGTCTGGCCAGTGAGGTGACGGAAGCAACGCAAACCATTCTGCTGGAGTCCGCCTGTTTTGACCCCTTGAATATCAGGCGCACGGCCAAACAGCTTGGAATGAGGACGGAGGCGGCCCAGCGCTTTGAGAAGGGAGTCGACATCAACGGGGTTATCAGGGCCCTTGACCGGGCGGCCCATTTGATTGAAGAACTTGGAGCAGGAATTGCCACCGCCGGAATAGTTGACGAGTATGTCCGCCCGGAGGCGCCGCTGACCATCCGGCTCAGAACTGCCAGGGTCAATCAGGTTTTGGGAACAAACTTGGACCGGGCAGCGGTCCAAGACATCTTGGCCCGCCTGGACTTTTCCTGTGAACTTTGCGGACCCGACGGCCTGCTGGTGAATATACCCTCGTACCGCCATGACATCCACCAGGAAATCGATTTGATTGAAGAAGTGGCGCGGGTCTATGGTTATGATCAGATCAAACCGACGATTCCTGTGGGGGTGCTCGCCCACAGCAGCAGTCCCCGCCGCAGCCGGTTCCGGGAATTGATAACCGAAGCCATGGTGGGCGCCGGGTTGAACGAAATCATCACTTACAGCTTTATCGGAGAGAGTTCACTGGATAAGCTGGGCATGACGGACCCCAGCAACTCTGAACGGTTGGTCCGTATTCAGAACCCGCTGCGGGAGGAACAGGGGATTCTTCGGCCTTCTCTGCTCCCCGGTCTGGTTGATACCATCAGCAGCAATTACAAGCACAAGCAGCTAAATCTCGGTTTCTTTGAATTGGGAGTGGTTTTTGAACACAACGGGCAGGATAATTTGCCTCTGGAAAAGTTACGCCTCGGGATGGCGGCCTGCGGTGAAATTGAGCGGGAGTGGCTCGAGCCCGTTCAGGAACGGGATT
Source organism: Clostridia bacterium (assembly GCA_902812385.1). Lineage (GTDB taxonomy): Bacteria > Bacillota > DSM-12270 > Thermacetogeniales > Thermacetogeniaceae > DULK01. The sequence continues at coordinate 74,467 of CADDZD010000002.1, read as the reverse complement.
TTTATTACCTGAAGGGGATTGTGGACGGTTTATTTGAACTGCTGGGCGTCAGGAATGTGAGTTACCGGCCCTGGAGGAATACCCGTACCCTGCACCCCGGGCGTTCGGCTCAGATTTGCGTAGGGTCCGAGGTGATTGGCATTATTGGGGAACTGCACCCGGATGTTCTAGAAAGGTATGACCTGCCGGTCAGAGTTGTGGTCTCAGAACTGGATCTAGAGGCTATTACACCCTTCATCAACTTGTGCACCGTGTTCCAGCCGCTGCCGCGTTTCCCCGGCATCTTCCGGGATCTTGCTGTTGTGGTTCCCGTTGATATTCCGGCCGAAAGCATCAGGAAGACCATCGTGGAAACCGGGGGATCGCTCCTCAGGGAATGCCGTCTGTTTGACGTTTACCAGGGGCCCCAACTTCCTGAGGGGCACCGCAGCCTGGCCTACTCTCTCTTCTTCCAATCCCAGGAGCGCACCCTTACGGACGAGGAAGTTACAGAGGTCTATGACAGAATACTCAAAAACCTTGAGAGCCAATACGGTGCACGCCTGAGGTAGAGGCGGCAGGATTTCAATCCCATTTAAGCGAAGAGTTATAATAATCGGTCGCAGGAAGGGGGAAGTTAGGTATGGGGGAGAACGGGATGGAAGAGAAAACGAAGGTGACGGTGAAGATCTACGGGGAAGAGTATACGATTAAAGGGTTCGCCGGAGCCGAATACATTGAAGGTATAGCCGCATACGTGGACAAGAAGATGCGCCTGATCGGGAATAAGAATCCCCATCTGTCGGTCAGCAAAGTGGCAGTTCTGGCCGCTTTGAACATTGCCGACGAGTTGAACAAGCTCCAGGAAGATTACGACAGCCTGGTCAAGCTGCTGGAGGAAGAGAAGGCTCTGAAATAGCAGGGGGCCAAGATGACTAACTGGGAAGTTGCACAAATTTTTCTTGAGATCGCCGAGCTGCTGGATATACTCGGGGAGAATCCCTATAAATCCCGGGCGTACCGGAAGGCGGCGCAGGTTTTACAGAATACCTCCCTTAATGTGGAACAACTCGCTCGAGAGGATGGGCTAAAGGAGATTCCCGGTATCGGCGACGCCCTGGAGGGCAAAATCAAGGAACTGGTTGCAACGGGAAAGCTGCGTTACCATGAGGAGTTGAAGAAAAAGGTTCCCCAGGGCTTGCGTGAGCTGCTGCGCATTCCCGGGGTAGGGGCGAAGACAGTACAGCTCCTTTACAGAAGCCTTAACATTACCTCCCTGGACGAGCTGGTTGTAGCCGCAAGGGAGCAGCGCCTGCGGCAACTGCCCGGCATCGGGAAGAAGACCGAAGAGGCGATTCTAAAGGGGATAGAGTGGGTCCGGCGGGAAAAGCGCTGGCCGCTGCATTTCGCTTCCGCTGTTGCCGGTGAGATTCAACGCTTTCTCGAGGAGCAGCAGGAAGTGATCAGAGTGACAGCAGCCGGCAGTTACCGGCGCGGGCAGGAAACGGTGGGAGACCTCGACTTTGTGGCTGCCTCGGAGGACCCTCCCATTGTTGTTCAAAAGTTTACCGGGGCTCCGTGGGTGCAGGAGGTTTTAAGCGAAGACGAGAATAAGGCGACGGTGCTCACCAGGTGGGAGATCCATGTCGACCTCCTGGTGGTCAAACCACCTTATTTTATTTCTGCACTGCGTTACTTTACCGGGTCGCCGGAGCACAATGTTGCCCTGCGCGAAAGCGCGGGCCTTGACTGTAAGATCAGCGAGTATGGAATTACAAAGGAAGGGACAGCTTTTTACCCTGAAACCGAAGAGGAGTTCTTTGAACATCTCGGCATGATGTACATACCACCGGAACTGCGGGAGGGGCAGGGGGAGATCGAGGCTGCCCTGAATGGTACGCTTCCCCGGTTGGTGGAGTCAAAGGACCTCAAGGGCGACCTCCATGTGCACAGCGACTGGAGTGACGGGGTAAACACTGTGGAGGAGTTGGCAGCGGCAGCAAAGCGGCGCGGCTACAGCTACCTGGCGATTACCGACCATACCAGGTCTTTGAGCATCGCCCATGGTCTTGATGAAGAAAGGCTTCTCCGCCAGCGGGAGCAGATCGACCTCATGAACAGGGATCTCGACGGGCTGCATGTGCTGGCAGGGATGGAGGTGGAGATCCTGCCCAACAAGGATCTCGACTTTGATGACCGCATCCTGTCGGAGATGGACCTTGTGATTGCTTCAATTCATTCCGGGTTTAAGCAGGATCGGGAAACCCTGACCGAGCGGATTGTCGAAGCCATGAAAAACGAGCATATAGATATTATCGGCCATCCTACCGGGCGCCTTATCGGCAGGAGGGAACCCTATGAGTTGGATGTTTCCCGCGTCCTGGAGGTGGCGGCGGAAACCGGGACCGCCCTGGAGATCAATGCATCTCCCGATCGCCTCGACCTGAAGGATGCCTATATTCGAGAGGGGAAGCGGCTGGGGGTAAAATTTGCCATCAATACCGATGCCCACGATGTTAGTTTCCTGGACGACATCCGTTACGGCCTGCTCACCGCCAGGCGGGGGTGGGCGGAAGCGAAGGACGTGATTAATACCTGGCCCTTACCGAAGCTAAAGAAGTGGCTGAAGAAAAAGACTTAATGTGAGAAAAAACCTCCGTTAAGTCTCGATGCTCTTTTGATTTTCCTGCATGTGAAAACGAAATTGTTGGGGAGGTAGAAACTGTGAAAATCCGGGAGATATACGAGATCGCCGTGCAGAAGGGTAAGGAGGCCGATCCACGGGGAGCCGCGGAGGTGGCCCGGGTTTTAGAAAAGGAGCAGAAGGCTTATCAAGAATTAAAAGAGGGCGACAAAAAGGAATTCGATCGGGAACGGCTGTGGAATCCTTACAGCGACACCAGGATTCTATTCGGAGAAGAGGATGCGGAGGTCCAAGGGGTTTTGGCCGGTATTGATATGGAGGTGGGTGAGGTTCTGCTGGCGGACCGCCTCAGGGAAAGGGGAAGGCGGATCGACCTCATCGTTTCTCATCATCCCGAAGGAAAAGCCCTGGCCGCCCTGCACGAGGTGATGCACATCCAGGAGGATGAGCTTCACCGTTTGGGAGTACCCATCAACGTGGCCGAGGGAATCCTGGCCGACAGGATTGCACAGGTGGAGAGACTGTTCGCTCCGGCCAACCACAACCGTGCGGTTGACGCAGCCCGGCTCCTGGGGATACCGTTTATGTGTGTGCACACCCCCGCCGATAATTTGGTAACAAGCTTTTTGGACAAACTAATCCAGGAAAAAGCTCCGGAGACCCTGGGTGAGATCATCAAGGTTCTCAAAGAAGTACCCGAGTATGCCCATGCCGTAAAACACAAGGCCGGGCCGAAGATTGTTGTCGGTAGCGAAAAGAGGAGGGCAGGTAAGATCTTTGTAGACATGACCGGGGGAACCAGCGGAGCCAAAGAAGCCTATGAAAAACTGGCCAATGCAGGAGTGGGCACGGTGATCGGGATGCACATGGGGGAGGACCACCGGAAGGAAGCGGATAAACATCATATCAACGTCATCATCGCCGGGCATATTGCCAGCGATTCCCTTGGACTTAATCTGTTTCTCGATGAACTAGCCAAACAGGGGGTAGAGATTCACTCCTGCTCCGGTCTGATCCGGGTCAGCCGTATTTCATAAATTTATTCTGGAGGTTATCGGAATAGCGGATGACGGAAAAAAGGATGCCGGAACTGCTTGCCCCGGCGGGTTCTCCCGATGCTCTACGGGCTGCCGTGGCCAACGGGGCAGATGCCGTTTACCTGGGGGGGAGGCATTTCGGGGCCCGCGCCTATGCGGAGAACTTTACACAGGAAGAGTTGATAGAAGCCTTTAACTATGCTCATGTGCGCGGCGTCAGGGTATATGTGACGGTAAATACCCTGGTTGACAACGGGGAATTCGGAGAACTGGCGGATTACCTGTTTTTTTTGTACCGGGAAGGTGCCGATGCCGTGCTGGTGCAGGATCTGGGGGTTGCCGGTTTTATCAGGAGTGTTCTTCCGGAACTCCCCCTGCACGGGAGCACCCAGATGACCGTTCACAATGCGTCGGGGGTGCAGTTTCTGGCCGATCTCGGTTTTCGGCGCGTTGTTCTGGCTCGGGAAACCACTTATGCAGAGCTGCAGGAGATCAAGCGGAAAACCTCCCTGGAACTGGAGGTCTTCGTCCACGGGGCCCTCTGCTTCTGTTACTCCGGTCAATGCCTTTTTAGCAGCCTGGTGGGGGGACGCAGCGGGAATCGCGGGTGCTGCGCCCAGCCCTGCAGGCTCCCATACCGGCTGGTTGACGCCCACGGTAAAGAACTGGATTCCGCCTGTCCCGGAGAACATTTATTGAGTCCCAAGGACCTGATGCTGATCCGGGAGCTTCCGGCTTTGATCGATGCCGGCGTAACCTCCCTGAAAATCGAGGGCCGCATGAAACGGCCAGAATATGTGGCCACAGTGGTGAGAATTTACCGGACAGCCCTTGACAGGGCATACCGCGACCCGGCCGGTTTTGAGGTCACCGAAGAGGAAATTCGTGACCTTGCCCAGATCTTTAACAGGGGGTTTACCTCCGGTTATTTCTACGGAAACCCGCGGCGGAGGCTGATCGGCTACACCAAGCCCAACAACCGGGGACTCCCCGTGGGACGGGTTATTCGCGTGACGCCGGAAAGGCGGGTTGTGTTCGAGACACGCCTACCCTTACGAGTTGGTGATGGTATTGAATTCTGGACCGGGAGCGGTAGGGAAGGCATGACGGTGCACAGCCTCCAGGTAAAGGGAATACAGGTTTCCGGGGCGGAACCGGGGACGAGGGTGGAGATTACGGCACCGTTTCCTGTCAGAGCGGGGGATCGCGTCTTCAAAACCCACGATGAGAGGTTGATCTGGTTGGCACAGGAAAGCATGCGTGGTGGCGGAAGGCGCCGGGTGCCCCTGAGGATCAGAGCGGAAGGCAAAATAGGGGAACCCTTTGTCCTGGAGGCATGGGATCCGGACGGGCTTCATGTGGTCAGCAGGGGCAGTTTCCTGGGGGAAAGCGCCATCAAACACTCCCTTACGCCGGAAAAAGTGAGGGAACAGGTGGATCGCCTGGGTAACACCCCCTTTGCACTCGAAGAATTCGATTGCGATCTCGATCGCAACGTGATGTTTCCTTTAAGCGAGATCAACGCCGTCCGGAGAGATCTCACCGCTGCCCTGAAGGATGCCCGGGTGCGCAGGTTTAAGCGAATCGTACCAAAAGGGAGCCTGGAACGGGAGGATTCATTCTGGAAATCAATAAGGAATCAGGCGCAGTCTAATAAACAGCTGGGGGCGAGGCCGTCTCTGGCTGTGGCTGTGGGTGATTTTCCAGCTCTCCAGGCCGCGCTTGAAGCAGGCGCTGAGATTTTATATTTTGGAGGCCCATCCTACCGGGGGAGGAAGCCCTGGAACTGGAACCTGGTGGAGCAGGGGGTTGAAATGTGCCGGGAGCAAAAAACAGAGGCATTTCTCATCATTCCCCGGATCTGGCAGGAGCGAGATCGAGCTTCAGTGGAAGAGACTTTAGTTAAAGGCCGCGACCTTCATGCGGATGGGGTGCTTGTCGGCGACCTGGGGGGACTGTATCTCGCCCTGCAAAGCGGCCTGAGGATAATTACGGATTTTTCTGTTCCGGTTTTTAACGATCCTGCGGTGATGACACTGCTGGACAGGGGGGTCAGGAGGGTTACCCTTTCCCCCGAGCTGAACCGGGAGCAGCTGCATAATCTCGCTTTTCGCGGGACCGGCTTCCTGGAGCTTTTAGTGCACGGGACCCTCCCCCTGATGATCAGCGAACACTGCGTCACCGGCGCAGTTGCTGCCTTTGATCGTCCTGAAGGGGACGATGCCTGTCCGCAACTGTGCCGGAAGTACTCCTGCTTTTTGAAGGATCGCCGGGGGTATCTCTTTCCCCTGGTACAGGACGAAAAGTGCCGGATGACCCTTTACAACGCCAGGGAGCTCTGCCTGATCGAATTTCTCGACGAGATTTTAGCAGCAGGTTATAGCAATCTCAGGCTTGAATTGCGCTATTTTGAGGCTGCACTGGTAAAACGAATAACTGCGATTTACAGGCGGGCGTGCGATTTATGGGCGGCCGGCAGGTGGGATAAAAAAGCAGGTAAAAAGGCATGGGAGGAGCTGTCAGAGACTTCCCTACAGGGTTTAACCCGCGGGCATTACCTGCGGGGAGTGCTGCAAGAGGAAGAGTCAAGGGTAAGGGAGGGCTAAATTGGACAGGTATTCTTTGAAAAAACTCGAATTTCATAAGATCAAGGAGATGCTGGAAGCTTTTTGCCAGACCCCGTTGGGTATTCCTCACGTGCGCGACCTGGAGCCTTCCAGTGACATGGAAGAAATACTGAGGGCTCAGGCCGAAACAACGGAGGCGGTCCACGCCAGAAGGCTGAACCCCGATTTGACGCTTGCCGGCATTTCTGACCTTGCTCCCTTTCTCAGGCGTGCCGCCATCGGCGGGGTACTGGAACCCCACGAACTCCTGCTTTGCAAGGATACCCTTGCTGCGACCGCTAAAATAAAACAGGGAATACTGCAGATAAATATGGAGCTTCCCTATCTCCGGTCCCGGGCTGCTGCCTTGGAGGAGTGCAGACAGCTCCGGGATAAAATCAATTTCTGCATCCTTCCCGAAGGTGATGTAGCCGACGATGCCTCTGTCGAACTGGCGAAATTGCGGCGCCAGATCAGGAACCTTGAGGCGAAGGCCAGAACTCAGCTTGAGGAAATCCTCGCAAAACCGGACTGGCTGAGATTTCTTCAGGAACCCATCTATACGATGCGGGGGGACCGTTACGTGGTCCCCGTGAAGCAGGAGTACCGCCACCAGTTTCCCGGCATCGTTCACGATCAGTCCGCCAGCGGAGCAACGGTCTTTATGGAACCGCTTCCCCTTGTCAAGACCATGAACGAACTCGCCGCCACGAGGGCGGCGGCTCACCAGGAGGAACTCCGGGTTCTCGAAGAGCTGTCCAGGCTTGTGGCCGTCTATCACGATGAAATCGGTAAAAGCTTGAAACTGCTTGGAGAACTGGATTTTATCTTTGCCAAGGGGCATTTGAGTGAAAAAATGAAAGGCCAGGCTCCCCAGTTCAGCGAGAACGGCTGGCTTGAACTCCGAGGGGGGAGGCACCCACTGCTGCAAGGGGAGGTGGTTCCCCTTGACCTCCACCTGGGAAGAGACTTCGACTGCCTGATCATTACAGGGCCGAATACGGGCGGCAAGACGGTGGCTTTAAAGACGGTGGGGCTGCTGGCGTTAATGGCGCAGTCGGGGCTGCATGTTCCCGCAGGGGATGGCACGGTTTTTCCATGTTTCATGGATGTTTTCGCCGACATCGGGGATGAACAGAGTATCGAGCAGTCCCTCAGCACCTTCTCCGGGCACATGACCAATATTATACGGATCCTGCAGAAGGCCGGGAAAGGAACCCTGGTCATCCTGGATGAGCTCGGGGCGGGAACCGATCCCGAGCAGGGAGCTTCCCTGGGGATGGCGATCCTGGAATGCCTGATGCAAAAAGGGGCGCTGATCATTGCCACAACCCATTACAGCGAGTTAAAGGTTTTCGCCCATTCCCAGCCCCGTGCCGAGAACGCCTCCGTGGAGTTTGACAGCGTCACCCTCAGGCCGACGTACAGGCTGGCCATCGGTGTGCCCGGAGAGAGCAATGCCTTCGAGATCGCAAGCCGCTTGGGACTCCCCACTGAAGTTGTTGAACGCGCCCGGACTTTTCTGAGGCCGGAGCAAAGGGAGCTCTCCGAGCTGATCCAGCACCTCAAAGAGGATCAGTTTGCCGCTTTAACCGCCCGTACTGAGGCTGAGCGCTTAAAGACAGAGGTTCAGCAGTTGCGGAATAAGCTAAAACAGGAGGAAGAACGGGTCAGGGAGAAGGAGAAGCAGATCCTGGCTAAAGCTGCCGAGGAAGGCCGGGAACTCCTGCGCACTGCAAGGCGGGAAGCGGAGCAGTTGATCCGGAGCCTGCGGGAGGAGCAGCGGAAACAGCCGGTTCAGGAGAGATTGAGAATTGCCCACCAGGCCCGGGAGAGATTAAACGAGCTTGCCGGTAAGATTGAGGAAAAGATAGGGGAACAGGTGTCGCTGCCCCAGGGCGAACCGGTCGGTGATGTTAAACCGGGCGATCTGGTTGCAGTTCCGCGATTTAACCAGCAGGGTTACGTGCTAGACCACCCGGACTCCAGCGGCAATGTGATGGTGCAAATAGGAGCGCTCAAGTTGAAACTGCCTCTTGCGGAACTGCGCCAGGGCAGGCAGGAAATAAAGCAGGATGCCCATTCCACCCGGAGGTCCGGCACCATAGAGCAGAATGCAGCGGTGTCTCCTGAGTTTGATTTACGCGGCCAGCGAGTTGAGGACGCCCTGGAAAATGTTGACAAGTACCTTGATGCCGCCTACCTGGCGGGGATACAGAAAGTGACCCTGATCCACGGGAAGGGAACAGGAGTATTAAGGGATGTCGTGCAAAAATATCTTGCAAAACATCCCTTCGTGGCCTCCTTCCGGCTTGGCACATACCAGGAGGGGGGAACGGGTGTGACCATCGTGCATTTCAAATAGGTGCTACTGCTGGTTGCCGTTCCCCTCTTGATTTTTTCCCTGATTGAATAGCCGGTTCAGGTTTAAATTAATTTTTTTGATCTGGTGATCCGGGAGCGGGCAACGTAGTTTAGGCACATCTTTAACCGGAAACTCCCGTTCCTCCACGAACTCAGGCGGGCAGCCTCCTGTTTCCAGCAACCCCGGCGTGTTGGCCAGGTAGAGTGTTCCGTTATGACGCGGGTCGGTGCAGACCTTCACCCGAACGACCTGGTCCTGACCACCTCCGGCTCCGTGAAGCGGGCAGGACTCTGTCGGCAGGGCCTCCCGGGCGTCTAACGGCGCCTTTCCTGAGAAGGCGGGCCGCTTCAGGAAGACGGCGCTGATCCGGGTGGGGCAGTAAGGAGTCGCCAGTTTCCCGGAATCAGGGCAGATTTCGGCCTGCACGTGCACATCGCAGGTTTTGGTGGGCACCGTACCCTGGACGAACAACTCGTTGGGTATCACCTCATTGGGAGGGCAGAAGGCGTTAGGAAGCTTTCCCGACTTGCTGCAAATGGTGGCCCGCACAAGGCCGCCTGGTTGCGGAAAATCACGGACAGGTAAACCCTCGGTAGCCTTCTGCATGACAGCCTTCCAGATGCGCAACGGGTAACCGCTGCCCCATGTGCCTGAGGGCATCTGCTCCTCTTTGTCGAATCCCATCCACACCGCTCCCACGAATTCAGGCGTGTAGCCCATAAACCATGCATCTACGTGATTTTCAGTTGTTCCGGTTTTTCCGGCGACCGGGCGGTTCATCTGTGCCCTTTGTCCCGTTCCCGCCCGTACCACAGTGCGCAGCAGGTCGGTCATGATGTAGGCAGTCTGCTCTGACATAACCACCTTCTTATGAGGTTGGGCCTCATAGAGAACCTCTCCGTTGCGGTCCACGATTTTGCGGATTGTGTGCGGCTGGATGTAGATCCCCTGGTTGGCGATGGCTCCATAGGCTCCTGCCATTTCCAGAGGGGATATCCCATAGGTAATGCCCCCCAGAGCGAGGGAGAGATGGCGGTCCCTACCGGGATCCAGGGTAGTGATCCCCAGTTTTTTCGCAAAATCATAGCCGTAATCCACACCAATGCGATCCAGCAGCCTTACGGCATAGGTGTTCACCGACCACTGGACGGCGGTGCGCATCGGGATCAGCCCGCGGTAAACATTGTCGTAATTGTAAAAGGTTTTGTTTCCAAAGGTGGCCGGTACGTCATCCAGGATGGTGGCCGTGGTGTATCCCTTTTCCAGGGCCGGGGCGTAAACCACAAGCGGTTTGATGGCGGAACCGGGCTGCCGCCTGGCCTGGGTGGCCCTGTTGAAGGAGCGAAGCTGGGAATACTTGCGCCCTCCGACAAGAGCCTGGATTTCTCCGGTGTGCTGGTCGAGCAGGACCATTGCCCCCTCAACCTGTTTCCCGTGCTGATCTGCAGGGAAATTGGAAGGGTTTGCAAAGACCTCTTCCATTTTGGCCTGAACCGGTCTGTTTAAAGAGGTGTAGATTTTCAAGCCTCCCCGATAAACCAGGTTCTGGCTTGCTTCCCTGGAAATGCCCTGCTGTTCCAGAACTTTTTCCGCTTCGGTGATCACATTATCAGTAAAGTAGGGGTAAGCGTAGGTTGTTTTCACATTCCCCTCGCGGTATTTGAGCTTTTCGTTCTTAGCCTGCTCTGCCTCAGACTCGGTGATCTTCCCGTACCTGACCATGAGATCGAGCACTAGATGCTGGCGGCGCCTTGCCAGTTCGGGGTTGCTGAACGGGTTGTAGTTGTTCGGGCTGCGCACGATCCCTGCCAGCATGGCGCTTTCGGCCAGAGTAAGGTTTTTAGCGTCCTTTCCGAAGTATAACTGTGAGGCTGTCTGAATTCCGTAGGCGCCGTTGCCGAAGTAAATTCTATTGAGGTAGAACTCCAGGATTTGGTCCTTGGAATAGCGACGTTCTACCTCAAGGGCAAGGATTGCCTCCTGAATCTTGCGCTTGAGGGTTTTTTCAGAACTCAGGAAGGCGTTCTTAACCAGCTGCTGGGTGATGGTGCTGCCGCCCTCGGATCCAACTCCTCCTTTTATATTGGCCACCACCGCCCGGCCGATTGCTTCCACGTCAACCCCATGGTGCTGGTAGAACCTGTTGTCCTCAACGGCAATGATGGCATCGGGGAGATATGGTGGAAGTTCCGACAGCGAAACCGGGGTGCGGTTTTCCTCAGCGTAAACGGTGGTTGCCGGTTTGTTATCCTTATCGTAGATGATCGTAGATTCGCTTCCGGTCAGTTTATCGGGGTCCCAGGCCGGAAGGGTTGCGATGGCTCCGGCGACGTAGCCGCAGCCAACCACAAAGAGACAAAGGCTTATCAAAAGCAGGCCAAGAAGCAGGACGCGGGATGACTTCAGTTTTCTTTTTTTCCTTCTTTGAGATTGATAAAGCTCTGTCTCCCTGCCAGGCATTTCTCATCCTCCAGTTTAATGGAATAAGACTCCCAAAAACAAAAAAGCTGGCACTAAGCTTCGAGGTTGAGGTTCGGAGCCGGTCCTGTGAGAGGAGTCAGGTTTAGTTCCTGGGCATGTTTAATTGCGTCCTGAGGTGCTACCACAATGAGAATATCGTCCAGTTGAATGACCGTATTCGCCTCGGGTGAAACTATTTCCTTACCGTTTCTTTGAATCGCAAGCACTGTCCCTCCCGTACGGGCCCGGAAGCGCACGTCCTCCAGGCTTTTCCCGATTAACGGGGAGCCCGGTTCCACCCGAAACTCATGAATGCGTTGGAAGCGGTTGGCCATCTTGAATGTGTAATCCAGAAGTTCGTTGGTAAGCTCGGCGATCTCCGCATCCAGCCTGCTCCTTTCCTCGAGGTATGTATGCAGGCGCTTTTGAATGTCTGCAAGGATCTGTCGCTGGCCGTATTCCGCCAAGTAGTTGCTGGCAGCGATGTGGTTTTGCACCGTTACGCCGACGCCGGGCTGCAGCTTGACGATTCCTCTTTCCTCTAAAATGGCCAGGGCGCGCCTGATTGTTTCCGGTGACACGTTATACCTTCCGGCCAGTGAGGAGCGCCCGAAGATACGCTGCCCTTCCCGGTATTCCCCCCGGGCAATCCTCGTGGCAATATCAACGGCAATGTTGATATACCGTGCCGAACGGTTGCGATGTTGAACTTCTGGCACAAAGGTCATCCTTTCCGAACGAACTGCCAATATGATTGATATATTTGATATCAAGTATAGCACAGAAGATGCGGTATTGTCGAAGCACTGGGAGTTATTTGAGCTTTAGTTACTGGTTACGTGTGATTGGGGTAAGCTTGGCTTTTTAATTTAATACGCTGAATTAACGGAATTGACTACACTAAGTGATTTTCCGTGTGACACTTGGAGAGTATCCATTTTAAAGGTCTGGGATCAGTTTTTGAAGGTGCGGCCGTGTAAAATTTAAGTAGGTATTAGAAGGGGATCAGCCGCTTGAAAAAGAAGAGAGACCTCGCGCCCAAAATAACACCCCAAAAAGGAGTGTGAGGTCTCGTGTTAGATATTCGCCACATAGTGGGGGCAGTCCTTCTTTTTGTCTTGCGTGTTGAAAAAGCAACGTAATTCAATTATAATAAGTTTCGTGACGGTTAAGAAGTTGTGCCGAAGTGGCGGAACTGGCAGACGCGGCGGACTCAAAATCCGTTGGGCCCTCAAACCCGTGTGGGTTCGACTCCCACCTTCGGCACCATTTTATGCTAAATTACAGACTTTGATGGTGGCACAGCGCTGCTGCCTTTTTTATTTCGGCAGCTTCATCAAAGTATGAAATTGGAAACGAATTTGGTAGAAGGTTTGGAGATATTGATGCCGGAATTGCTTTCTCATCAATATTACTTCAGATCTTTTTTTATTCTTGCGAATTCTTCGGCATCAATTTCTCCCAGCTGCTGTATCCCGCCGTTCGTAAAAGCAAATAAACGATTGAGAAGATAAAAACTACACAGAAAACGAAGCCGATGATCATCCACGGAAACCCATAGTAACCGGGCCCCCACCACCAGATATTCAACCTCCTTCGGTAAGGTTTATCCGTGAGTGAGCCAGAAAACCCCCGATGGTGTATAATAAGAACAATTGTGGTGTGATCCTGGCATAACCTGTAGAAAAAGACAGCAGTAAAGTAGGTTAACAATCAATCAATAAAGGGGGTATTCATCTTTGAGCAGGGATGAAAATGTTCTCAAGCGGGTTGTATTGGTTGTTTCCTCGCTAAGCGCTTTCCTGACCCCTTTTGTGGTTTCATCGGTTAATATCGCCCTTCCCGCCATCGGAAAGGAATTTTCTCTGAACGCCGTCTTGCTCAGCTGGGTTGTAACCTCCTACCTCATTGCCGCCACCATCTTTCTTGTGCCTTTTGGGAGAATTGCCGATATCTACGGGAGAAGGAAGTTTTATGCTTGGGGGATCTTACTCTTTTCACTCGCCACGCTTTTGGGCGCCCTATCTAATTCTGCCTTTATGCTTATTCTTTCACGGGTACTCCAGCGGATCACCAGTGCCATGATCTTCGGGACAGGCATGGCGATTTTAACTTCAGTTTTTCCATTATGGGAAAGGGGAAAAGCTATCGGAATCAATGTGGCCTCTACCTATCTTGGCCTTTCCCTGGGACCCTTCATTGGTGGCCTTCTCACCCACTATTTTGGCTGGAGGAGCACCTTTCTGGCCATTGTACCCCTCGGTTTAGTTGCGTTTGTCCTGGTATTATGGAAGGTGAAAGGGGAGTGGGCGGAGGCCGAGGGGGAGGAGTTTGATCTGCCCGGTTCCTTGATCTACGGTGCTGCGGTTCTTATAATAATGTACGGATTTTCCCGGCTGCCCGCTGCACTGGGTTTATGGCTGGTCTTTGCCGGGATGGTGGGTTTCATTATCTTCGCCAGATGGGAGATGCATGTCCTGAACCCCGTTTTGGATATCAGGCTCTTTAAAGATAATGTGACATTTACCTTTTCCAACCTTGCCGCCCTGATCAATTACAGCGCCACTTATGCCGTGAGTTTTATTCTAAGTCTTTACCTGCAGTACATCAAAGGGTTAAACGCGGATCACGCCGGGATAATCATGGTGGCCCAGCCGGTTATGCAGTTTTTGTTCTCTCCCCTCGCCGGCTGGCTGTCGGATCGGATTGAACCAAGGCTGGTCGCTTCGGTAGGAATGACGTTGACGGCACTAGGGCTTCTTATGCTGGTCACCCTCAACCCTGCTACAAGCCTGGGGTTTATAGTGATCTGTCTGCTGCTCTTAGGCTTAGGGTTTGCCCTTTTTTCTTCTCCGAATACCAATGCTGTCATGAGTTCTGTCGAAAAGAAGTTTTACGGAGTAGCTTCGGGTACTCTGAGCACGATGCGGTTGGTCGGTCAGATGTTGAGTATGGGTATCTTGATGATGATCCTGGTGCTTTTCGTAGGAAGGGTTCAGATCGTGCCCAAGTATTTCCCTGCGTTTCTCAGGAGCACGAAAGCAGCCTTCTCCGTTTTTGCCCTCCTTTGCTTCCTGGGTATTTTTGCATCTCTTGCCCGGGGCAACTTGCGAGCCGGTGAGGTTTAATTATTTCCGGCGAGGAGAAGGAACAAATGTACGGAGAGAGAATTAAAAAGCAGGGGTGATCCACCTTGCTTATCCTTGGTGTTGACCCTGGTGTTATCTTTACAGGATATGGGATTATCGATGCCGACGGGAAGGGGGTCCGGGTTGTTGATTACGGCATACTTGAATTCAGCCGGGAATTCGAACTGCCCGACCGACTCGACAGCGTCTACCGGGGGATAACTCGAATTTGCACGAGCAGCCGACCCGACGCCCTGGCCCTCGAGGATGTTTTTTTTAACAAAAACGCCCGTACTGCCCTAACGGTGGGGCACGTTCGCGGCGCTGTCATTCTGGCTGCCCTTCACCATGGTCTGGATGTTTTCACCTATACGCCCCTCCAGATTAAACAGACGGTGACAGGGTATGGGAGGGCAAACAAGGCACAGGTCCAGCGAATGGTCCAGATCAGCTTGAAGCTAAAGGTCTTGCCCCAGCCGGATCACGCCGCGGATGCCCTGGCAGCGGCCCTGTGCCACTATTTTTCCGACCATCCGCTGCGGGGTGCTAAGGAAGGGAAAGAACAGTGATCTCTTTTCTGCGAGGAATTCTGCTCGGTGTTGAAGAAAACCGGGTCATCCTCGACGTGCACGGTATAGGCTACGAGATCTATGTTCCGGCCGGATTACTGCAGAGACTTCCCTCACCGGGTCAGGAGTTGGAGGTTTATACGCACCTCTATGTGCGGGAGGACTGCCTGCAGCTTTTCGGTTTTGCCTCCCCGGCCGATCGCACTTTGTTCCGCATGCTTCTGAAAGCCCAGGGAATCGGCCCCCGGGTTGCCCTGACAATTCTGGATACATTCAATGGGGATGAGTTTGCGGAAATCATTGCCCGGGGGAATAGCAGCGATCTCCTGCGGATTCCGGGAGTCGGGAAGAAATCGGCTCAGCGGCTGCTGCTCGAACTGAAGGACAAGCTGCCTGCCCAACTCCAGGCTAAGACAAAAGCCGGTAGTGCCGAAACACCTCTTTTTGACGAGGTATCTGAGGCCCTTCTGGCGCTGGGATACAGCCGGCACGAGACTGCAGAGATCTTAAAGAAGATCAAGCAAAGGAAAACCGGTACTTCTGTTTCTGCCAACGACATCCTGCGGGAGGCCCTCAAGGAATTGGGTAAAGGGAAGAAGGAGTAGAGCATGGAGGAAAGGATCGTTTCTGCTGCGCGCCTGCCAAAAGAGGGAGAGGAGGTATCCCTGCGTCCCCGCCTCTTAAAGGATTTTGTAGGCCAGCGGCAGATTAAGGAAAACCTTGCGGTTTTTATCGAGGCCGCCAAAAAGCGGGGGGAAGCGCTGGACCACGTGCTGCTCTACGGCCCGCCCGGTTTGGGGAAAACCACCCTTGCCCATATCATTGCCCAGGAGTTGGGGGTGCGGCTATATCCCACCTCGGGACCGGCTCTGGAGCGGGCTGGAGATATGGCTGCCGTTCTCACCAACCTGGAGGAGCATGAGGTGCTCTTTGTGGACGAGATCCACAGGCTGCCTCGCGTCGTAGAAGAAATCCTTTATCCCGGATTGGAGGACTTTTGCCTGGATATAATTATTGGAAAGGGGCCGGGGGCGAGATCCCTGCGGATCGATCTCCCGAAGTTTACCCTGATCGGTGCCACAACCCGGGCCGGCCTGGTGAGCCAGCCGCTCAGGGACCGGTTTGGAATTATCCTGAGGCTTGACTACTACCCGAAGGATGACCTTTACCTGATCGTCAAGAGGGCGGCTTCCCTCCTGGAGATCGACCTGGAGGAGGAAGGGGCATGGGAGATTGCCGGCCGGGCGAGAGGTACGCCTCGCATCGCCACGCGTCTGTTGCGCCGAATCAGGGATTTTGCCGAAGTAGCCGGCGCCTCTTGTATCACCAGGGATATTGTCAAAACCGCTCTAGACCGCCTCGAAGTTGACGAGGCGGGGCTGGACAAGGTTGACCGCATTCTGCTGGCTACGGTGATCGACAAGTTCCAGGGTGGCCCGGTGGGTCTGGATACCCTGGCAGCAGCAGCAAGGGAAGAATCGGGGACCATCGAGGAGGTCTACGAGCCTTATCTCATCCAGATGGGGTACCTGCAGCGGACGCCGCGGGGAAGGGTGGCAACCCCCTCCGCTTACGCCCATCTGGGAAGGACATACCCCCATAATACGAAAACCACTACGACACAGCAGGCAGCCTTGTTTACAGAGGAGTAGGTTAGAGATGAAAGTACTGATGCACGTTTGCTGCGGGCCCTGCGCCGTTTACCCGGTGCAGGATCTGCTCAAACAGGGCTACCAGGTGGCAGGCTATTTTTACAACCCTAACATCCACCCCTTTCAGGAGTACAGCAAGCGCCGGGAAGGGGCTTTGGAGATGGCGCGACACCTCGGAATATCCCTTACGGTGGCGGACGGATACCGTCCCGAGCTTTACTTCAGGGAGGTTTCCTTCCATGAAGAGGACCGCTGCCGTTTCTGCTATGCAATGCGCCTGAGGGAGGCCGCACGTTTTGCCAAAGAAGAGGGCTGTGACGGTTTCACCACGAGCCTCCTGGTCAGTCCGTGGCAGAAGCACGATCTCCTGCACCGGCTGGGTGAGGAAACAGGCAGGGATGTCGGGATACCCTTTTTGTATTATGACTGGAGACGGGGCTTTAGCGAAGGACGAAGGCAGGCCAGGCAAATGGGGCTTTACCGTCAGCAGTACTGCGGCTGTCTCTTCAGCGAACAGGAGCGGTACGAAGGGGAGGCTAGAAAGCATGGATAACTTTTCGAGTATTGCCAAGATGCTGATGCTGTTCGGCATTCTCCTGCTGCTGGGAGGGGGGCTGCTTTACCTGCTAGGCAGGATTTCTCCCCTGGGCAGATTGCCGGGTGACATCTTTGTACGGCGGGGAAGTTTTACCTTTTATTTTCCTATTGTCACCTGCCTGCTGCTGAGCTTGCTACTGACCTTGGTCCTCAACCTTTTCTGGCGCCGGTAAAGGAAGCAAGCGCAAGGATAAAAGGGAAGAATGTTTTGGTTGTGGATAATAATTATTGCCGGGAGGGTAGGGGAGAATGAAAAAGCTTGTTCTGCTGCTGGCATGCCTGGGGTGTATCTTAGCGCCGCGGTTTGCCCAGGCTGCCGATACTCTTCTGATTCGAGTGGCTCTTGATCAGGGAGTTACCACTCTTTCTTTTCAGGTGAGCAGGGGTGCTTATTCCTTTATCGATCAGGCGACCGGCCTTCCACTCGGAGCGCCCGAACCAGGAGAATCCTGGTTGGTTACCGCTTCCGGAACATCTCTCCTGGTGCAGGGGCCCGGCCTCGAGGGTTCACAGCTTTTTCAGGGACCCCTCTTGCTGCAGGAAGAGTCACATGACCAGCTTAACCTGTTTGAATATAAAGGGGTTCAGTACCGGGGGAACCTGGTTGTCCAGAACCTGAACGGCGGTCTACTTGTTATCAACCTCCTGGATATTGAGAAATACCTTTACGGGGTAGTGGGAAAGGAGATGGGCGGGAATTCCATCGAAGCCTTGTCCGCCCAGGCGGTGGTTTCCAGGTCTTACGCCCTCTCCCAAAAGGGATTGAATGCCTGGTTTGATGTCTACAATGACACCCGTTCCCAGGCTTACGGTGGTTATACCGGTGAGATCGCCTACCAGTCGGGAGGGACAAACCCGGTGGTTGCGGCGGTGGACAGGACGAGGGGCCAGGTGCTCGAATATCTGGGAACCCTTGTAAGGGCGGTATTTCATTCCAATGCCGGGGGTTACACCGAGGATTGCGAAAACGTATGGATGGAGTCCCTGCCCTACCTGAAGGCTGTCCCCAGCGAAGAGGACTCCTATGCCGAGTTGGTGGGAGGTTGGGCTGCAAGCACCTACCGGTGGACGAAGACCATTGACCGCAAGGAACTGGAAGATAAGCTCGGGATCGGGGAAATCAAGGAGATACGCATTTCTCGCAACCGCACCCGGGTCACCCGGGATCCTATCACCGGAAAATTGAGGCAGGAATTTATTCCGGGGTCTCGAACCGCTTCAGGGAGGGTAACGGAGATAACGGTGGTGGGAAGCCGGGGAACGAAAAGTTTTTACCGCGACAACATCCGGGCTCCCTTTGGACTCAAGAGCACCCTCTTCGATCTCCTTTTCGGGGGTCAGCTTCGCATTTTAAACGCTGCGGGAGAAGTTCAGGCGCTTCCCTCCGGTGAAGTTTACGCAGTTGGAAGCGGTAATCGCACCGTTCCCATCGGCTTAAACCAGGGTGAAGCCTATGTCATTGGGAAAGGAAACAAAATTGCTTCACAATCCGCATCTTTCGATAAGCTGACCTTTGTGGGCAAGGGGTACGGCCACGGTCTCGGGTTGAGCCAGTGGGGGGCGCGCGGTCTAGCTGCGAAGGGGTATAACTACCGGGATATTCTGGAAATCTACTATAATCAAGGAAAACACAACGGCGATTTGAAGATCGTCGGCGGTTACGGCATTTAGGAAGGAACGAAGCCTTGAACGTCAGCGAATTTGACTACCATCTCCCACCGGAATTGATTGCCCAGTATCCCGCCCCCCGCCGGGAAGATGCCCGTTTGCTTGTTCTGGATCGCTCTACGGGAGAGATTGTACATACCGGTTTTCCCGCCGTGCAGGATTATCTGGAAGCGGGAGATCTGCTGGTACTCAACAAGACAAAGGTTTTCCCCGCCCGTCTCTACGGGAAACGGACGGACACGGGAGGCCGGATTGAGGTGGTGCTTCTGGAGGAAAAGGAGCAGAGTGTCTGGGAGGCCATGGTCCGCCCCGGACGCCGCGCCCGCCAGGGATCGGTGATTTTATTTGGAAAGGGAGAGCTACGGGCGGAAATCGGGGAGCGAACCGAGTCGGGGGGTAGAATCCTCAAATTTTTTGCCGGTGACGAGGCGAATTTTTGGGATCTGATCTTTAAGCTTGGCCAGGTACCCCTACCTCCTTACATTAAACGCGAGGCGGGCGAGTTGGACAAGGAAAGGTACCAGACCGTTTATGCCGAGACCCTGGGTTCGGTGGCTGCACCCACCGCCGGCCTTCACTTCACCAACGAGCTATTGTTAAAAATCCAGCAAAAGGGTGTCCGGACCGCTTTTGTGCTGCTTCACGTTGGACTCGGTACTTTTCGGCCGGTGCGGGTTGAAGAGGTGGAAAAACACACCATGCACGCGGAATTCTGGAAACTGGAGGATGAGACCGCGCGGCTAATCAACGAAGCAAAGCGCCGGGGAGGACGCATCATCGCAGTAGGGACCACATCGGTCAGAGTCCTGGAAAGCGCATCCACCGATGAAGGGCTGGTCAGGCCTGGGGAGGGCTGGACGCGCCTCTTCATCTATCCCGGTTACCGTTTCCGGGCGGTGGACGGTTTGATCACCAATTTCCACCTGCCCCGTTCCACCCTGTTGATGCTCGTCTGTGCTTTTGCCGGTAAGGACCTCGTTCTGCACGCTTATAAGGAGGCAGTGGAGAGGAGGTACCGCTTTTTCAGCTACGGGGACGCGATGTTTATTTTCTAAGCAGATCTTCACGTCAGCTCCGGTGACACCAGCAGAGGATGAAATCTGGTTATCCTTGCGCTTGCTCCCGGACTCCGGTTTAACTCGCCCTAAAACTCGTCGCAGACGGCAGCCGACCGCCTCCTACGCTGCATCCATGCATCGGAGTCGGCTACTTCGGCATCCATGCCTCAGTTCGGCTGCCGTGAGCTGCTCCTCGTTAAGGGCGAGTAACAACCTCCGTAGGTTGCTACGCCTGCAAGGATAACCAGACAGTTTATTCCGCTCTGGTAGCACCATAAGAAGAATGAAATAGGAGGTGCCCCTTTGGAGGGGTTATTTCATTTTGAGTTGATCAAGAAAGACGAGAAAACCGGGGCACGGCTGGGAATACTGCATACTCCCCGGGGTGTGATTCACACCCCGGCCTTTATGCCTGTCGGCACCCAGGCCACGGTCAAGACTCTGACCCCGGAAGAGGTGGAGGAACTGGGTGCTGAAATCATACTC
The DNA here is from genome assembly GCA_902812385.1 of Clostridia bacterium. GTDB lineage: Bacteria > Bacillota > DSM-12270 > Thermacetogeniales > Thermacetogeniaceae > DULK01. Next base: position 54,218 of record CADDZD010000002.1, on the reverse strand, counting down.
TCCAATACCTATCACCTGTACCTCAGGCCGGGCCACGAACTGATCAGGCAGGCGGGCGGCCTTCATCGATTTATGAACTGGCGCCGGCCGATTTTGACCGATAGCGGGGGGTTTCAGATCTTCAGCCTGGGGCCCCTGCGCCGCATTACTGACGAAGGGGTTCAATTCAGGTCGCACCTGGATGGCTCGCTCCATTTTATCACCCCCGAGAAAGCCATGGAGATTCAGGCGGCCCTTGGCTCCGATATTGCCATGGCTTTTGATGTGTGTGCTTCCTACCCCTGTTCCTATGAGGACGCCCTCACTGCCCTGGAGCGGACAACATCCTGGGCTGAAAGATGCCGTAAGGTACAGCCTGCTCCCGCACAGGTGGTTTTTGGGATTGTGCAGGGGAGTGTTTACCCGGAATTGCGGGCAAGGAGTGCACGGGCGCTGGTGGACATGGATTTTCCGGGATATGCCATCGGAGGGTTGAGCGTCGGTGAACCGAAATCGCTCATGTACGAGGTCCTGGAATACACGACTCCGCTGTTGCCCGAGTATAAGCCCAGGTACTTGATGGGGGTGGGGACTGCCGACTGCCTGTGGGAAGGTGTTGCCCGGGGGGTGGACCTCTTCGACTGTGTGCTGCCCACCAGGATTGCCCGAAACGGAACGGCGCTCACCTCCTGGGGGAAGCTGGTGGTACGAAACGCAGCATATGCGAATGATTTCTCTCCCATTGAACAAAACTGTGGTTGTTATACCTGCAGGAACTATACAAGGGCCTATCTCAGGCACCTCTTCAAAGCGGGGGAGATGCTGGGGCCGCGCTTGCTGACCATCCACAACCTTCATTTTACCCTCACCCTTATGAAAAAAATCAGGCAGGCGATCGAAGCAGGCGATTTCGCCGGACAAAAGGAACTTTTCTTAAAACAGTACAAAGCATTCTAATTCAACAAAATTACAGTAAATGAGACAAAACATGCAGCAGGAACGCATTTTATTGATGTCCAATATGTGGTAATAGATAATCCCGGGGAGTTGGTCTGGATGCGGCTCAAGATAAGTTTCTTATGCGATATGTTATTTAAAACCTGCCGGTGTTGGTATCAAGAAGTAATGTTAATGAGGCGTTTGCGCTCCGATTACTTGAGGATAAGCGCCCTTCCTTGCCAGGTCTCAAATCTCTGGGAAAAAGGGGAAAACATACTTCTATGGCAGGTAATGAGAGAGACGGGGGAGAGGTAGCGGTGTTATCGACAAAGCGCGGCTTTTGCGTGGAACGGGGGGACATTTATCTGCTGGAACTCGGCGGTGATGGTTGTACCAAGGTTAAACAACCCGTACTGGTGATCCAGAACGACATTGGAAACCGCTACTGCAATTCGATCATCGTCGTACCCCTTTTCCCTAACCTCAAGTTAAAAAACTCTATGCTCGGAGTGGTTTTGAAGGCGGGAGGAAGCAACGGTCTGGCTACCGATCATGTGGCATTATTTACCCAGATCCGGACGGTAGACAAGTCCTGTTTTAGGAGGGATAATTATTTAGGGCGTCCTGACGCGGCAACTATGCTGAAGGTGGATGAAGCCATCAAGTTGAGTTTAGGATTGAGTGCGGTGCAGCGCCTGCAGGCCAGGCAAAAGATACTACAGAAGTGGCGGATGCTGACGAAAAATAGCGTTTAAAAAGAGGATTCTACAAAAAAAAAGGAGAATATATATAAGTTGATTTTTGTTTGCCCGGGGAGCAGGTGGTTGTGCAGGAAAAAGCAGTAACGTTGGACGATGTTAAAAAGGATATCTATGCGGACACTTTGATACGCATCGGCAACGAAAATTTAGGTGTGATGGGGTTCACCGAACATGGATTCCGGCACCTCAACCTGGTTTCGAGTATTGCTTCAAATGTAATTAAAAGATTGGGATTCCCCCGCCGGGAGGCAGAGCTTGCTGCCATTGCAGGCTACCTGCATGATATCGGAAACGTCATCAACAGGGAAGGACATCATTTGTCCGGTGGTGTCCTGGCTTATTTTATCCTGGACAGGTTAGGGATGGACCCGGAGGAGATAGCTACTGTGGTGGCCGCAATCGGAAACCACGATGAAACCACCGGCCAGCCGGTCAGCAATGTTGCCGCGGCGCTTATTCTTGCCGACAAATCCGATGTTCACCGGACCAGGGTGAGAAACCGTGTACAGGCGAGTTTTGACATTCACGACCGCGTCAATTTTGCCGTAGAGCGTTCTTTTTTAAGGGTGGAGGAAGCGAGAAGGACGATTGTGCTTGAACTTCAGATCAACCCGGAAATCAGCCCGGTAATGGATTATTTCGAGATATTTTTGACACGCATGCTTCTCTGCAGGCGTGCCGCCAACTTCTTGGGCTGTAAATTCGGTCTTGAAATAAACAGAAATAAGCTGCTTTAAATTTAGCGGAAGGGGAGAAAGTGGTGGCAGGAAAGAAGGAACAGCGAGGAAAAGGGTCGAGGAAAAAACAGCAGCAAATGGTCCGCCCTGAAAGCGAACGGATTGCAGCGGCACCTCCGCAAGATGGTGCAAAAAGCTCCGTCAAGGGACAGCAGCCGACCGGCCCTGTGAAAGAGACGAAAGAACCTGTTAACTGGCTGGAGGCAGGAAAACTGTTCCTGCTGGTGGTGCTCATATTTGCCGTAGCCGTCTTTGTGGCCAAACCTCTGGAGCAGCAACTGCAAAAGCGTTTGGGACTTGATCTTAAAGGAGGCGTTCATGTAGTCTACGAGGCGGTTCCAACGCCGGATTCTCCGGTGACCCCGGATTCGATCACGCGGCTCATGGGGATTTTCAGGAACCGTATTGACGCCCTGGGTGTGGCAGAGCCGATCATCCAGAAGGAGGGCACAAGACGGGTGGTGGTGGAGCTTCCTGGAGTGAAGGACCCCGAGGAAGTGGTGCGCATTCTGCCGCGCACGGCCCGTCTGGAGTTCAAAACCGAGGACGGTAAGACAGTTCTTACAGGAAAATACCTCCAGGATGCCAGGGCCCAGTTAAATCCGAACAACAACGAACCTGAAGTGGCCCTTAAATTCAATAAAGAGGGCGCAAAGATTTTCGGGGAGGTCACCACGGCAAACGTTAATAAGCGGATTGCCATTTACCTGGATGGTAAAATTTTGACTAATCCTGTTGTTGAGGGGCCGATTACCGGAGGAGAGGCAGTGATCCACGGCGGGTACAAAACCCTGGAAGATGCCCAACACGATGCGGTGCTGCTCCGCTCGGGAGCCCTTCCGGTGAAGGTGAAGCTGCTCGAAAAGCGCAGTGTGGGACCGCTGCTCGGGAAAGATTCCCTGGACCGCAGCGTCCGGGCCGGAATTATCGGACTGGCCCTGGTATTTCTCTTTATGATCGTGTACTACCGGGTACCTGGTATTGTGGCCGATTTATCTCTCATTGTTTACACCATTATTGTAGCGGGGATATTTATCCTAATAAAGGCAACCCTCACACTGCCGGGGATTGCCGCCTTTATCCTCTCCATAGGTATGGCGGTGGATTCCAACATCCTGATCTATGAGCGTTTGAAAGAGGAACTGCGGGCAGGGAAGACGTTGCGCTCCGCCTTTGACGCCGGTTTCCAGCACGCCATCCGCACGATCCTGGACTGCAACGCCAATACCCTGATTGCCGCGGCGGTCCTCTACTATTTCGGTACGGGACCGATCAGGGGCTTTGCGGTAACCCTTGCCATCGGTGTGCTGACGAGCCTGTTTACGGCGGTTACCTTTACCCGCTTCGTCCTGCACCTGCTGGCGAGGTCGAGGTTGGTACTGAATCCCAGGGCATATGGAGTATAGGAGGCGTCTGATAGTGAACCTGATAAGAATAAGAAAGTATTGGTATATCTTCTCCCTGTTGATCATTATCCCGGGAATGGTTTCTGTCTATAAATGGGGACTGAATTATGGAATCGACTTTACCGGTGGAAGCCTGGTGGAGGTCAGATTTGACCACGCGGTGAAAGTTGAGGATATACGGAATCTGCTCGGGGACCTGGGTTTGGGTAAGGACAGCCAGATCCAGACCTCCCCTGGCAACACCGTGCTGATTCGCACCAAGGATTTGAGTCAGGAGGAAAACGACAAACTGCTTAAAGGCCTTTCACAAAAGATCGGAAGCATGAAACTGCTGCGGAATGATAAGGTGGGGCCTACTATAGGAAAGGAACTGCGTAATAAGGCGATTCTCTCTGTTTTGATTGCCTTTGCCCTGATGCTGGTTTATATTGCCATCAGGTTTGAGTTTCTTCAGGGCGTAGCCGCTATTCTGGCATTAGTCCACGATATCTTGGTAACTGTGGGGTTGGTTTCAATTTTTCAGTTGGAGGTGGACAGCGCTTTTATTGCCGCCCTCCTGACAATTGTGGGTTATTCGATTCACGATACCATCGTTATTTTTGACCGGATCCGGGAGAACCTGCGCATGCGCAAGAAGGATCAGCCGCTCGACGAGCTGATCCATCACAGCATCATGCAGACCCTGACCCGTTCCATCAACACCGTTTTAACCGTTGTCTTCTGCCTGGTTGCCCTGATCATTTTTGGCGGCATAACAATCAGACCATTTATGATCACCCTGTTGATCGGCGTGCTCAGCGGGGCATACTCCTCGATCTTCAATGCCAGCCCGCTATGGTACGATTTACGACGCTTGAAGGAGGCTTCTGCACGTTAATATTTGATGAAACTCCTTATTGACAAAAGGATGGAACAAAATTAAGATAGAGTTGTCTGAGTGCTAACTTAATAATACGGGTAACAGGTGCCCGCAAGGGAGAATAGGGAATCAGGTGCAAATCCTGAGCGGTCCCGCCACTGTAAGCAGGGACGAACCCGAAGGAGCCACCCGCTTGGTTCACCAGCCGGGGAAGGATCGGGGGAGGGTGATCTGTGAGCCAGGAGACCTGCCTGTTATCGGGTTGTGCAAGGGATGATGGTAAAGTCCCCAGCCTGGATGGTTGGGGACTTTTGATATTTTTATCAATAATGAAAAGGAGCTGGTATCATGTTGCTGGAGGAGACCATTGCCAAGATCAGAGAGCTTGACGAGCAGGCCCAGGAGGCGGCGCGGCGCAGATCTGACAATTTGACAAAGCCGCCCGGAAGCCTGGGCATGCTGGAGGACGTGGCTGCTCAGATTGCCGGGATCACGGGTAAGAGCCAGCCGTGGCTGGAAAGAAAAGCCGTGATTACCATGGCCGGGGATCACGGAGTTTGTAGCGAGGGGGTTAGTGCCTTTCCCCAGGAGGTGACCCCCCAGATGGTATTGAATTTTCTCCGGGGTGGAGCGGCTATTAACGTTCTCTCCAGGCAGGCGGGGGCACGGGTTGTTTGTGTTGACATGGGGATGATCACCCCGGTGGATGCCCCGGGGCTGGTGGTGCGGCGGATTGGATCGGGTACCAACAATCTTGCAGCCGGGCCTGCCATGACACCTGACCAGGCCCGGGCCGCAGTGGAGGCGGGGATCGAAGTTGCCACACAGGAGATAGCCGGCGGGACGGAACTGCTGGCAACCGGAGATATGGGGATCGGGAATACCACCCCCAGTACGGCCATTTTGGCTGCGTTTACCGGTTTTCCGGTGGCTATGCTTGCAGGTAAGGGAACCGGCCTGGATCAGCCGGGTGTTCAGCGCAAGATAAAAGTGGTTGAGAAAGCCTTAAGGATAAACAATCCCGATCCCCGCGACGGTCTTGACGTCCTGGCAAAGGTGGGTGGATTTGAAATCGGTGGGCTGGCCGGGGTGATCCTGGGGGCAGCTGCGGCAAGGGTGCCGGTTGTGATCGATGGCTTTATTTCAGGTGCGGCGGCAATGATCGCCCGTTCCCTGGCTCCTCGTTCAGTCAATTACATGCTTGCTTCACATCTTTCCGAGGAACCGGGACACCAGGTGATGCTCAACTGGTTGGGGCTTAAACCGATGCTGCATATGCACATGCGACTCGGAGAAGGAACCGGAGCAGTGCTGGCCTTCCATCTGATCGAGGCTGCCCTGCGCATCCTAAGAGAGATGGCCACCTTTGATGAGGCGGGAGTTACAGGGGAGATGGTATTATAACATTTTTTCTCAAATTTCCTTGTCATATTAATTGCTCGAAACCCCAACGTATGTTAGAATATCTAACTGAAAAAAGTCAGGTTAAGTTATTAACCGGGCCTTAAGGCAGCGGGTGATGAATCCCGTGGGACTTCATCAAGCATAACTTGGTGAGGTCCCTTTTTATATGAGGAACAGGCGTTGAGGGGGTAATCCGGTGAATAATAAAAAGGTCAAAATGGCCCAGCTATCTGTTTTATCAAACACCTTGCTTGTGCTTTTTAAGTTGGTCGTCGGAATTGCAATCAACTCTGTCAGTGTGATTTCAGAGGCGATCCACTCCGGTCTTGACCTGCTTGCCGCATTGCTGGCCCTGTTTGCTGTTCGTCAGAGCGGCAAGCCGCCGGACGAACAGCACCAGTATGGACACGGCAAGATTGAAAATATCTCAGGGGTTATCGAGGCGATTCTGATATTCATAGCAGCTATCTGGATAATCCGGGAAGCGGTCCACAAATTGTTGGTCGGCGCCCGGGTGGAGACTCCTGTCTGGGGCTTAATCGTAATGGCTTTTTCTGGGGTAGTGAATTACGTTATTTCTACCATGCTCATGAAAACTGCCAAAGCCACCGATTCTGTGGCTCTGGAGGCGGATGCCTGGCACCTGAGAACAGATGTTTACACATCCCTGGGCGTTGCCGCCGGTTTAATTCTTCTCTTGCTTACCGGCTACCAGATCCTCGACCCTCTCATTGCCATCGCCGTGGCATTGCTGATCATCAAGGCCTCTTTTGATTTAACGGTAAAGGCCTTCTTCCCGTTGCTTGATACCAGTTTGCCGTCCGACGAGGAAGAGATCATTAAACAGATAATTGATGATTACGGATCGCAGTACATCAGCTTTCACAAGCTGCGCACCCGCAAGGCGGGTTCGGAGCGCCACATTGACCTGCATCTGGTTGTCCCGGAAACGAGAACTATCGCCGTAAGCCACGAATTATGCGATGATATTGAAAAAGCCGTCAAGGACAGGTTTCCGGGTTCACATGTCCTGATTCATGTCGAACCCTGCCGGAACGGGGACGATTGCCTGACATGCCCCGAACCCTGTGATTCGTATTCGGGGAAAGGGTGAAAGCAAGAGGAATTTTATCTAAAAGAGAGAATTGTATTTTAATCGGAGGTCGTGGCATGCATTTCTACATCGTGGGAATTCTGGTATTTGCCCTTCTGATTTCCATTTTTGCGGTACAGAATGCAGCACCTGTCAGCATCAAGCTGCTGTTCTGGACATTCCCCCAGATACCACTGGTGTTTGTGGTTTTTGGGACGGCTTTATTCGGCCTGGTAGCCGGTATTTTGTTGGGGCGTCATTCCCGGGGTCCAAAGTCGCCCGACTCCTTTTACGCAAATAAAGAGAGGTTATTCGCATCTCGTTTGAAAAAATCGAAATGAGTTTGCGCTACCCTTGACAGTTTAAAAAACACAACATACGATAATTCAAGCGGGAATTCTGTTGCGGCGATTGAGGGATGGATGATGGGCCTGCCAAAACTTCTCTCAAAAATTGAAGCATACCATCCAAAGTTCGACAGGAAACTTATTGAGAGTGCTTATTTTTTTGCCCAGGGGGCACACGCCGGACAGTTTCGCAACTCGGGAGAGGCTTTTATTGAGCATCCCCTCGAGGTAGCCTGCATTCTGGCCGAACTGGAACTGGACATGACGAGCATAATTGCCGGTCTGCTGCATGACGTTGTGGAAGACACCCGTGTCACCCTGGAGGAAATCGAATCCCAGTTCTGGCCGGACGTTAGCTTTCTCGTATCCGGAGTAACGAAACTGGGCAGGATTGAGTTCAAGAACAAGGAAGAGAGCCATGCAGAAAATTTGCGCAGAATGTTCTTGGCGATGGCGCGGGACGTCCGCGTCATCTTAATAAAGCTGGCAGATCGCCTCCATAACATGCGCACATTAAACCATCACCCGGTAGCAAAACAGCGGGAAATAGCCCAGGAAACCCTGGAAATCTTTGCCCCTCTGGCCCATCGTCTTGGTATTTACAAGATCAAGTCGGAGATCGAAGACCTGGCTTTCCGTTATTTGGAACCGGAGAAGTATTACGACCTGGTAGACCGCATTGCCAAAAAGCGGCGTGAGCGGGAAGACTATATTAACCTGGTGATTTCCAAGCTGCGGGACAAACTGGCCGAAGCAGGGATTGAGGCAGAAATATCCGGAAGGCCGAAGAACCTGTACAGTATATATCACAAGATGATAACTCAGAATAAGAGCCTGGCGGAGATTTACGACCTGATTGCCGTCAGGGTGATCGTCAATACGGTGCGTGACTGCTACGCAACCCTTGGCATTGTGCATACCATGTGGAAACCGATCCCTGGGCGCTTCAAGGATTACATCGCCATGCCCAAGCCGAACATGTACCAGTCACTGCATACGACCCTGGTGGGTCCTTTCGGCCAACCCTTTGAACTCCAGATCAGGACCCATGAGATGCACCGGACGGCCGAATACGGCATCGCCGCTCACTGGAAGTACAAAGAGGGTGGGAAACCTTCGGATGTGCAATTTGAAGAAAAGCTTTCCTGGCTGAGGCAAATCCTTGAGTGGCAGCACGAACTGAGGGATGCCAAGGAATTTATGGAGTCCCTCAAGATCGATCTTTTCTCTGACGTGGTGTTTGTTTTCACCCCCAAGGGGGATGTGGTCGAGCTACCGGCGGGCTCCGTTCCCGTCGATTTTGCATACAAGATCCATACCGAGGTCGGGAACCGCTGCATAGGAGCCAAAGTCAACGGGAGGATTGTCCCTCTCGACCACCAGCTTGCCAATGGGGACATCGTGGAGATCCTGACTTCCAAACAGAGCAACGGCCCCAGCCGGGACTGGCTCCTGTTCGTCAAAACCTCCCAGGCGAAAAACCGCATCCGCCAGTGGTTTAAGAGGGAGAAGCGGGAAGAGAATGTCCTGCGGGGAAGGGACCTCCTGGAAAAGGAGGTGCGCCGTGCCGGGCTGGAGTTTTCAAGCTTCTTTAAATTAGATGTCATCGAAAAACTGGCGCGCCGTTTTGGTTTTCAGACGGCCGAGGCCCTGTTTGCCGGTATCGGTGATGGGGCAGTCAACCCCGCCCAAATAGTGAAGACCGTCCGGGAAGAAAGCCAGAAAGAGACAACCCCGGTTGCTACTGAAAACAACCTCTTGGTAAAGATACCTGAGAAACCGCGTCCTGTTACATCAGGCGTTACGGTCAAAGGGGAAAGAAATCTTGCGGTGCACCTTTCCCACTGTTGTAACCCCTTGCCTGGAGATAAGATTATCGGTTATATTACACGGGGAAGAGGGATTTCCGTACACAGGGCGGATTGTCCGAACATTGCCTATCATTCTCAAGAGGAGAGGGAGCGGATGATTGAGGTCAGCTGGGAAGCAGGCACCCCGGCGACCTACCAGGTGGAGATCGAGGTTAAGGCGCTTGACCGGCCGCAGCTTACTACGGATATTATGAATACAATTATGGATACCAAGACGATTATCAATGCGGTGAATGCACGGTCTAAAAAGGACAAAATGGCTCTGGTAAATCTCAAGCTGGAAATCCGGGACCTGGAACATTTGTATTCTGTTATTCAGAAAGTCAGCCGGGTCAGCGATGTGCTTGAAGTCCACAGGGTTGTGCCTTCTTGAGGAGTGAGTTTGTGCGAGCCGTTGTACAGAGAGTCAGCTGCGGCTGGGTGAAGGTGGAAGGCAGGGAAAAAGGGAGGATCGGACAGGGGCTTGTGGTGTTGCTGGGCGTGGGAAATGAGGACAGCCTGGAGGATGCCACCTATCTTGCCGATAAAATTCTCGGCTTACGGATTTTTCCCGATCCCGAAGGCAAGTTCAACTATTCAGTACAGGATGTCAAGGGGGAAATCCTTGTGGTGTCCCAGTTTACCCTTTATGGGGACTGCCGGAAGGGCAGACGCCCCAGTTTTACAAAAGCAGCCCTGCCAGAACATGCTCTTCCCCTTTATGAGGAATTTTTGAACAGGCTTTCACTGAGCGGACTCCGGATCACGACAGGGGAATTTCAGACCATGATGGAAGTCGGGATAGTTAACGACGGCCCGGTTACCATCCTGCTGGACAGTAAAAGAATTTTTTAATTTGGAGGTCGGATAAATGCAGGTGAAATCTCTGGCGGTTGGCTCGATGATGGCCAACTGCTACATTGTTTGGTGTGAGGAAACAAAAGATGCCCTGGTAATCGACCCCGGGGGTGATGCATCACGTATCCTTGCGGAAATAAAAAAAGAGGGCTTAAAGGTCAAGTACATAGTGAACACCCATGGGCATATAGATCACATTGCTGCCAATTATGATGTCAAAGAAGGAACCGGAGCGAAACTCTTGATTCATCCCGACGATGCTCCGCTGCTGGCACATCCCGATTTAAATCTTTCCCTTTATATGGGAAGTCCATTCCAGAGCCCAAAGGCAGACATGCTGATCTCCGATGGGGAGGAAATCACCATCGGCAACCTGAGGTTTGAGGTTCTGCATACCCCCGGCCATACCCGGGGAGGTGTCTGTTTGAAAACAGAAGGGGCGATCTTTACCGGGGATACCCTGTTTGCCGGTTCGATCGGGAGAACCGACTTTCCCGGTGGCTCCTATAAACAGCTGTTGGACTCCATCAGAAGCAAGATTCTACCCTGTGATGATAGCTGCGTTGTTTATCCCGGGCATGGGCCGGCCTCCACGGTCGGCCATGAGCGGGTGAACAACCCGTTTCTATAATAGAGATAGGAGTGATCTTATTGGCGATAAGTGCACCCCGGGGAACGAAAGATCTCTTGCCCGGTGAGGTGGAAAGGTGGCAGTATATAGAGCAGGTTGCCCGGGATCTGTCCCGGAGTTACGGCTACCAGGAGATCAGGACCCCGATTTTCGAGCACACTGAACTTTTTCTGCGTGGTATCGGTGATGCCACCGATATAGTTCAAAAGGAGATGTACACCTTCAAGGACCGCGGCGGCCGGAGCATCACCCTCCGCCCCGAGGGAACCGCGGCCGTGGTGCGTTCCTACCTCGAGCATCACCTGGATACCCAACCGCAACCCGTCAAGCTGTATTATATCGGTCCCATGTTTCGCTACGACCGCCCCCAGGCGGGGCGCTATCGCCAGTTTCACCAGGTTGGCATTGAAGCTTTCGGCAGCAATGATCCCTCGCTGGATGCCGAAATTGTAAGTTTTACCTGGGATTATTTCCAAAAGCTAGGGCTAACCGATATCCAGGTAGAAATAAACAGCGTGGGTTGCCCGGGATGCAGGCCTGTTTACGGAAGGGCCCTGCAGCGTTTTGTTGAGCCTTATTCCGGTTCTCTTTGCGATTTCTGCAGGGACAGGCTGGCTCGCAACCCGCTGCGTTTGCTGGACTGCAAGGATACCGGGTGCCAGGAAATACTGGCAGACGCACCCCGCCTCAAGGATTATATGTGCGATGACTGCCGCATGCACTTTGAGAAGGTGCAGAACTACCTCCAGGTAGCCGGAGTGCCTGTTACGGTAAACGAAAAATTAGTGCGTGGGCTGGATTACTATACGAATACCGCTTTCGAGGTTACCTGCCCGGGTCTTGGAGCCCAGAGCTCTGTTGCCGGGGGGGGACGCTACAACAACCTGGTGGAAACGGTCGGCGGACCTTCAATTCCCGGAATAGGTGTGGCCATAGGACTTGAACGTGTGCTGCTTGCCCTCGAAAAGAAAGGCGTTCCCATCCCGATTGAGGCTCCGGAGATCATTTTTGTGGCAACGGCAGGTGAAGGGGATTTTGAAGCATTCCGTCTTATGACAGAATTGCGACGCGGGGGCTTCCCTGCCGAAAAGGACTTTCTGGGACGCAGCCTCAAAGCCCAGATGAAATCTGCCGGGAGGATGGGAGCCCGCTATGTGCTCCTCCTTGGAGAGGAGGAACTGCGGGAGGGTAAGGTTACCCTAAGAGATATGACAAGCGGAACTCAAACAGCCATTAAGCGTGAAGAGCTTTTTAAGGTGCTGGCTGAGTTAAGGAATAGGAGGCAGTAGGGTGGAAGGCATCGGAGAATTGAGTCGGACCCATAGCTGCGGTGAACTTTCTACCAGCCATGTCGGGCAACAAGTGGTGTTGATGGGTTGGGTCCAGAAAAGGCGTGACCACGGGGGGGTTATCTTTTTGGATCTCCGCGACCGGGGCGGCGTTGTGCAGATCGTGTTGAGTCCCGATTTGCAGGAAGAAACCTTTGAAAAAGGCCAGGCGGTGCGTCCGGAGTATGTTCTGGCCGTCTGGGGAGAGGTGAGAAGGCGCCCTCCGGGAACAGAGAATCCAAACATGGCCACAGGCCAGGTTGAAGTTGCCGCCGAAGGAATACGGATTCTTAATGTCGCCAGATCTCTTCCCTTTTACCCGGGCGATGCCCCTGAGGTGGATGAGGCCCTGCGCCTGCGCTACCGCTACCTTGACCTCAGGCGCCCCGAATGCTGGCAGGCCTTTACTTTAAGGCACCAGGCGGCGAAGGTGATCAGGGACTTCTTAACCAACAGGGGTTTCCTGGAAGTGGAGACCCCGATGCTGACCAGGAGCACCCCTGAGGGCGCCCGGGACTATCTGGTCCCGAGCAGGCTCAATCCAGGCCAGTTTTATGCCCTGCCCCAATCCCCTCAGTTATTTAAGCAGATTTTAATGATCGCCGGCTTTGAGCGCTATTTTCAGTTTGCCAGGTGTTTTCGGGATGAGGATCTCAGGGCAGACCGGCAACCGGAGTTTACCCAGCTTGATATAGAGATGTCTTTTATAAAGGAACAGGATATCCAGTCGCTGACAGAGGAAATGATGGCGGAACTGTTCAAACAGGTGCTCGGAAGGGAGCTGGCGATACCGTTCCCGCGCCTCAGTTACCAGGAGGCCATGGACCTTTATGGCAGTGATAAGCCCGATCTTCGTTTCGGAATGCAGATCGTCGATATCTCTTCGCAAGTACGGGACAGCACTTGCAGGGTTTTCGCCGATGCCGTTAAGCGGGGAGGAGTTGTCCGGGGAATCCGCGTGCCCGGAGCGGCATCCTTCTCCCGCAAGGTGCTCGATGACCTTGGCAAACTTGTTACAAGTTGGGGGGCTAGGGGCCTCGCCTGGTTTCAGTTGGGTGATGAAGGAGTAAGGTCCCCACTGGCAAAGTTATTTACCCCCCCGGAACTTGCGGACCTTGTCGCGAAAATGGGAGGGGAGAAGGGAGACCTGCTGTTGTTTATCGCCGATAAGGAAGATATAGCAGCGAGCGTGCTTGGTCAACTGCGCCTGGAGTTGGCGAATCGCCTGGATTTAATAGATGCTGATCAATTTTCCTTTGTCTGGATCACCGATTTTCCACTGCTTGAGTATAATGAAGAGGAAAAACGGTTTGAGGCGGTTCACCATCCCTTTACCGCGCCGCGGGAGGAGGATATACCCTTATTGGAAACGGACCCCGGCAAGGTCAGGGCCCGCGCCTACGACCTGGTTTTAAACGGAACGGAATTAGGGGGAGGGAGCATCCGCAACCACTCCCGGGAACTGCAGGAGCGGCTCTTCCGGGTGATCGGCCTCCCCCAGGATGCCATCGAGGAGAAGTTTGGTTTCTTGTTGGAAGCCCTTGATTACGGTGCCCCTCCTCATGGGGGTATTGCCTTTGGCTTTGACAGAATGATGATGCTCATGCTCCACCTCAACACAATCCGGGAAGTGATCGCATTTCCGAAAACCCAAAGCGCTACCTGCCTGTTAACCAAAGCACCTGCGCCTGTTACAGCAAAGCAGCTGGCGGAACTGCATATCACTTGCTCTGATGATAAAATTAAAGTTGTGAGGTAGACTGGTCCCTCTGCGGGGCCTATTCCTTGAAATAAGAGCGGCTGTGTGGTATGATAGTGACAGCATAACGGAGCAAAAACCCTACGATGTGCGTGGCGACTCGGGAGTTTTGAGCCAACACCAAAAAATAAGGAGCCTGGGCTCTGGTTGTGGCTTGTAGACCCCGTTGCGGGGGAACAAAAAGCAACCAGGAGGGCACCACCGTGCTGAGCCGAGGTTCAGAAACACCCGTCTGCCACGGCATATGTGGGGTTTCTTTTTGCCTGTTTTTAACTTCTGTTATTGCTTCTCTTGCCCGGAAAAAGGTTGACATCTGTTCTCAAACCCCTTACCATTGGTTGTAACATTTATGGGATAAAGGGAGAGGATAAAAAGTTGACTTTATACTGGAACGAGAAATATGAGTGTATGCCCCGTTCAGAGCTGCGGGCCCTGCAGGAAGAGCGGTTGCGCAATACGGTCCGCCGCGTCTATTACGAGGTCCCGTTTTACCGCCGTGCCCTCCAGGAACGCGGTTTGGGTCCAAATGACATCCAAACCCTTGAGGATTTACTAAAACTCCCTTTTACAACTAAAAACGACCTGCGGGACAACTATCCTTACGGGCTGTTTGCCGTGCCCCTGAGTGAAGTGGTGAGGCTGCACGCCTCCTCCGGAACAACAGGGAAACCTACGGTAGTAGGATATACCAGGCAGGACCTTGACGTTTGGGCGGAAGTGATGGCCCGGGCCCTAACCTGCTGTGGGGCCACGAAGCAATCGATGATCCATAACGCATATGGGTACGGCCTGTTTACCGGTGGTCTCGGTGTCCACTATGGGGCCGAGCGCATTGGCGCCTCTGTAATACCTGTTTCTGGAGGGCACACCAAGCGGCAGATCATGATCATGAAGGACTTTGGAAGCACCATCCTGACCTGCACTCCTTCGTACGCCCTTTATCTGGCGGAAGTGATGGAAGAAATGGGGATAAGCAAGGATGACCTCAAGCTCAAGGGCGGTCTTTTCGGGGCGGAACCCTTTTCTTTGAAGATGCGTGACCAGATCGAAAGGCGTCTTGGTCTGATGGCTCTTGATATCTATGGCTTGAGTGAAATCATCGGCCCTGGTGTTGCGGTGGAGTGCCCTGTTAAAGACGGGCTGCACATCTGGGAGGACCACTTCCTGGTAGAAATCATCGATCCTGAAACAGGAGAACAGCTACCTCCCGGTAACTACGGGGAACTGGTGATCACAACCCTTACCAAAGAGGCCCTGCCGCTGATCCGCTATCGAACCCGAGACATCACCATGATCCAACCCGGAGACTGCCCCTGCGGGCGCACCCATCAAAAAATAGCGCGTTTTGTCGGAAGAACCGATGACATGCTTGTCATTAGAGGAGTCAATGTATTTCCTTCCCAGATCGAAGAGGTGCTCCTGCGCATCAACCAGACCGAGCCGCACTATTTGATAATCGTGGAACGCAGGGGCCAGTTAGATGAACTGGAGGTTTGGGTGGAGGTTTCGGAGCACGTCTTTACCGATGCCGTGAGAGGACTCGAACATTTGGAGGGTCAGATCAGACGTGAGATTGAAGAGGTGTTAGGTATTTCCGTTAAGGTAAAACTTGTAGAACCAAAGACCATTGAGCGCAGTGAGGGCAAAGCGAAACGAGTAATAGACCACCGCCAACTTTAACAAAGGGGGAGCAAGCTATGCCGGTTAAGCAAATTTCTGTTTTCCTGGAAAACAAGTGTGGGAGACTGGCCGATGTAACCAGGGCAATCGGCAATCATGGTATCAATATCCGCGCCTTCTCTATTGCGGACACCGCTGATTTCGGTATCTTACGCCTGATTGTCAACCGGCCTGAGGATGCCTATGAGGTCCTGAGAAAAGAGGGTTTCACCGTCAGCCTTACCGATGTCATCGCAGTGCAGATACCGGATCGCCCGGGCGGACTGGCTGATATTCTGACGCTGATGCAGGAGGCGGGCGTAAACATCGAGTACATGTATGCTTTTGTAGAAAAGGTTTCACAGGATGCCCTGGCCGTCTTCCGGGTTGAAAACCCCAGGGTTGCCATAAAGCTGCTTGAGGAAAAGGGATTGAAGATATTCAGCGAGGAAGAGGTCTATAATCTATAAAGCAACAGACGGTGAGAGGAGCGAAAGCTGGGTTTTGAAGCGAAGGGTAGGCCCTGTTTTGTTGCTTCTTGCAGGAGCAGGGCTTGTAGGGATAATGCTTCTGTATGACATGCATACACCCCTGGCCTGGTACCGGGAAGCCTACAGCGGAAACACGGAGGTGTCCGGTGCCTTTGCACTGTTCCATGTAAAAAAACTGTCTTCCCCTTATTTTCAGGGCAGGGCACCCGGTAGCGTTGGAGGGGACAGGGCTGCCAGGTTTATAGCGAGTCAGTTTCAGAAACTGGGTTTAAAACCCGGGGGAGAAGGGGGCACCTATTTTCAGACTGTAACCGGCAAACGTTTTACTTTGTGGAAGCAGGGGGATCGCTGGAAGCCAAAGACATCGGAATCTGATGTTCTCCTTGCCGACAATGTATTGGGATATTTAGGAGCTGATGATTGCAGAAACGTTACGAACATGATAATAATTTCTGCCCATTACGATCACCTGGGGCTTTTAGGGAAAAGTTTCTTTCCCGGAGCAAATGACAATGCTTCCGGTGTGGCGGTGCTTTTAGAGGCGGCGAGAATTCTGAAGAATAAACCTCTCGGTGCCGGCACCCGTATCTTCTTTGCCGCCTGGACCTTTGAGGAAGAAGGTATTAGAGGCTCCACCTATTTTGCTGCAAATTACCCTATGAAAAATGTGAAGGCGGTCATCAACCTGGATGCGCTTGGTAACGGCAGGAGCCGTGAGTATCTGGTCTGGACGCATCAGGCAAAAGACCCTCTCCTGAAACTGCTAACCGAAACCGCCCAAGAACTGGGGATTAAGTTGTATCCTCAGGTATTACCGGTTTCATCTAACCATACGAGCGATCAACAGCCTTTCGGTAAAATGGGGATTCCCGCCGTAACGATAACCTCGCCAAACTGGTTAGAAGGGAATCATACCTTTCAGGATACTGCGGAAAAGGTAAATGAAGATAAGCTCAAAAGGGCCGCTGAATTGGTGGTCAAGGCAGTGGAACGATTGGTTTATTGAGAAATGGAGTGAGACAGATTGAAACTTCGCCCTCAAGGTCTGGCAACAGGAATAGGCAGCCTGCCCCATAAGGATCCATCTGTGGCCGTTTCTCTTGTTAAAGAATATTTGCCGTATATTCCTCACTGGCCGCAACTTCCCCGATTAACGGAAAAAGAGTTTTACCTGGACCAGTTCCTGCAATTCCTCCAGGATCTGGGTTTGTTACGTGTTGCCAGGGGCACTAAAGCTTCCTTTGCATCGGATGAGCCCGATTGGCCTGAAAATCTCGCCCGCTTTTACGAGGTCTACCTCCGGTCGGCAGAGGGGGATGAGCAGAGCCTGGCAAATCTGGCTTTTCCTCCGGGAGCGGCAACAGGATTTGAAACATTCCTGCAGGTTTTGAAAGAAAAGGGCAGCGGCGAGGCGCGGTTTCTGAAAGGACAGGTGGTTGGTTTACTCACTGCCGGTTTCCAGATCACCGATCCCGAGGGCCGTCCTGCCTACTATGACCCTCAGCTCCGGGATGTGCTCTTAAAGCAGCTCTCCCTGCAGGCAGCCTGGCAGGTAAGGACACTGGGCCGGTTCGGGCTTCCCGTCCTTGTTTTTATGGACGATCCGGTGATCGACAGCTGCGGCAGGTATGACCGGATTGTAGTCAGTAAAGAGGAAATTATGACCGAGTTGGGGGAGTTCGCCGATTTTGTCCGGAGCCATGGGGGGGTTGCCGGGGTACATTCCTGTGCCGACCTGGATTGGTCAATCTTGCTGGAAGCCGACATTGACATCATCAGCTTCGATGCCTACCAGTTTGCCGAAAGCTTTGCCCTTTTCCCGGGGTTGCTCCAGGATTTTCTTGCCAAAGGCGGGGTGATCGCCTGGGGCCTGGTGCCGACCAGCGGTGAGGCCCTTGCTGCAGAGGATATTGATTCCTTAGTGGAGCGGACAAAGGGTATGCTGCGAACCTTGATTAATAAAGGGGTTGATCCCCAGCTGCTCAAATCGCAATCGCTGATCACTCCCGCCTGCGGGGCCGGAACTCTCACAGAGCCGGAGGCGGTGCGCATATACCGGTTAACCGCGGCTCTGGCGGCAAAATGGGAAGAAATTTTCAAGCAGTTGTAGCGGTTATAATTCCAATCTAAAGTGTTAAAACCAGACCAAGGGTAGCCACCCCTTGGTTTTTTAATTTATCTGAGAGGTATGTTTACTCACATTCTTTTATTCCTGAATAAACGGTGTACGCTTGGCGGGGTTTTTAGTCCCAAAAAATTATGCAATTTATTTTTAGAGGAAGCAGGAATTTTCGAATTGGAAATAGAATAGAGGGTGGTATAAAGTGGTGGAAAGTGGTTTAAAGTTAGTTTAGAGTGGGGGAAACAAGTGTTTATTGGGGAGCATCATCACACTCTGGATGGAAAGGGGCGCCTGATTCTTCCGGCCAGGTTCCGGGCAAACTTGGGGGAGCGCTGTATCGCCACCCGCGGCCTGGATCACTGCCTGTTTGTTTTTCCGATGGAAGAATGGCGCCAGCTGGAGCAGAAGCTGAGGGGCTTGCCCTTGACCAAAACGGAGGCCAGAGCATTTTCCCGTTTCTTCTTTTCCGGGGCCACGGAGTGTGAACTGGATGCCCAGGGCCGGATTTTGATACCTCCCTCACTGCGGGAGTACGCTGCTGTGAACCGTGAGGTGGTTATTATCGGCGTTTCCTCACGGATCGAAATCTGGGCAAAAGAACGCTGGCTGGAATACTGCTCCCATGCTGAGGAATCATACGAAAAACTGGCAGAAAAGATGGGAGAAGGCGGTGTATTCAGTGCCTGAAATTGAGCACCGGCCGGTTATGCTTGAGGAGGCCCTTGAGCTGCTGGCCCTTCGCCGGGGGGGTACCTACGTTGACTGCACCCTGGGAGCAGGAGGACATGCCGGGGAAATCCTGGCGAGGATCGGATCCCAAGGCCGCCTGATCGGATTTGATAAGGACAGGGAGGCTTTAGAGAAAGCCAAGGAAAGGTTATCGGTTTTTGGGGATCGGGTTACATACGTGGTCAGGGATTTTCGCCACCTCGGGGAGGTTTTAAAAGATCTCGGCATAAGGCGTGTGGACGGGATCTTATTCGATCTCGGTGTTTCTTCGTTTCAGGTACTGGATCCCAGGCGGGGGTTCAGCTATATGCACGATGCCCCGCTCGATATGCGAATGGATGAAACCGCTGAGATAACCGCGGCGGATCTGGTTAACAGACTGCCGGAGAGGGAACTCTCCGCCTTGATAATTCGTTATGGTGAGGAAAGATGGGCGAAACGAATCGCATCCTTTATTGTTGAACGGAGAGAAAAGCGTCCGTTCACCACAACCGGTGAACTGGTGGAGGTAATCAAGGAGGCCATTCCTGCGGCAGCCCGGAGAAAGGGGCCCCACCCGGCCAAACGCACCTTTCAGGCATTGCGGATAGCGGTAAACGATGAACTGGGGGCTATTGCTGAGGGGCTGCGGGGCGGGGTTCCTTTTCTGGAAAATGGTGGTCGTATTGTGGTGATTTCCTTTCATTCACTGGAAGACAGGATCGTAAAAAAGACCTTTCAGGAGCTGGCATCTCCATGTATCTGTGATGATCCTGATAATTGCACCTGCGGAAGGGGGCGGCTTCGCATCCTAACGCGGAAACCCCTTGTTCCTTCTTCCCGGGAGATAGAGCAAAACCCAAGGGCGCGCAGCGCTAAATTGCGAGCTGCCGAGGGTTGTATTCCTGACTGTAATATTTGAAAAAAGAGGTGAATAGATTTGGTAGTAGCGGAAAAGACTTATGCCCTCTTACCCGGAAACCCAAACCAAAAGCTCCGGGTAAGGAAGAAGCAAAAAGCAGTTTTGTACATCCGGATGGTGGGACTGACCTTGGGTTTGTTCGGCCTGGGGTTGCTGTATACATATCAACACACCCGGGTCATTTCGTTGGGATATCAGATCAATGCCATAAAACAAAACATTGCTACTTTGCAGAGGGATAACAAGAAGTTAGAATTAACAATAGCGGGGCTTCAGGCACCGAAACGGGTAGAAAGCATTGCCAGACAAAGACTTGGTATGAAGGAGCCGGACGGTGTACTTCTCGCTGAAGTTCCTGCAGAACCGGTTCCGCCCGAGAGTTCTTCTGAAAAATCCCAGAACAGGCTGGCTCTAAAAAAGGTTTTAGGTCTGGTAGCCGACCGTTTGATCGGAAAAGCTGAAGCTTCACCCCGCTAACGGAGTGGACAATTCTTGCAGACCAGGACTGTTGAAATTCGTAAAAGAATAACATTTCTGTTTTTTTGTATTTTTTTTGTGATAATCCTCCTTTGCTTCCGCCTTATCTGGCTGCAGTTGGTGCGGGGAACCTGGTACCAGCAGGAGGCGCTGCAAAACCGCATCAGGGAAATTGTCGTAGAGCCCAAGCGGGGTGTGATTTATGACCGCAACGGAAATGAACTTGCCATCAGCATTAACGTTGATGCCGTATATGCTGTTCCTGCGGAAGTAATGAAGTCCGGGAAGACTGCCCAGGTGGCCCGGGAAGTTGCCCGTATCCTGCATATGAAGGAAAAAGAGGTCTATGAACTGATCACCGAAAACCAGCATTCCGTATGGATAAAATTCAAGGTGGATCCGGCTCAGGCACGAGAGCTGCGGGCCCGCCATCTTCCCGGTATTGGAGTTATTTCGAAACCGCAGCGATTCTACCCGAAAAACAATCTTGCCTCCCATGTTTTGGGTATCGCCGGGGCATACAACCAGGGGCTCGAAGGAATTGAAGTGCAATATGACAAGGAATTATCGGGAATCAAAGGACGGCTGCTGGTGGAGTATGATGCGGCGGGACGCGAGATCCCGGGTTCCACCCACAGGTACATTGAGCCTGAACAGGGTTTGAGCCTTGTTCTGACCATCGACCAGACGATTCAATACATTGCGGAACGGGAGCTTGACAAGGTAATGCAGGAACGGCACCCGAAAAGTGCCTCTATTATAGTTATGGACCCCCAGACCGGGGAGATTCTGGCTATGGCAAACCGTCCGGATTTTGATCCGAACGACTACCAGAAGTACCCTGTTTCGGCGAGACGGAACATAGCCATCTCCAACAGCTACGAACCGGGATCAACCTTTAAAATTGTAACGCTTTCAGCGGCCCTACAGGAGGGAGTAGTAAACAGCAACAGCCGGTTTTATGATCCCGGTTATATAAAGGTGGGAGGTGAATTCATCCACTGCTGGCTGCCGGAGGGGCATGGGAGCCAATCACTCGCCGAGGTCGTCCAGAACTCCTGCAACCCGGGTTTTGTCAATATCGGCCTTCGGTTGGGCAAAGAAAAATTCTATAAATACCTTAAGGCTTTTGGCTTTGGTGCACCGCTTGGAGTTGATCTGCCTGGGGAGGCGGGAGGTATCATCGTGCCTCAGGACGAGGCCAAGCCCATCGATCTGGCGAGTATGTCCATCGGTCAGGCGAACAGCGTTACCCCACTCCAGCTGGTTTCTGCGATGGCTGCTGTAGCAAATGGAGGAAAGTTAATGAAGCCTCATCTGGTTAAAGAAATGAAAAACAGCAAGGGGCAGGTTGTTAAAAGGTTTAAGCCGCAGGTTCTCCGGCAGGTTATTTCTCCCGAAACTGCCCGAGAGGCCAGGAATTATCTGGAACAAGTTGTTTCCAACGGAACCGGGCGTAATGCCTATATTCCCGGTTATTCGGTAGGCGGTAAGACCGGTACTGCCCAAAAACCGGCCCCCCATGGGGGTTATTCCACAACGGATCATATTGCATCATTTTTGGGCTTTGCACCCGTCGACTCCCCGCGCCTGGCCGTTTTAGTTGTGGTGGATTCGCCGAAGGGTTATCCGTACTACGGCGGTACGGTGGCTGCTCCTGTATTCCGGGAGGTTGTGCGTGACAGCCTGCGCTATTTGGGGGTTCCCCTTCGTTATCAGCCAAAGGATGCTAAACTGCAGGAAGACATGACGGTTGTTCCACCGCTCATTAACCTGCCTGTTCAGGAAGCGGAGAAGGTCCTCAAAGAAGCCGGATTGGAAGCGGAAAAGGTGGGGAATGGGAAGGTGGTTTACGGGCAGGTGCCGCTGGACGGAGTTAAGGTGAAGAAAGGGAGTAAGGTGCTACTGAATCTAACCGTGCCCAAACAGGAAACCTCGGGAGAACGGGTGGTTCCCGATTTGAAGGGAAAAAGCTTGCGTGATGCGGCGGAATTGTTGGGATTGATGAATCTCGTTTTAATACCGGAAGGCGAGCCGATTGCGACCGGAACCGCGGTGGAGCAAAGTCCGCCTCCCGGTACCCGGGTTTCTGCAGGATCACGGGTGAGGGTTAAGTTCAGTCCGCCTCCGATTACGGCCATCGGTCCATAAATTAACAATAGATTTTTGGTAACAATAGTATTAAAATACTAAAATGTCCAGTGATTTGAAACTCCGGGAAGAGGGGACGGATTGATGACCATCCGGTTAAAAGAAGTGCTTCATGGTATAGACATAGTGGCTGCCAGTGGATTGAATACCGAGATCACCGGCATTCATTATGACTCCCGCCAGGTAAAGCCTGGTTTTATCTTTGTTGGCATTAAGGGCTTTCGGGTTGACGGCCACTCTTTTGTGAAAGATGCCCTGGAGCGAGGGGCTGTCGGTGTGATTGTAGAGAGAAAGGTGGCGATACCTGAAGGGGTTGCCTGGGTTCAGGTGAGTGATACTCGCTCCGCTCTGGCATCAATCGCGGCTAATTTTTACGGTCACCCCAGCCGGCAGCTCTTTCTCTGCGGTGTCACCGGAACAAACGGAAAGACCACCACAACCCATCTGATCGAAGCCGTGCTGCGCGCCAGGGGTGAGAAAACCGGGCTGATCGGTACTGTCTGGAATAAGATTGGAGATCAAAAGCGGGCGGTGGACCATACCACTCCGGAATCCCTTGACCTGCAAGCACTGCTCAGGGAAATGGCTGATGCCGGAGTAGGAGCGGTGGCTATGGAGGTCTCATCGCATGGCCTTGTCTTACAAAGGGTTGCCCAGTGCGAGTTTGACGCGGCGGTGTTTACGAACTTGACACAGGATCACCTGGACTTTCATAAAGACATGCGGGAATATTTAGAAGCCAAGATGCTTCTCTTTAGGGGTTTGGGTTGTAATCGAACCAAACGGCGCCCCTGCTATGCGGTGGTCAATGCGGATGATCCCTCAGGGCCGGAAATCGTAGAGAATACCCCCGTACCGGTGATTACATACGGGATCAGGGAGAAGTCGGACCTGAAAGCCGAAGATATACAACTTTCTCCGAGGGGGATTAGTTATACACTCGCCTACAGGGGTGAAAGGCTTCCTTTTACCCTTTCGCTGCCGGGTGCATTTAATGTTTATAACAGCCTGGCGGCAATCGGTGTCGGCTTGCAGGAAGGCATTCCGGCGCAGGTTATACGCGATGCCCTGAGGGAGGTTAAAGGGGTGCCCGGCCGCTTTGAGGTGGTAGATGCCGGTCAGGACTTTACGGTGATTGTGGATTATGCTCATACTCCCGACGGCTTGGAGAACGTCCTGCGAACCGCCCGTGCCGTAACCGGCGGACGCCTGATTACCGTTTTCGGTTGCGGTGGGGACCGGGACCCGGGCAAACGCCCTCTCATGGGGAAGATTTCCGGGGAACTGAGTGATTATACGGTGATCACCTCGGATAACCCCCGTACCGAAGATCCCGAACATATCATTGAGCAAATCGTACTTGGAATCAACCAGGTTGGCGGGGCGAAATTCACGGTGGAGCCCGACCGGTCGGAGGCGATCAGGATTGCTTTGCATTACGCCCGGAAGGGAGATCTGGTGGTAATCGCAGGGAAGGGGCATGAGGATTACCAGATCATCGGAGACCGGAAAATCCCCTTCGATGACCGCCGGGTGGCGAGGGATATTATTGAGAAGGAGATTGTGGTTTAATCATGGAGCCGCTACAGATAGATGATGTCATCAGGGCCGTCGACGGGTTGCTTGTCAGCGGGGACCCGAAAGGGGAAGTGACCGGTGTTGCCATTGACAGCAGGGCGGTGGAACCCGGCCAGCTGTTTTTTGCATTTCAGGGGAGCAGGGTTGACGGCCATAGTTTCATTGGAGAAGCCCTGCACCGTGGCGCCGTTGGGGCTGTTATCTCCAGACCGGTTTTGGTTGCAACCGATCGGCCGCTGATCCGGGTTCGGGATACTTGCCGGGCTTTGCAGGATCTTGCGCGGTATTATCGAAACCTGTTCCGGGTTCCGGCAGTTGCCGTAACCGGCAGTGTAGGGAAGACCACCACAAAAGACCTGATTGCCGGGGTGCTAAGCGGGCGTTTCTCGGTTCTCAAAACCCGGGGAAATTATAACAACGAGATTGGGCTGCCTTTGACCCTCTTGCAGTTGACTCGAAGGCATGAGGTGGCCGTCCTGGAAATGGCCATGCGCGGCCGCGGGGAGATTGCCGCTTTATGCAGGATCGGCAGTCCCCAGGTGGGCGTGATTACATGTATCGGGCGGACCCATTTGGAAAGGCTTGGGTCCCAGGAGGCCATTGCCCGGGCAAAAGGGGAGCTTTTGGATGCCCTGCCTCCTGAGGGATGTGCCGTTCTGAATGCCGGGGACCCCTGGCAGATTAGGCTAAGGGAAAGAGTAAAATCGAGGGTTCTCTACTACGGGGAATCGGAGGACTGCGATGTCCGGGCCTTGGAGGTGGGGCTTCTTGGCCTGGAGGGAGCAACCTTTACGTTGCGAACACCCCGGGGTGACGCTCCCTGTCATCTTCCGTTTCCCGGGCGGCACAATGTGCTCAATGCCCTGGCGGCAGCGGCCGTCGGGCACTGGTTTGGATTGACGCCTCAGGAGATCGCTGCCGGTTTGGCCTCGGCTTCCGTGACGGGGATGCGGCTTGAGGTAAAAGAGGGGATCAGGGGTAGCAGGATCATTGACGATTCCTATAATGCCAGTCCGGACTCGGTAAAAGCTGCCTTGAGGTTGCTTGCCCAGGTACCGGATAAGGCCCGGGCGGTGGCGGTGCTTGGAGACATGTACGAACTGGGTTCGGAAACGGTACCAGGCCACCGGGAGGTAGGGAAGACTGCTGCAGAATTAAAAATAGATTGCCTTTGCACCGTGGGGGAGCTGGCCAGGGAAATAGCGCTCGGGGCGCGCTCGGCCGGCATGTCTCCGGCTCTGATCCATATTTTTGAAAAAAGATCCCAGGCGTTGGAGTTCTTAAAATCCTACCTGGAAGAAGGGGATCTTGTTCTCATCAAGGGATCGCGGGGTATAAAAATGGAAGAAATCTCATCCGCTCTTACGAAACAGGTGGGCCATGATGAATGCGACCGGTGATCTGCGAATGGTATTTATAGCTGTTGGGGCAGGCCTGATCACCACCTTAATTTTGGGCACCATCTTGATCCCGCTTCTTTACCGGCTGAAGTTCGGACAGGAGGTCCGAGATGATGGGCCCCGTTCGCACCTGAAAAAGCAGGGCACTGCCACCATGGGCGGGCTGATGATCCTTGGCGGGACCGGTTTAACCGGTTTGCTCCTGGCCGGTAATACCTCCGAGATGCGGCTTTTATTCGGCATTATGTTCGGCTGCGGTTTAATCGGTTTCGTCGATGATTTTCTCAAGGTGGTACTCCGGCGCCCTCTCGGCCTGAAAGCAAGAGCAAAAATACTCGGGCAGTTGCTGATGGGGGCACTACTGGTATGGGGTGTTCATATTCTCGGGCGGGGAACGTTAGTCAGCGTACCCGTGATTGGCATTACGATTCAGGCAGGGATTCTATACTACTTTTTCATTGTCTTTGTCCTTATTTGTACGACTAACGCTGTTAACCTGACAGACGGCCTCGATGGTCTGGCGGTGGGTTTAATGGCCATTGCCTCCGGTGCGTACGTTATGATCGCCCGGATGTACGGACAGACTGCGACCGCCATCTTTGCCGGGGCACTGGCCGGAAGCTGTCTCGGTTTCCTCTGCTATAACTATCATCCGGCGCGGGTTTTCATGGGAGATACAGGTTCCCTGGCGCTGGGTGGTGCCCTGACCGCCCTGGCAGTGTTGACACGCACCGAACTCCTGTTGCTGATCCTGGGAGGGGTATTTGTGCTTGAGACCCTTTCTGTTATTATTCAGGTCGTATCCTTTCGCCTGACGGGTCGCAGGGTATTTAAGATGAGCCCTCTGCATCATCACTTTGAATTATCGGGATGGCCGGAAATAAAAGTGGTTCACATTTTTTGGCTTCTCGGGCTGTGTTTCGCAATTCTGGGGCTCTGGATGGTTTAGGAGTTGATGGGAAGTGCTTGACTTTCGAGAAAAAAAGGTGCTGGTGGTCGGGATGGCCCGGAGCGGTCAGGCTGCAGCCCGGTTTCTGGCAAACCTGGGGGCAGAGGTGACCGGTACCGATCTGAAAACAGAAGAAGAGCTGGGTAACGGCTTTCAAGAATTGAAGAAACTGCCTATTAATTTCGTGCTGGGAGAGCATCCCCCGATCAGGGCGGGAGCCTACCACCTGGTTGTCGTCAGCCCCGGAGTTCCCTCTACCATCCCACTGTTACAGGCTGCTAAGGGGTTGGGGATCCCCGTCTGGAGCGAACTGGAACTGGCGGGGCGGTTTATTCGGGAGCCAATCATTGCGGTTACCGGAACAAACGGAAAAACCACAACCACAGCGCTGATCGGATACATTTTTCGGCAGGCCGGTATCGATGCTGTTGTAGCCGGCAACATCGGCATACCCTTGGTGGGGGAGGTGGAAAAAAGCCGTCGTTCAGGTAGAAAGGTGCGGTACTGGATTGTGGAAGTCAGCTCTTTTCAACTTGAGCACGTCCGGCAGTTCCGGCCTTATATTGCAGTTTTTTTGAACATTACCCCCGATCACCTGGACAGGCACGGCAGCCTTATGGAATACGGGAGGACAAAGCTGCGCATCTTCGCTAATCAAAGAGCTGGCGATTATGCTGTACTCAATCTGGACGACCCCTGGATTCGTGATCACCTTCCTGTTCTAAGGTCAAGCTCTTTCTGGTTTTCACGCAGGGCCCTCCCGGAAAACGGTATCGGGGTGCAGGGCGGCCTGATCAGCTTTAGCCGGGAGGGACGGTGGGAAACAGTGTGCCCTGCTGGGGATGTTGGGATTCCCGGTCCTCATAATCTGGAAAACGCTCTGGCCGGAGCAGCCGCCTCTCTCCTGGCAGGGGTCGACGTTAAGGTGGTCGCGAAGGCACTGAGCACATTTCCCGGCGTTCCCCACCGTCTGGAACCGGTGGGCGTTGTGGATGGCGTGAAGTATGTAAACGATTCAAAGGGCACAAACCCTGAATCGGTGTTAAAGGCGCTGGATTCTTTCAGGGAGCCGATCATCCTGATCGCCGGCGGAAGGCATAAGGGGAGCGACCTCGGCGAGCTTGCGAAGAAAATTAAGGAGAAGGTCAAGGCTTTAATCCTGCTGGGTGAGGCCGCACCTGTCATCAGGGATGCCGTTTTGGCCGTGGGGTTCAGCAACATATGGAACGTTGCTTCACTCAAGGAAGGTGTTCAAACCGCCGCCAGGCTTGCGTCACCGGGAGATGTTGTGCTTCTTTCACCTGCCTGCGCCAGTTGGGATATGTTTCGTGACTACGAAGAACGGGGTGACATTTTCCGGCAACTGGTTAAAGAACTGTAAGGGGGCGATGAGGTGAAGCAGCGCAAGCAGGCGCCTGATTTTATCCTGTTCCTGGTTGTTTTATTTCTTCTTACCTTAGGCATTATCATGGTCTTCAGCTCCAGTTACGTGTATGCCCAGATACACTATGGGGACGGCGCACATTTTCTAAAAAACCAGCTGGCCTGGGCACTTCTTGGGATTGCCGGGATGGTTACTGTCATGAAGATCGATTACAGCAACTTTAAAAGGTGGGCAATCCCGATCTTTGGAGCGTCAATTTTTCTTTTGATCCTTGTTTTAATCCCAGGGGTTGGAATAACCATCAAGGGCTCAACCCGCTGGCTTGGAGTGGGACCCCTTTCCTTTCAACCCTCTGAAGTTGCGAAACTGGCCATGGTGATTTTCATGGCAAAGTTTTTATCCGGACACCACAACCGCATCAAACAGCTTTTACAGGGATTTGTTCCGCCTCTTCTGGTGGTAGGGATCGTGTGCGGTTTGATTCTGGCACAGCCCGATCTGGGAACTGCCGTTACCATTGCCGGGACGGCCTACTTTATGATTCTTGCAGCCGGTGCCAGGAAAACCCATTTAATTACCCTGGCTCTGGTGGGAGTGGGCCTGGTCATTTTGGCCGCAGTGGTCGAACCCTACCGGATGGAGCGTTTAACGGCCTTTCTGAATCCGTGGGCAGATCCGCTGGATACGGGTTTCCAGACCATTCAGTCCCTTTATGCCGTCGGCTCCGGAGGTTTGCTGGGAATGGGTTTGGGGCAGGGAAGGCAGAAATTCCTCTACCTTCCGGAACAGCACACCGACTTTATCTTTGCGGTTTTATGCGAAGAACTCGGTTTTATCGGGGCGTTTTTTGTGCTGCTGCTCTTCTTTGCTTTCATGTGGCGGGGTCTAAGAATTGCCTTGAAGGCCCCAGATAATTTCGGCGCCCTCCTGGCGGTGGGTATTACGGGTATGGTTGTTGTTCAGGCCGTTATCAATATGGGTGTCGTTACCGGGAGCCTGCCGGTGACCGGAATCACACTTCCCTTCATCAGTTACGGCGGCTCCTCTCTGACATTAAACCTGTTGGGAATAGGTATTTTATTGAATATTTCTCATTATGGGACAGAATAGAGGTTTGCTTATGCGTTTATTAATAACGGGCGGAGGCACCGGGGGGCATCTTTATCCGGCCCTGGCGGTGGCCGGCCTTCTGAAAGAAAAGGACCCTTCAGGAAAGATTTTGTTTGTAGGAACAAGAGACGGCCTGGAAAGCCAGATTGTCCCCCGTGAAGGATATCCCTTTCGGGAGATATCAGCGGTTAAATGGCCGCGGCAGCTTAATCTGCAGGTATTCGGTGTGTTAAAATCATTGTTAAAGGGTTACCGCCAGGGATTGAGCATCATCAGGGAATTTTCCCCGCACGCTGTTTTCGCTACAGGTGGCTATGTTTCCGTACCCCTCGTGCTGGCCGCGGTACGCCGCCGGGTTCCCGTATATTTGCATGAACAGAATTCGATACCGGGGCTTGCCAATAAGCTTCTGTCCCGTTGGGCGAGGGTGATATTTACTACCTTTCCTTTAAAGAAACGGGTTTTTTCCCGGCGTGCAAAGGTAATCTATTCCGGCCTTCCGGTCAGAAAGGAAATACTTCGGGTAAAACGAGAGGACGGGATACGCTTTTTCGGCCTGGATCCGGCTTTGCCTACTCTCCTGGTTACGGGAGGAAGCCGGGGGGCGCGGGCAATTAATGAAGCGATGCTTGAAGTCTATTCCCTGATGCAGAATGATGAAGCAATGCCTGAGCTTCAGATCATACATCTGACCGGGAAGGCCGATTACGACAGGTATTGTAAACAGATGGAAAAAGAGGGAATAAAAGAAGAGAATATCGGAAAACTAATAATCAGACCTTATCTGGAAGAAATGGAATACGGGCTGGCTGCGGCGGATCTGATTGTCAGCCGTGCCGGGGCAGCGACTCTGGCCGAGGTGACGGTGCGGGGGGTACCCGCCATTTTGATTCCTTATCCCTATGCCACCGGTGATCACCAGTATTACAACGCCCTTTTGCTGGCTCAGGAAAAGGCGGCGTATCTGATACCGGAAAAAGAGCTTACGCCTCACCGCCTGTACAACGCAATTCGGGAAGTAATTATCAATGAACCGTTGCGTAAGCACCTAAGCCGGCAAATACGCCGTTTCGGACGCCCGGAGGCGGGAGAGATTATTGTACGTGAACTCATGAGGGCCAAGCAAAGAAAAAGAAATGCTTGACTTCCATGCCCGGTATCTTGTAACCTCCCCAGCAGGATATACATAGACTGTTTGTGTAACTAATTAAAAGATTTGGGGAGCCGCAGCGAGGGAGGAGATGGAAGACGTGTTTGGAAAGTGGTACCACCTGATCGGTATCGGTGGGGCAGGCATGAGCGGGCTCGCCAGAATATTGCTTGATATGGGGATTCAGGTAAGCGGCTCAGATCTTGTGGCATCACCAAATCTGAGCAGGTTAAGGGAGCAGGGGGCTCGTGTATATGTCGGGCACGCGGCGGAAAATCTTCAGCCGGGTGTGGATCATGTGGTGGTTTCTTCCGCCATTCCTTCCTCGAACGTCGAGGTTCTTGCCGCTCGCCGGAAGGGATTGCCGGTGATCAGCCGCGGGGATCTGCTCGCCCAGGTCATGCTCGATTTTAAAGGCATCGCCATCGTTGGCGCCCATGGAAAAACCACCACAAGTTCCATGATTTCCCTTGTTCTTGCTGCCAACGGTTTTGATCCCACCTGCATTATCGGGGGAGAGGTGAACGACATAGGGGGGAACGCCAGGCTGGGCAGGGGTGACTATCTGGTGGCGGAAGCGGATGAAAGTGATGGCTCCTTTCTGAAACTCACCCCTTATGCTGCTGTCATTACTAATATAGATAACGACCACCTTGATTATTACAAAAATACCGGGGAAATCATTAAGGCTTTTCAAGAATTTTTACACCGCATTAAACCCGGCGGTTTTGCCGTACTCTGTACGGATAATCGGTTTGTAAGAGAACTGGATGCCGGAGATGTAGAAACGATAACTTACGGTCTGGAGGGGGAGCCTGTCTTCAAAGCGGAGGGGGTTATCCAGAAAGGGTTTACTACAGAGGCCGATATACTGGAAAATAACGATCTCCTGGGTAGACTTTACCTTTCGGTGCCCGGTCTGCATAACGTGCAGAATGCCCTGGCTGCCATTGCGGTGGGCAGGCGGTTGGGTCTCGATTTCTCTTCAATTACCGGTGCCCTGCAAGCTTTCCACGGTGCGCGCCGACGCTTTCAACTGTTGGCCCAGGGTGATGGCATCAAGATAATAGACGACTATGCCCATCATCCTACGGAAATAAAAGCATTGATGCAAGCCAGTAGATGCTTGAAAGCAAAGCGTACCATAGCCGTTTTTCAACCTCATCGATATACTCGCACCTCTTTGCTGAAGGAGGAATTCGGGAGCGCCTTTGATGGAAGCGATCTCGTCATTGTGACAGATATATATTCGGCGGGGGAACCACCCATTGAGGGGGTTACCTCTGATTTGATTGTGCAAACCATTAGACGAAACGGGCAGAAGGCCGTATACATCAAGAGGCTCGACGAAGTTGTTGATTTTCTGGGTCGTGAGATGAAGTCGGGTGATTTAATTCTGACGATTGGGGCGGGGAATGTATACACCGTAGGTCAAAAACTGGCGCAGATGCTGGCCCCGCATGCGAACCAATGAACTGGAGTGATCTGGCACAGGAACTCGGGCAACAGGTGACGGGAAAGGTAATTGCCCTTGCTCCGATGCGAGATTATACCACCTGGAGGATCGGCGGACCCGCGGACCTTCTCTGCAACCCCCGAAACGAGGGGGATGTGATAACTGCCCTGAAATTTGCTGAGGAGTATGGCCTGCCTGTAACCGTAATCGGGAATGGCTCCAATCTCTTGGTGCGGGATGGAGGGATCAGGGGCCTCGCTCTCAGAATTGAAGGGGGGCTTGATTCGGTTCAGGTGGAGGGGAACCGGGTCCTTGCGGGCGCCGGCATTCTGCTACCTTCCCTATCCCGGATAGCCCTTCGAGCCGGTTTAAGCGGTCTGGAATTTGCAGCAGGAATACCGGCCTCACTGGGGGGTGCCGTAGTGATGAATGCCGGTGCCTTTGGTCAATGCCTGGGGGATCTCGTCCTTGAGGTAGATGTCGTGGGATACGACGGGAACCGAAAGCTTTTGTCCGGGTCGGATCTTTTATTCAGTTACCGCACTTCTTCTTTGCAGGATCAAAAGCTGATCATTTTAAAAGCAGCGCTGCAATTGGTAACAGAAACTCCTTTCGCGATTGCCGAGCGGATGGAGAAGAATCTTGCCTATCGCAGAAGAACCCAACCCCTCAATTTGCCTACTGCGGGAAGTGTGTTCCGCAATCCGCCTGGCCATTATGCTGCTGAACTCATCGAACTGGCAGGTCTGAAGGGGGCAAGGGTTGGGGATGCACAGGTTTCTCCTAAACATGCCAACTTCATTGTCAATCTTGGAAATGCCAGCGCGCGCCAGGTAATTACCCTGATCGAGATGATTAAAGAACGGGTCAGGTCCCGATTCGGGATTGAATTAGTGCCTGAGATCCGGCTGGTGGGGGAGGAAGGGTGAGTTTGATTGGAAAGGTTGATCATAACCGGTGGAACCAGGTTAAAGGGTAGTGTAACCATCAGCGGAGCTAAGAATGCCATTCTTCCGATTCTTGCCTCCTGTCTCCTGAGTGACACCCCTCTGGTTCTTGAGGGGGTTCCGCACCTGGACGATGTGGTCACGATGCAGGAAGTGTTACAATCTCTTGGGACGAAGGTCAAATGGCTTGACGGTGTAATGGAAATAGATCCGTCTAATATCACTTCCACAGAGGTTCCAGCCTCTTTAATGCGGCGAATGAGAGCATCAAACCTGGTGATGGGCGCGCTCCTGGGCCGTTTAGGAAATGTTAGAGCGTCATATCCCGGTGGGTGCACCATTGGTTCCCGGCCGATGGATCTCCACTTAAAGGGTTTTGGCTACCTTGGGGCAAAAGTGCATGAACACCACGGCTTCATTGAAATGGAGGCAGCGAAGTTAACTGGCACGGAGATTCATCTTGACTTTCCCAGCGTCGGTGCCACAGAAAACATCATGATGGCCGCTGTCCTGGCAGAGGGCACCACAATCATCCGAAACGCAGCTCGTGAACCGGAGATTGTGGACCTGCAGAACTTTTTGAACAGGCTTGGCGCGGAGATCAGAGGGGCGGGGCTGGATATAATTCAAATAAACGGGGTTTCCAGGATCGGCAGAGAAATTGCTTACCGGGTGATTCCCGATCGCATTGAAACCGGGACCTTTATGGTGGCTGCCGCCATAACCAGGGGAGAGATTGAAATTATTAACACCATCCCGGAACACGTGGAACCGGTAACCGCAAAGCTGCGAGAGGCCGGCATTCGGGTTTTGGAGGAGGATGACAGGATCATCGTCACGGGTGTAGATACCTGGAACGCATTGGATATACGCACCCTTCCCTACCCTGGCTTTCCTACGGATATGCAGCCTCAGTTTATGGTATTCCTCAGCCTGGCGCAGGGAACCAGTATCATCACAGAAAATATTTTTGAGAACCGGTTCCAGCACGTGGGTGAACTGAGGCGTATGGGGGCGCACATCAGGGTGGAGGGGCGAAGCGCGGTGATCAGCGGAGTGCCAAAACTCACCGGTGCCCTTGTGGAAGCAACCGACCTGCGTGCGGGAGCTGCCCTAGTTTTGGGAGGTCTGGCAGCAGAAAACACCACTATTATCGAAGGGGTCGAACATATAAACAGGGGCTACGAAAAACTTGATGCAAAGCTAAGACGACTGGGTGCTCAAATTCGTCGCGAGTGATCATCGCTTCCCTTTTATTTTTTTAGCTCAGGGGTTGACAGGCTTTGAAGCAAAACACTTACCGGAGAAGAAGGGGAAGAAGCCGTAAGAAACTTGATATTAGAAGATTTGCAGGGGTATTGAAGACCGTTTTTGTTATCACCCTTACTATTATGGCCCTTTATCTTTTCAGCCAGTCACCCTTTTTCTCACTGCAGGAGATTGAAGGCAGGGGCCTGCAGCGCATCTCCTTATCTGAGTTGACGGAGGAAAGCGGCTTGAGTAAAGGTCAAAATTTGTTTCAGGTAGATACAGACCGGGTAAAAAGGCGTCTTCTCAAAGATCCTCTTATTGAACGGGCAGAGGTGAAGCGCCGTTTTCCTCACACCATCGTGATTGAAATTAAGGAGCGCCAGCCCCGAGCCCTTTTTCTGGCGAATGATACCTTCCTGGTCATCGATCGCAAGGGTTACTGCTTGGACAAGATATCATCGATGAGGTCTTATAACCTTCCCATAATCACGGGAATCAAAGCGAGCACCACTGAACTGGGTAAAAAGGTAAGCTCCAGCAGGGATATGATATCAATTCTTGCTGCTCTTGACCCGGAGGTGCAGAACTTTTTTTCTGAGTTTAACATAGCAGGAAAAGAGCAACTGATCGCCTACAGCCGGGAAGGAATTCCGGTCCTGCTGGGGTCCTCTGATAACCTTAGCCAAAAGCTGCACGTGGCTGTGTCTTTTATGAAGAGCCTGAACAGTGCAATGCCGGTGGAGTATGTGGACATCAGGGCGGTGAGTGCACCCGCTGTTAAATATCAGCAAATAGGTGGAACGAACGGAGAAAAATTGTATAATACTGATAAAACTTAAAGGGAATTTGCAGTTTGCGTTGAATTTTTCTTGTTAAGGAGTTAACCGGAGGTGCCATGGTGGCCCGGTCGAACACCATTGTCGGTCTCGATGTAGGAACTACAAAGGTTACCGTCATAGTTGGAGAAGCAGGTGTCGATGGACAGCTTCAGATATATGGCTTTGGCGTTGCCCCCTCTTCCGGGATACGGAGGGGTAGCGTGATCGATATTGAAAAGACGGTCCGTTCCATCGAAGAGGCAATTGATAAAGCAGAACAGATGAGCGGGCGCCCAATCGAAGGCGGTTATGTGGGAATCACCGGCACTACGATTTCCTCTCTTAATAACCGCGGCGTTGTAGCAGTGGCCAATCCCGATCAGGAAATCACCCAGGAAGATGTGGACCGGGTGCTCCAGGCGGCACGGGTCATTGCCCTGCCTCATGACCGGCGGATCATTCATGTGATTCCGCGCCAGTTTATTATTGATGGAAATGATAACATACTGTATCCGGTAGGGATGATGGGATCACGCCTGGAAGTGGAAACCCACATCGTCACAATCACCAATGCAGCTGTCCAAAACCTGTTAAAATGCTGCGAGCGCGCCGGGTTCCATGTTCAGGAGCTGGTGTTGAACGCTTACGCATCAGGAGAGGCCGTGCTTTATCCTGCCGAGAAGGAGTTGGGCGTTGTTGTTGTTGATATTGGAGGTGGTACGACCGACATTGCTCTCTTTGAGCAGGGTTCCCTCTGGTTCACGGGTGTTTTGCCGGTAGGAGGCGATTATATTACCAGCGACCTGGCGGTAGGGTTGCGGACACCGTTGAACCAGGCGGAAAAAATCAAAAAGGAATTCGGATGCACGCTGCCTGCCTTGACATCGGAGAACGATCTGGTAGAGGTCTCCAGCGTTGGTGGCAAGGATACCTGCCGTGTTTCCAAGAAAACCATCGCAAGTATTATCCAACCCCGGGTACAGGAGATACTCGGCCTGGTCAAGGATAGATTAGACAGGTCCGGTTATCACGGCTTGCTTCCGGGCGGCATTGTGTTGACCGGAGGAACGGCTTTGACCGAGGGAATCGTGGAACTGGCGTCTGAAGAACTGCAAAGACCGGTCCGGGTCGGTTATCCGGAGGCGGTGGGAGGGCTGGCAGACGTGATTCACAGCCCGGATTTTGCAACAGGCGTTGGATTACTGTTATACGGCTCAAAACGGATTAACTCACTGGAAGAGGGAGAAGATAGTTTGTCTTTGAAGGGATTGGCTAAAAAAGTAAAGAAATGGTTTAAAGATCTTTTTTAGAAGTGAGGGATTATCGGGGAGATGTTGGAATTGGAGCTCGATGTCAATCAATTCGCCGACATTAAAGTCATCGGGGTTGGTGGAGGCGGCAACAATGCTGTTAACAGGATGATTCAGGCCGGTTTAAAGGGTGTGCATTTCATCGCTGTCAACACCGATGCCCAGGCTTTGAATCTGTCCCTGGCAGAGCATAAAATACAGATCGGAGCCAAGCTGACAAAAGGTCTGGGGGCGGGGGCAGATCCCGAAATCGGCCAAAAGGCTGCAGAGGAAAGCCGGGAAGAACTGACTCAAGCCTTGCGCGGTGCCGACATGGTTTTTGTAACTGCCGGTATGGGCGGAGGCACCGGAACCGGTGGCGCTCCTGTTGTTGCGCAGGTTGCGAAGGAAATCGGAGCGCTAACGGTTGGTGTGGTGACACGTCCTTTCACTTTTGAGGGGAGGAAACGCGCCAATCAGGCGGAGAAGGGAATTCAGGAGCTTAAAGCCAAAGTTGACACTCTGATTACTATTCCCAATGACCGGCTGCTTCAGGTCGTAGATAAGAGCACCTCCATCAACGAGGCCTTTCGCATCGCGGATGATGTTTTGAGGCAGGGTGTGCAGGGTATTTCTGATCTTATCGCAGTTCCGGGCCTGATCAATTTAGATTTCGCCGATGTAAAAACAATTATGACAGAAACGGGATCGGCCCTGATGGGGATAGGCAGCGCCAGGGGAGAGAACAGGGCGGCCGAAGCAGCCCGGATAGCGATCTCCAGCCCTCTCTTAGAAACCTCCATCGAGGGAGCGAAAGGCGTTTTACTGAACATTACCGGAGGGCCGGATTTGGGACTGTTTGAGGTAAATGAGGCAGCCGAGATCATCTCCCAGGCCGCAGACCCAGAGGCAAACATCATCTTTGGTGCAGTCATTGATGAGGAACTGGAGGATGAGGTCAGGGTAACCGTCATTGCCACAGGGTTTGATACTAAGCCTGCCGTAGAAAAAGACTCGACTGTGGTGGATCTCCGTTCCTTCACTTCGGAGGATCTTGATATACCAGCCTTCCTCCGCCGCCGGTAACGAGATCTAAGCTTTCAACCCCAGAAAACGGCTGAAAAAAACAGCCGTTTTATTTTTTGTAAGTGGCAACATTTGACAGGTTTCTCTGATTAAATCGTTTATAATTACCCTGGTATGGACATGGATGTGCCCGCATATAAATGGTAAACGAGAAAGCAACAGGAACTAGCGGATTATTTTTGAGGTGGACACTATGCCCGGCAGGCCGTACATATACGTCGATATTCTCTTTATTGTTAATTTTGTTATGGATTATATAGCCCTCTGGGCAACGGCCAGGCTCTCTCAAATCCGTTGTGTTCCCTGGCGCCTGGCTACTGCGGCATGTCTCGGGTCCTGTTACAGCATATTCGTGCTCCTTCCGGGTCTTGGCTTTTTAACCGCCTTCTGGGTAAAATTTCTGGTATCCCTTCTCATGCTTGTTGTAGCCTTCATTCCCTTTCATATAAAGAAGTTTGGCCGGGTTCTCCTGTATTTTTATCTCATAGCGTTTACCATGGGGGGGACCGTGCTTGGCTTTATCTACTTGATGAGCAATTTTTCGATCAATCCTTCCTTCGATAACCTTCCCATCCCGTATTTGTGGCTTGCGTTGGGGCTCGGGATTGCTATTCTCCTGGGTAAATGGGGGGTTCCTTATCTGAAAAAGTCCTTCTTGCGCGATCTGTTGAGGGTCCCTGTCATAATCAAGGTCGGCGGACGTGAATTGAAGATTACCGGCCTGGTCGATACCGGGAATCAACTGGTAGATCCCTTGACGGGGGCACCGGTTGTCATAGTCGAACACGAAGTGCTGGCACCTTATCTACCGCCCGATGCCCGGAACCTCTTTGGTAGCGGGGGAGAACTGGAAATTGCGAAGCTGGCCGGCTCCTTCCGGAAAGATGGAGAAGTGCTGCCGTTCAGGTTGATACCTTTTACGACCATCGGCAAACATCATGGCATGTTGGTCGGTTTTAAACCAGAGGAGATCACGATTCTTGCCGGGGATCAAGAAATTCGAAACACAAATGTGGTGATCTGCCTTTATAACAGGCGTTTGTCTCCCAGGGGAGCCTACCGGGCACTGATTCATCCGGATCTGTTACATACCCCGGCGGGTGCTTAAATAAAAGCTAAGGGGGAGTTTTATGGGAATTCCGAGGTTTCAACTGCGCTGGTCTTTTAAGGTCCTGCTGATAAAGCTACTGCAGAGATTGAAGTACCGGTCACATGTCTACTATATCGGAAATCACGAAGCGCTGCCTCCACCCCTTACCAGTGATGAAGAGACAACACTGCTTAACCGGTTAGAAACGGGGGATCCTTCGGTCAGAAACGTGCTGATCGAGCGTAATTTGAGGTTGGTGGTATATATTGCCCGTAAGTTTGAAAACACAGGAGTGGGAATCGAAGACCTTGTATCAATCGGGACCATCGGGCTGATCAAGGCTGTCAATACCTTTAAACCACAGCGCAAGATCAAGCTGGCCACTTACGCCTCCAGGTGCATCGAAAATGAGATATTGATGCACCTGCGCCGCAGCAATAAGACCAGGGCCGAGGTTTCCTTTGACGAACCGCTGAATATTGATTGGGACGGCAACGAACTCCTCCTCTCGGACGTGCTTGGAACAGAAAACGATATTATTTACCGGGAATTGGAAGAAGAAGTGGACCGGAAACTGCTGCATACGGCAATCGACAAGCTTTCAAACCGGGAGCGCAAAATTATGGAACTCAGGTTTGGCCTTCGCAACGGAAAGGAGCAAACCCAGAAACAGGTTGCAGATCTTCTGGGAATCTCCCAATCATATATTTCTCGCCTGGAAAAGAGGATAATCAAACGGTTGAGAAAAGAGATCTGCCGCATTGAATAGTTTTTCTGAGCGCTAATTTCAGGAAATTGGGGATAACATCGGTTATCCTTTTTTTATTTGCCAGTTTCGCCCGGAATAATTTGAGACCTCCGCGGTAATAATGAAAAACGACCAAAGGATCACTGGGGAGGATTGTGGCGGAGTGGTTAACAAGGTTGAGATTTGCGGCGTAAATACGGCTAAACTCCCAGTATTATCAAGTGCTCAGATGCGGGAACTGTTCCTGGCGATGAAAACCGGTGACCGGTCGGCAAGAGAGAAGTTGATCAAAGGCAACCTCCGCCTGGTGCTCAGTGTTATCCAGCGCTTTACGAACAGAGGAGAATACGTCGATGATCTCTTTCAGGTTGGTTGTATTGGCTTAATCAAGGCAATTGATAACTTTGACCTCAGTCAAAACGTTAAGTTTTCCACATATGCGGTACCGATGATTATCGGCGAGATCAGGCGATATCTAAGAGATAACAATCCGATCCGGGTAAGCCGTTCCCTGCGGGATACTGCCTACAAGGCGATCCAGGTAAGGGAGTTCCTCGTAAACAAGCATTCCCGGGAGCCATCGGTCAGCGAGATCGCCGAAGAGTTGAACATGTCCAGGGAAGAGATTGTTTTTGCTATGGATGCCATTCAGGAGCCGGTTTCATTGTTTGAACCCATCTACCATGATGGGGGCGACCCGATC
The DNA here is from genome assembly GCA_902812385.1 of Clostridia bacterium. Lineage (GTDB taxonomy): Bacteria > Bacillota > DSM-12270 > Thermacetogeniales > Thermacetogeniaceae > DULK01. The sequence continues at coordinate 14,778 of CADDZD010000002.1, read as the reverse complement.
TTCGTTATGGACCAGATCGGGGATGAAAAGAACCATGACGTTAACTGGCTGGAAAGGATTTCAATTCGGGAGGCCCTCCGAAAGTTGAGCGACCGGGAAAAGCTAATCCTCACCCTGCGCTTTTTCGAAGGCAAAACCCAGATGGAAGTAGCCGAAGAAATAGGCATCTCTCAAGCACAGGTATCCCGTTTGGAAAAAGCTGCCCTGAACCATATGAAGAAATACATTTAATAGGGGAGATACCCATGAGACGAAGAGTGGTCTTGATTTTGGTTGTAGGTTTGCTGCTCTTAGGATTAATGCTACAAACAGGTAAGAACAACCGGGCAAGGAAAGCCTATACCTATCATAACCTGATCAGATTTCATGTAATTGCCAACAGTGATCACCGGAGGGATCAGGAGGTCAAATATCTGGTCCGGGATGCCTTGGTTAGTTTCTTAAAACCGCAGCTTGAAAAGGCTGCCGGTTACAACGAGGCGCGGGAGATAGTATTGGAGAACCGCCGCCAGATCGCAAGCATTGCCCGGGAAACGCTAGATAACGCAGGGTTTAAGTATCCCGTGCGGGTCCTGATAGGTAGATTTACTTTTCCGGCCAGGGCCTATGGGGATGTTGTTCTGCCCGCCGGCAGTTACGAAGCGGTGCGTGTGGTGCTGGGTGAGGGTAAGGGGGCAAACTGGTGGTGTGTCCTTTTCCCGCCCCTTTGTTTCGTGGATATCTCCAGCACTAATGGGGGGATGAGCGATTCCGGTAAAGGAATTCAAGAGGTTGTGGCCGGAGAACAGCTGCATAGAATAGAAAACGTCGAAAACAAAGAGGAAAGCGGTTGGCCGGGGCCGGTGCATTTCCGGTTTCGGGTTTTGGACTGGCTACGCAATGAAAGCGGTCATCTGGCAAGAATAATAAATTCATAATCTGGAACAAACGTCCGCCTCCTTTCATATACTGTATTGATATTGAGGAGGTGGCAGTTTGTGTGGTTAAGATCTCTGAACTAAGGCTGCGTGATGTCATCAATATCGCCGATGGCAAACGTTTAGGATTGATTAAAGATATAGATATCGATCTTGATGCCGGCAAAATCAAGGCGATCATCCTGCCCGGAAACAACCGCCCTTTCAGTATCTTTGCCAGGAATGACGAATTGGTTGTGAATTGGGAGAAGATTGTGAGAATCGGGGTTGATGTTATTCTGGTGGATCTTTCCCCTGGTTCTCCCCAGAAAACGTCCTGAAAATCGAAGAGCACTCAAGACGACTTAGGTCCCATAAATAGGGACTTTTTTTATGGGCCTTTGGCAGGATTTACTGCACTATATGTTGTGTTATATTATTAACAGAAACCCAAGATATTGGAGGGAACCATCTTGCGTTGCCCTTATTGCAAAAGAGGGGAATCAAGGGTGCTCGATTCCCGCTCCGTGGAGGATGGTAACGAAATCAGGCGCCGCCGCGAGTGTCTGCTCTGCGGGAGGCGGTTTACCACCTACGAGCGGATCGAGGAGGTTCCGCTGTGGGTTGTAAAAAAAGACGGAAGGCGGGAGCTGTTTGACCGTGAAAAGCTGCTGCGCGGGATTATGAAGGCCTGCGAGAAAAGGCACGCCACACTGGATACCCTGTCGATGATGGTTGATGAAATCGAGAGATCCTTAAGGGATTGCCCGGAATCGGAGGTATCCAGTCAAACCATAGGCCATATGGTAATGGAGCGCTTGCGCAAGGTGGACAAGGTGGCTTATGTGCGTTTCGCCTCCGTTTACCGTGAGTTTAAGGATGTGGGAGAAATCCTTACTTGCCTGGAAGAGTTAGGCGTTGAGGGTAAGTCCAATAGTTGATTCAGTAGGGGAGGAGACTGGATTTTGTTTACCACGATTAGGAAAAGGGATGGACGGGAAGTCCCGTTCGACGACACCAAGATTACCGATGCCATATTCAAGGCGGCCCGCGCCGTGGGGGGGGAGGATCGCGAGACGGCGGTGGCATTGACCCTGGAGGTTCTCCGGATGCTTAAACAAAAGTACAATGGGGAGATTTTTGGGGTCGAGGATGTTCAGGACATCGTGGAAAAGGTTTTGATCGAGAAGGGGCATGCCAGGACTGCCAAGGCCTATATCCTTTACAGGGACAAGCGTACCCGCCTGCGCGAGGCCAAAAGCGAATTGATGGATGTGGTGGAGGACATCATCAAGGAGACCGATAAGGACAACGCCAACGTAGGCAACTCTCCCTCGGCTAAGATGCTGCAGATCGCCAGTGCGGCGAGCAGGAAGTTTTATTTAACCCGCTTGCTGGATGAAGATTTTTCGCTTGCCCATAGCAGAGGGGATGTCCATATTCACGACCTCGACTTCTACGCTACTACCTGTAATTGCCTTCAAATCCCTCTGGACAGGCTTTTGAAAGAAGGATTTAATACGGGACACGGCTATATCAGGCCGCCCAAGCGACCGGCTTCGGCTACCGCCCTGGCTGCCATAATCCTTCAGAGCTCGCAAAATGATATGTTTGGAGGACAATCATTTCCCTTTTTTGATACCCAAATGGCGCCATTTGTCGAAGGTGCCGATGAGGACGAGGTCTACCAGGCCATGGAAGCCCTGGTGTACAACCTGAACAGCATGCATAGCAGGGCAGGGAGCCAGGTGCCATTTTCTTCCATTAACCTGGGCGCAGACACCTCCGAAGCCGGACGGAAAGTGACGCGAAATTTCCTGCTGGCCTATGAGGCGGGGCTGGGGCGAGGGGAAAACCCCATCTTTCCGAATGTTATCTTCAGGCTTAAGAAGGGAGTTAACTTTGATCCCGGGGACCCTAACTACGATCTCTTCAAGTTGGCCATGCGGGTTGCCAGCAAGCGCCTGAACCCGACTTTTAGCTTCATGGATTCTTCATTCAATAAAAAATACGGTGACCAGGTGGCTTACATGGGGTGCCGCACCAGGGTGATGGACAACCGTCGGGGTCCTGCCGTCACGGTAGGAAGAGGGAACCTTTCCTTTACCACAATCAATCTGCCGAGGCTGGGGATCAAGGCCGAGCGCAACCTGAAAACCTTTTACCGGCTGTTGGATGAGGTTTTGGAACTGACGATAAACCAGCTGTGCCACCGGTTCAAGGTACAATGCAAGTTAAAGGTGAAGGATCTCCCCTTTGTCATGGGACAGGGGCTCTATCTCGGGTCTGAGGGTCTGAAGGAGTGCGATTCGATAGAGCCCGCCATCGTCAATGGTACCCTGAGCGTGGGTTTCATCGGTTTGGCCGAGGCACTGGTTGCCCTAACCGGTTATCACCACGGCCAGAAAAAGGAGTCCCAGGAGTTGGGGCTTGAGATCGTGGCCTACATAAGGAAAAAGGTGGATGAGGCCTGTGAGCGCTTCAACCTTAATTACACCCTGCTGGCCACTCCGGCCGAGGGGCTCTGTGGACGGTTTGTCCGGTTGGACCAGAAGGAATTCGGAATAATACCGGGGGTTACCAACCGGGAGTACTATACAAACTCCTTCCACATTCCTGTTTATTTCCCGATCAGCTTCTATGACAAGATCAGCCTGGAAGGCCCCTATCACAAATACTGCAACGCCGGGCATATCAGCTATGTGGAGATGGCCTCACCACCGCAGCATAACCTGGAGGCGGTGGAAGCCATTCTGCGGCACATGGCGGAATGCGACATGGGCTATGGCGGGATCAATTATCCGGTTGACTTCTGTACCGGATGTAACCTGCTGGGGGTCATCAATGAACCGGAATGCCCCCGCTGCGGCTCCACCGCAATACGCCGGGTGCGCCGGATCACCGGGTACCTGAGTACCGTGGACCGTTTCAACGACGGAAAGGTTGCCGAACTGCGGGACCGGTTGCCGCACTGCAAAGATTTGTAAATCCCATGAAGGTGGAGTAGGAGAACAATGAAACTGAGAATTTCCGGTTATGATAAAGAGAGCGTGGTGGACGGGCCGGGGATCAGGTTTGTTATTTTTACCCAGGGCTGTCCCCACCACTGCAATGGGTGTCACAATCCCGAAACCTGGGACTTCACAGGGGGGCGTGAGGTAGAAGAGGATGAGGTTCTGGAGCTGATCCGGAGCAGCAGGTTGATCAAAGGGGTCACTTTCTCCGGGGGTGAGCCCTTTGCCCAACCGCGCCCTCTGGCCTCCCTGGGGCGGCGGATTAAGGAAATGGGATTGGATATCGTCACCTATACCGGCTATACCTTTGAGGAAATTTTAAAAAAATCCTACCGGGATCAAGATATTCGAGACCTGCTGGAGGTTTCCGATCTCATCGTAGACGGGCGTTATATCAGGGAGGAGCGGGATTTGAGCCTGGCTTTTCGGGGTTCCCGGAACCAGCGGGTCATTAAGGTTGCGGAATCCTTAAGTGCCGGAAAAGTGATCCAGGCGGAGTTTTAAGGTGGGTGTTGCCCAGGGCCTGATAGGAGCGGTGAGGATAAAATGGGATTTGTAATCCGGCAAGAGGAACCACCCTATTTTTCGATTTCGGAATTCGATGGAAAGGGTATCCAGGCGATGTTTACGACAAGACAGGGGGGTCTCAGCAGGGGTCCCTTTGCATCGCTCAATCTGGGGTTTCACACAGGGGACAGTCCTGTATTCGTGGCTGCGAACAGAAGACTGCTATGCAGAAGTATGGGAATAAGTGACGGGCAACTCCATACAACCAATCAGGTTCACGGTGACCGTGTTCTGGTCATCAAGGAGCGGAGGGGAAGGGGCAAAAGAGAGGTCATCGATGCGGATGCCCAGGTGACATCTCTCCAGGGGGTTGCCCTAACCTGCCTGGTTGCGGACTGCCAGGCCGTCTATCTGTATGACCCTGTACACAGGGTTGTGGGACTGGCGCATGCCGGGTGGCGCGGGGCGGTTGCCAGGGTTGCCTTGAAGTGTGTTGCAAAAATGGCCCAGGAGTATGGGACGGATCCGAAGGATTGTCTGGCGGCCCTTTCTCCGGCCGCGGGGCCATGCTGCTACGAGGTTGGGGAAGAAGTAATTGAGGCTGTAAGAAGTGCATTCCCAGCTGACTGGCGGCTGCTGCTGAACCCCGTTGGAAGTAAAAAATGGAAATTCGATCTCTGGGGTGCCAATGCCCTGGTTCTGCATGAGGCTGGTCTGAAGGGGGAGAATATTACATTAAGCGGGCTATGCACCATCTGCCGCCAGGATTTATTCTTTTCTTACCGCGGCAGTCGAGGTGTTACAGGGCGCATGGCCGCGATCATAATGCTGGAATAGGGGGTGTTTGCATGCCGGGTTGCGGCGAAGAAAAGGGTGAACTGAAGACGCTGACTCTCGTCGTCAAGGGAATGAGTTGTGGACACTGTAAAATGGCGGTTGAAAAGTCCGTAGGGGGGGGTAAGGGAGTCAAAAGGGTAGAGGTGGACCTCGAAAAAGGCCTGGTCAAAGTGACCTACGATCCTGAAAGGGCAAGTCTTACAGACATTCAAAGTGCCGTTGTCGACGCCGGGTACGAGGTGCAGAAGAGCGGTGAAAATCCGACGGCCTAGAAAGGAAAGGCTAAGGAAGGCGGCATTCATCAAACGGCTGCGTGTTCTTCTGGGGCGTGTCTTGTTATTTATCGTCGCCTGCGGCATGTTTTTTTGGATCGGTAATCAGGTTTACCGGTTTTATTTGGTGAATGCTGTGAAGACCGTTGAGGCCAAAGAGGGAAATCTTGCGGCAAGCTATTCCGGGCAGGCAATTATCCTGCGCAATGAGACGGTGGTAAGGGCGCCGCGCCCCGGCTACCTTGTCCGTTTCCTGCCAGAAGGAAGCCTGGTACGTTCCGGTCAAGTGGTGGCAGGGCTAAAACCTCCACCAAGCATGGAAAAAAACCGTGAGTCAATCAACCTGCCCAGCCCCACTTCGGGGTTCGTCTGTTACCACCCGGATGGATGGGAGGGAGTACTTGTTCCCGAACAATGGTCCCGGCTGGATCTGGCCGGTTTGTTTAAAAATTTCAAAGGTGATATCAGGGATCACTCTCAGGTGTCAGCTGCAGGGGAGCCGGTTTTTAAGATTATCGACAACCTTTCAGAGCCTTATTTAGTTATCAAGCTGGATAAGGTTGGGAAGGACCATCTTTCCCAAGGAGATGCGGTAGAGTTGCAGTGGAGCGGAGGCTCGGGGAAGGGGAAAATTGTCGGTACAAAAGCAGTGGGTGAGATTCTTTTGGTTGTGGCCGAAGTCTTGCAAGCTCAGCCGGGTCTCCCCGACGATCGCCTTTTAAATTTGAAGGTGATCAAACCGGAGTGCGAAGGAATAATTATTCCTGCTGAAGCTCTTGTCCAACATGGGCACTCCACAGGGGTATTTACCTATTCCCCCCTTGGGTTCAGGTTTCTCAAAGTGGAGGTAAGAGGCAGGTTATGTGGGAGGGTAGCTGTAACAGGGATCGATCCCGGCCTTGAAATAGTTGTCAATCCATGGGTGGCAACCAGAATTCAAAAAGATATCTAGTTTATTGCAGGAAGGATCTGGCCTTTTTTTATCGAACATGGGAGTAAGGAGGAATCTTGGTTGAATGAAGCGTTAAATAATCGTATCAATGACGTCTATAGAAGGATAGCTGAGGCGTGTCAAAGGGTAGGCCGGCAGAAATCGGATGTAAAACTCGTCGCCGTGAGCAAAGGGATCAGCGCAGAACAGCTTAAAGAGGCCATTTCCACCGGTTTGAGCGTTTTTGGGGAGAACCGCGTTCAAGATTTTCTTAAAAAATACGATGTTATTGATAAACAGGTGGAGTGGCACTTTATTGGCCATCTGCAGCGCAATAAGGCAAGGTACCTTGCAGGGAAGGTCAGTATGATCCATTCCCTGGACAGCATGAGCCTGGCGGCTACCCTCAATAGATTGAGCGACATCCAGGGGTATGCGTGGCAGGTGCTGGTTCAGGTGAATGTTTCCGGAGAGGCTACCAAGTTTGGTCTTGCTCCCTCCGAACTTCCTGATTTCCTGGATGAAATCCGGGAAATGAAAGGGTTGAAGGTCTGCGGCCTGATGACCATTGCTCCGTACTGTGAGGACCCTGAGGAGGTGCGTCCGGTGTTTCGCAGGCTGCGGGATTTAAAGGAAGATATGATGCAGAAGAAGCCCTGGCTTGACCTCAGGCATCTCTCCATGGGGATGAGCAACGATTTTGAAGTGGCGGTGGAAGAGGGGGCAACTCTGGTAAGAATTGGGAGTGCTCTCTTTGGTTCATAAAACAACAACGGGGGTGTGGCCTTTTGAGTATCGGATGGTTTGAGAAATTTATGAACTTTATCGGTTTATCCGATAATTATGAGGAGGAAGAAGAAGAGGAACTCCAACCCGTAGAGGTTCGCAGCCGGAGTAATAAGGGTGCGGTCTTAAGCCTTCATTCCGCTCCTGAGATGAAGATTATCGTTGTGAAGCCTTTGACCTTCGAAGAGTCAGAAAAACTGGTGGGATATTTAAAAAACCGGAAACCGGTTATAGTAAACTTTGAAAATACCCCGAAGGATATTGCTCAGCGCATTATTGACTTTTTAAGCGGTGCCATTCTGGCCTTAAACGGGAGCACACTCAAGGTTACGGCTCAGACATTTCTCTTCGTTCCGAGTAATGTTTCGGTTCATTCCGGTGAAATCCCCGGCGATCTTCGGGAGAGATTTTTTCACAAACTAGACCAGGGGGGTATCAGAGATCGGTAGCAGGAAAAAGATAGGTGTAATTGGTGCAGGTGCCATGGGAAGCGCCCTCGTGGCGGGTTTCATAAATACAGGTCTTGTGGCACCCCGAGATGTGATAGTCAGTGATCTGGAGCAGGCACAACTGGATGCGCTTGCTAAGAGGTTCCCCGTTAAAGCTACCCGGGACAACCGGGATGTGGTAAAGACTGCCGGCGTTGTGGTTTGTGCAGTAAAACCGGCTGCGGTCAGAACAGTTTTGGAAGAGATAAATCCCCTTGTCACAAGCGATAATTTACTGATTTCGGTCGCGGCGGGGATTCAGCTGGCTTACCTGGAGACCCATCTTCCCGAGGGGACCCCGGTCATCAGGGCAATGCCCAATCTTCCGGCATTGATCGGCGAAGGGGTGACGGCCCTCGCTCTGGGCAGGTTTGCAGGAGAGGCAGAAAGGCAGCTGGCAGAAGAACTGTTCAGTGCAGTGGGCAGGGTAGTGACACTTCCCGAGGGAAACATGAATGCGGTAACAGGTCTCAGCGGGTGTGGGCCTGCTTACATTGCCGTTATTGTAGAGGCGCTGGCCGACGGAGGAGTGAAAATGGGGCTTCCGAGGCGGATAGCTGTGGACCTGGCCGTACAGACAGTGCTTGGTACTGCCAGGATGCTGCAGTCAGGAGGCAGTCACCCGGGACAGCTTAAAGACATGGTTTCTTCTCCAGGCGGGAGCACCATCACCGGGCTGCATGTTTTGGAAAAGGGTGGTTTGCGGGGTCTTCTGATGAGTGCCGTAGAGGCTGCTGCAATAAAATCCGGGGAGTTGCAGTCATGAGCTTCTCCAGGATGGCAGTTACTGTAATTTCATTGGCCATTGAAATCTACATCTGGTTGATCCTGGCCAGAGTTTTTTTATCCTTCATACGCCCTCGCAAGTATCACCCGGTGCTTGGTTTTATATACAGGGTGACAGAACCGGCCCTGGATCTGTGCCGGCGTATCCTGCCGGTCACAAGCCTGGGAGTTGACTTTTCCCCTTTTTTAGCCATCATTGGCCTGGAGATAGCGAGATCGGCAGTCATTTATCTTGTAAGCGAACTCTTGCGTTATCTGGGGGTTTAAGGAATGTCCTGGATCACTTCAACCGGGCAGGGTGTCCGGATTCAGGTAAAGGTACAGCCCCGCTCTGCGAAAAATGAGATAGTCGGAATATTTGATGAGCACCTGAAGGTTAAATTGACCGCCCCACCGGTGGAGGGTGAGGCCAACAGGATGCTCAAGAAATTTTTGGGTGAGGTATTTAGGTGTGGAGCCCGGAATATTACCATCCTCAGAGGAGAGACGGGAAGGGTAAAGTTGGTGGAAATAAAGGGAGTGCCCCTTAAGGATGTGGTTGCACTACTACCTGGCTTACCCAAACCCGAACCTTAAACAAAGGGGTTCTGGCCCACTAAACGTTGTCTAATTTCAAAAAGCTTTTTTATTTAATTGATGAAGGAGTTTGTCGAACTTTATAGAAAGTTTATATTTGTTTTTTGTTTATTTTTTAATTTAATTGATCCGGATCGAGTTGTGTTCTTGTAAGGAAATTAAATCTATCAAACCTAACCCGGGTTGTTGCGTGGCGTTGGAGGTGAGAGCCTGTTAGGTTTAAGCGCCTTGTAAATATGAGGTCAATAACATATGGAGGGCTACGGAGGGTTAAAAAATGCTTAAATTAAGAAGAGTTGCTTTTTGGGTTCTTTTAATTTTTATCCTGACTTTGGGGTTAATGGGATGCGGCAAGTCAACGACCCAGCCTACCGCCAGTGAAGGAAAAGAAAAGCTGAAGGTGGCTTTCATTTACATAGGTCCGGTTGGCGATGCAGGTTGGACTTACGCTCATGAGCAGGGGCGTAAGTATCTGGAGCAGCACGTTCCCGATATCGAGACGAAAATAGTCGAAAAAGTGCCTGAGGTTGACGGCGAAAAGGTGGCAACTCAGCTTGTGCAGGAAGGGTACAAGGTTATTTTTGCCACAAGTTTTGGCTATATGGATGGGATAATCAACGTCGCCAAGAAGTACCCTAACATTATTTTCCTGCATTGCTCCGGATATAAAACAGCACCGAACGTAGGTACTTACTTCGGGCGAATGTACCAGGCCCGCTATCTCTCCGGAATTGTAGCCGGCAAGATGACGAAGACAAACAAAATCGGCTATGTGGCCGCTTTTCCGATTCCCGAGGTGGTAAGGGGAATTAACGCCTTTACCCTTGGGGTGCGTGCAGTCAACCCGAAGGCCACTGTCAATGTGGTCTGGACCAATACCTGGCTAAACCCGGCCCTGGAAAAAGATGCTGCAAAAAGTCTGCTTGAGCAGGGGTGCGACATTATCACGCAGCACCAGGATTCGCCAGGTCCGATGCAGGCTGCGGAGGAAAAGGGTGCCTACGGTATCGGTTATAACAGCGATATGTCGAAGTATGCCCCGAAGGCTTTCTTAACGGCACCGGTTTGGAACTGGGGTCCTTATTACGTGAAAGTAATTAATGAGATCAAGGAAGGCAAGTGGAAGAGCAGCCAATATTGGGGACCAATGTCGGACGGGATTGTAGGACTGGCACCATTCAGCAAGGCTGTTCCGGAAGATGTCAGGAAGCTTGTAGAAGAGAAGAAACAGTTGATTTTATCGGGTAAATGGGATGTGTTCACAGGCCCCATCAAGGACCAGAAGGGTGAGATAAGGGTCAAGGATGGGGAAAGGATGACCGACCAGGCCATGCTCAGCTTCGACTGGTTCGTAGAAGGGGTACAGGGTACCATTCCCGCTAAGAAATAGCTGAGAAATAAGGGGATGGAGGGTTGCTGGCAGCAGGAGTTCTGCCAGCAACCGGATTTTTAGGAGGTTTAGCAGTGTCCGAGGTCCTGGTGGATATGCGGTCGATAACCAAACGATTTCCCGGTATCACGGCAAACTATAAAGTGAACTTTCAGGTTTACAGGGGGGAAATCCATGCCCTGTTGGGGGAGAACGGAGCCGGCAAAAGCACCCTGATGAGTATCCTGAGCGGTTTTTACCGGCCCGATAACGGCGAGATCCGCATCCGGGGGAAAAAGGTTAACCTGCGTTCGCCGCGGGAAGCCCTGAAGCACGGAATAGGGATGGTGCACCAGCATTTTCGCCTGGTGGAGCCCTTCAGTGTGGCTGAAAATATTATCCTTGGTACCACAGGCAGGCTGCAGTTTTATTTAAATCGCAGGGAATTCGCCGATAGAATCGCCCGGTTCGCACAAAGCTACGGAATAACCATCGATCCCTGGGCTAAGGTATGGCAGTTATCGGTAGGCGAGAAGCAGCGCATCGAAATCCTGAAGCTTCTTTACCGGGGTGCCGATGTTCTGATCCTGGATGAACCCACGGCTGTTTTAACCCCTCAGAATGTCAGAGAACTCTTTCAGACACTACGTCAAATGGCTGATAACGGTCGTTCAATTATATTGATTACACATAAATTGCAGGAAGTTATGGAAGCGGCTGACCGCATTACTGTCCTCAGGAAGGGCAGAAACGTGGGAACGGTCTTTAAGAAGGATGTAGATGAGCGAGAACTGACCAGAATGATGGTGGAAAGAGATGTTCTTTTCTGTACGACAAATCCTTCTCATGACATCGGTCCCGCCGTTTTGCGCCTGGAAGGGATCAGCGTTGTTGGTGACGGTGGCATTCCTGCCCTCAAAAATCTTTCGCTGGAGGTGCATGCCGGTGAAATATTGGGCATTGCCGGCATAGCAGGCAACGGTCAGAGGGAGTTAGCAGAGGCCGTCACCGGTCTCAGGCCTGTTGCCGGTGGGAGGGTTATTGTCGGAGGCCAGGATCTCACAAATCAACCCGCCTCCCGTTTTATTGAAGCCGGGGTCAGCAGTGTTCCAGAAGACCGGCTGGGCACGGGACTGGTTTCCAACCTGGATCTTTATGATAACGTGATTTTGAAAGACTACCGTAAGCCGCCAATCAGGCGAGGCCCCTTTTTAAATCACCGCGTAGCGAGAGAAAAGGCCAGCCGCCTGGTATCCGAGTTCAACATTCAGGTTTCAGACCTGAGCTATCCTGTCAGGATGTTATCAGGGGGCAACCTGCAGCGCCTCCTCCTGGCTCGAGAGATATCTTTGCAGCCTAAACTGATTGTTGCTTCATACCCGGTGCGGGGACTGGATGTCGGTGCTACTGAGGCAGTATACCGCCTGCTGATTGAACTCTCCAATGCCGGAACGGCCATCCTCCTGGTGTCCGAGGATCTCGATGAGCTTCTTACCCTGTCGGACCGGATTGCGGTTCTTTTCCGGGGTGAGCTGATGGGTGTTGTTCCGGCCCGAGAGGCAGAGATCGAGAAACTGGGCCTGATGATGGTGGGTGCTCTGACAGTGGAGGGCCGGAGAGCATGAGCAATAGCCGGTTCGTAAATCGCTTTAGACTCAGAGTCGAAAAACAGATTCATACATCACCGTGGATCTCTCTGCTTATCCCCTTTACCTCCATTGTTCTGGCATTGCTCGTAGGAGCGGTATTTCTCAGTCTGACAGGAAACAATCCCTGGAAAGTTTACGGTGTCATGTTTAAAGGGGCGTTTGGTTCCGTTTTTGGCCTTTCGGAATGCGTCGTCAATGCCATTCCTTTATTGATGACGGGTTTGGCGGTGGCGCTGGCCTTCCGCATGCTGCTTTGGAACATTGGAGCAGAAGGCCAGTTTTATATGGGGGCCTTTGCCGCCAGCTGGGTGGCTCTTTCCTTTCCCCATGCCCCCATGTATCTGGTAATGCCGGGGATGCTCTTGGCCGGGTTTGCCGGAGGTGCTGTTTGGGGATTGCTGCCTGCTGTTCTCCGCGCTTTTCTCGGTGTTAACGAGACTCTCACAACCCTCATGCTTAATTATGTGGCCATTCTCTGGGTGGATTCGCTGGTTTACGGACCCTGGCGGGACCCGCAGGGTTATAATTTTCCCCTTACTGCACAATTTTCCAGTGCCGCCACCCTTCCAACCCTGGGAAATACCAGAATCCATGCCGGGGTGTTTCTTGCTCTGGCGGCCGCGGTTGTTATCTACATTATCCTGAAACATACCGTTTGGGGTTATGAGATCCGCGTCATCGGCGAAAGCCAAAAGGCGGCGAAATACGCCGGGATAAATGTCGTAAAAAATATACTCCTGGTTATGCTGCTCAGCGGTGGATTGAGCGGCCTGGCCGGTTATTGTGAAGTGGCCGAGATAACGCACCGTCTCCAGGAATCCATTTCAGCCGGTTATGGTTACACGGCTATCATTGTTGCTTGGCTCGGCAAGTTAAACCCGTGGGCGATTATGGTGGTTTCTTTCCTCTTTGGTGGCTTTCTGGTAGGTGGTTACACCATGCAGTCTGCCGGGCTTCCAGCAGCAACCGTATCCATACTGCAGGGGGCGATCCTTTTCTTTGTGCTGGCGGGAGAGGTACTAACCCGTTATCGCATTTGTGTGGTGGAGAGGAGGAACGACCGGTAAGGTGGAATCTGTTGCGGTATCAGTCCTTGCTGCGGCGGTAACGGCAGGCACACCGATTCTTTATGCCACATTAGGTGAATTGTTTGCGGAAAGGGCAGGCGTCTTAAATCTGGGTGTGGAGGGCATGATGCTGGTCGGGGCAGTCAGCGGTTTTATGGCAACGGTGCATAGCGGCAACCACTGGTTGGGGTTGCTGGCAGCGATGGTTGCAGGTGGTCTTATGGCTCTCATCCATGCCGTTCTGACCGTCAGCTTGCGGGCGAACCAGGTTGTGAGCGGACTTGCTCTAACTATGTTTGGAACAGGTCTCAGTGCTTATCTGGGAAAGAGCATGATTGGCACACCGGTTCCGTCACCTTTTGAAAGCTTTGAACTAGGATTTTTAAGCCACATTCCTTTGATAGGGAAGATTCTTTTTCAGCATGATGCCGTGGTTTATCTTACCTATCTATTAGTGCCCTTCTGCTGGTACTACCTTTATCAAACACCGTCTGGCCTGAACCTCAGGGCTGCGGGAGAAAATCCGGGCGCAACCGACGCCGCAGGCTTGAACGTCAACAGGATCAGGTATTCAGCCGTATGCCTGGGAGGAGTTCTGGCAGGGATCGGCGGGGCTTATCTATCTCTTGCTTATGCTCCATCATGGCTTGAGAACATGACGGCAGGAAGGGGATGGATTGCAGTGGCCCTTGTGATTTTTGCAATGTGGGATCCTTTCAGGGCGCTGCTGGGAGCATACCTTTTCGGTGGCATCGAGGCCCTTGGATTCCGTTTACAGGCGGTCGGGATCACCGTTTCACCCTTCTACTTGAAGATGCTCCCTTACCTGTTTACAATCCTTGTACTGATACTGGTTACATCCAGTAACCGGCGGCTGCGTGTGGGAGCCCCGGCGGAGCTTGGACTACCTTTTGAAAGAGAGGAAAGGTAAGGGCTGAGCTCTATTGTAAAAAATATCACATGGCTGCGAAATAAGCAGGAATTTGATGATAAATATTGAATGAATGGAATAATGCGGTTTTCTTTTCTATGGTATGCAGTACTACAGACCATCACGCCACCTCCGGCGGCGCCAATAGAGGAACGAAAAAGCGGTTTATCCTTGCTGGCGCAGCGACCCAGCACTCACCGAAACTCTGTTACATAATTAGCCTTTGTTTTATAATTCCGTTTTTTGTCTTTTTCAGCTCACGAAGCAGCAGTGAGTGCTGGTTTGTTACTCGCCCTTGACGAAGGAGCAGCTAACGGCAGCCGAAGCGACCCCGCACTCAAAGGGAATTTTGTCCTTTAACGTTCATTCAGAACTGGCTGTTATTAAATTGTCTCATTACAGAGAAAGTGCTATTGAGTGCGGGGGAGCTAGGCGACTATGCGCCATGGATGGCGTCATAGGAGCCGGTCCGCTGCCGTCTGCGACGCGTTATAAGCGAGTTCAACCGGAGTCCGGGAGCAAGCGCAAGGATAAACCTGAACATTTTCAGGGCAGACGATCACGCCGCCTCCGGCGTCACCAACAGAGGAACGAAAATGGGTTTTATCGAATTAATTCTTTAGCGGCTGGCGAAGCGAGGTCGGACTTTACTTGGTGCCTTGAGCCCGT
>CADDZD010000001.1 GCA_902812385.1 Clostridia bacterium | reverse complement strand
TTGAGTAACTTCCAATATCTCGTTCTTACGTAGTTTTACGCACCCAAAGATATTGGAGGTGAAACCAAATGATGTGGCTAGAAATATGCTTTAGCCGCAAGCAAGTGGAGTTTCCGAGAAACTACTTAGTTTAGTAATGGAGGGAAGCGAGATGGAGGCCCTGTTGGAAAAGACCCGCATCATCAACAAGTTGATGCAAAATGCTCAGGGTGGCATTGATTATAAATTAATGGCTCAGGTCTTGAGTGAGAACATCGGAGCCAACATATATCTCGTGGGACGGCGGGGAAAAATACTCGGATATCATTTTGTTGAAGGGTTCACCTGTCCGATCATGTCGGATGTTCTTTTACACAGCGAAAGTTTTCCTGAAAGTTACAACCAGCAGTTGTTAATGGTTACGGAAACAGAGGAGAATATAAAACAGGATACCGGCTGCTGCATTTTCAACGCTAACGAAAAATGCCAGCTAAATGACAAGCGAAAAACGATTATTCCCATCTACGGTGGCGGTGACCGCCTGGGAAGCATGATCCTGACCAAAGCCGGGGCCGACCTGGAAACAGGTGATTTGGTGCTCGCGGAACACGGGGCCCTTGTGGTGGGAATTGAGATTCTGCGCATTAAAAATGAGCGGGTTGAGTCGGATACGAAAAAGAAGGCGGCAGTTCAGATTGCGCTCGGAACACTTTCCTTCTCTGAAATGGAGGCGGCAGGACATATTTTCTCCGAATTAGGCGGCTCGGAAGGTTTGCTGGTGGCAAGCCGGATAGCGGACAGGGTGGGAATCACACGTTCTGTGATTGTCAATGCCTTGCGTAAATTGGAAAGTGCAGGCGTGATCGAGGCAAAGTCCCTTGGGATGAAAGGGACTTTTATCCGGATTCTGAATGACAACCTGCTGGATGAATTGAAAAAAGTGCGGTGGAACAAAAAGATCCGTTAAACAAGGTATAGGACTTTTGAATTAGTTTCTTAGAGAGCATCGAGAAGCGATGACAAATATTACTGGAGAAAATTCTACCAGTCGCTTCTCTTTTTTTGTCGAAATTAGAAGGAATTTCATAGGGAGACCTAGAATTACTGGGTTTGATATAATATGGAGTGATTAATAAATAAATGTTTTAAAGGCGGGTGCACGGAAAATGTGGGAGCAACTGGGTGAACCAATCCTTCCTGTTCTTCAGGGTATGCTGGACGCCAACTGGCTGCGCCAGCAGGTGATCGCCAACAATATTGCAAACGTCGACACTCCCCAGTACAAAAGATGGGATGTTGTCTTTGCACAGAAATTGAAAGAAAGTTCTGACATTTCCCTGGCAAGGACAAACCCCCGGCACATTGCCGGGGATACCCCGGAAACGGTCAAGCCCTCATTAATCCAGCCTGAAAAGACAAGTATGAGGAATGACGGAAATAACGTCGACCTGGAGTACGAAATGGCGCTCCAGGCGGAAACCGTTTTTTTGTACAATCTACTGACCAGGTTGGTATCCGATCATTTGGGAATGCTGCGGACGGCAATCACCGAAGGGAGGCGTTAAACGGTGGGTCTTTTTACCGGGATTGAAATCAGTGGGAGCGGTTTGACCGCTCAGCGCCTGCGGCTGGATGTCATAGCCGGGAACATTGCAAATGCCGAAACGACCAGATCCGGCCAGGTGGATCAGAATGGTCGCCCCATTCCTTACCGGTGCAAGCGGGTTGTTTTTGAGGCAAACAATGTCGACTTTGGTGCGGTTATGAGGGGTGTCGCAAACAGCTGGGGAGGTGTCAGGGTCAAGGAAATCGTGGAGGACCAGAGCCCTTTTCCGCTTGTTTACAATCCTGATCACCCGGATGCAAACCCACATGGTTACGTCCTGATGCCCAATGTGAATGTGCTGCAGGAAATGGTGGATCTGATCAGCGCCAGCAGGGCCTACGACGCCAATGTTACTGCATTGAACGCCTCAAAGGAGATGTGCACCCGGGCGCTGGATATCGGGCGGGGATAGAAGACGGAAATGTTGAAGGGGTGTTGTGACGGTGGATATTTTAGCCGGAACACTGCTTTCGCCGCTGGGGTCCCCCGGAGGAAATGAATTTGCCCGGCCGGAGAAGCAGAAAGGAGCGGAAATACCGTTCAAGGATTTCTTGACCCAGGCTATCAGGGATGTGAACAATCTCCAGCAAGAGGCCGAACAAAAGATCAGGGAGATGACTCTGGGGAACGCAGGCAGTTTCCACGAAATAATCATAGCCACGGAAAAGGCATCGCTGGCCTTACAGCTGCTCACGCAGATTCAGAACAAACTGGTTGACGCATATCAGGAAATTATGCGCATCCAACTTTAGGTGACCGGGGTTGGACAGAATTGGTTAAAGAATTCTTGCTTAAATGTAGGGAAACCCTGCTTGAGCGTTGGAACAAGCTGGATTCGAAGCAACGTATTTTGTTTGCCGGCGGGGTCCTGCTGATTTTGCTGGTAACGGTGTACCTGATCGTCGTTGCCAGCAGGCCGAAGTTCGTCCCCCTCTATACCAACCTCGATCAGCAGGATGCTGCGGCGATTATCGAACAGTTAAAGGAGAAAAAGGTCGCTTATCGTTTGAGCGATGACGGAAGCACCGTGCTCGTCCCGGAATCGCAAAAATATGAGCTCCGCCTGGAACTGGCAAACCAGGGGCTTCCAAAAGGCGGCAGCGTCGGTTTTGAAACCTTAAACCAGAACCGTTTCGGGGAGACGGAAAGCGAGAGAAAGGCCAGGTATTTAATCGCCCTGCAGGGTGAGCTGGAGAGAACCATCCGCAGGCTTGATGCGGTGGATGATGTGCGGGTGCACATCGTAGCCCCCGAACCGTCCCTTTTCATCGAACAGTCGAAGGATGCCACCGCTGCCGTGCTCGTCAAGCTGAAACCCGGCCGCAGCCTGCAGGATCAACAGGTGGAAGGGATCATGCGCATCGTTGCCGCCGGGGTCGAGGGGCTTAAGCCGGAGAACGTCACGGTGGTGGATACGCAGGGAAATGTTTTATCGGAGGGTGTGGGCGGCCAGGGGATTTCGCAAACTTCGAAGCTAACGGCGAACCAGATGCAGTTGGTGCAGGAATACGAAAAGCAGCTGGAGAAGTCCATTCAGTCGATGCTGGAAAGGGTTGTCGGTCAGGGGAAGGTTGTCGTCCGGGCCAATGCCACCCTGGATTTCGACCAGGTGGAGATAAAGAATGAAGTGTACGGGGACAAGCAGATCAGGAGCCAGCAGCAGACTGAAGAGATTTCCAGCGGAAACGCCAATCCCCAGGGAGTGACCGGCACGGCCGGCAACATTCCCTTATATGCCCAGCCGGGTGCGCAGGCCGGCGGCGGCCAGTACCAGAAGACGGAAAAGACTACGAATTACGAGGTGGATAAAAACAGCGAGCACAGGATTGTGGCACCCGGGCAGGTCAAGCAGCTGTCCGTGGCCGTGGTGGTTGACGGCCAGCTGGATCTACTGAAGCAGCGGGAAATCGAGAATCTGGTCACGGCGGCGGCGGGGATCAACCAGAGCCGGGGGGACAACCTGACGGTAACCAGCATGCCCTTTAATACGACCTGGTCTCAGCAAATGGCAAAAGAAATGGCAGCCGCCCGGCGCCGAGATCAGTTGCTTAAATTCGGGGTGACCGCCGCAGTTATCATCGGCCTCGGGCTGGCCCTGTGGTTTGTCCTCAAGAGGCGTCGACGGGAGAAGGAAGAGATCGATTATCTCGCCGGTCCCGCCATGTCCCTTGATGAAGTGCTGGCGACGAAAGAGACCGAATTGTCGCCGGAGGAAAAAGAAAGGGCCCGGATGGTTGAGCATATCCAGAATCTGGTACGACAGAGCCCGAAAGAGGTTGCCCAGTTATTGAAGACCTGGCTGGGTGAAGAATCGAGGTGAACGAGAAATGAAAGAACTGACAGGAAAACAGAAAGCCGCGATTCTGTTGATCTCTTTAGGCCCGGAGATTTCTGCGCAAATCTTCAAGCATTTGCAAGAGGACGAAATAGAGCAGTTAACCCTGGAAATAGCCAATATCAGAAAGGTGCCTCCGGAGAAAAGGGATGAGGTCTACCAGGAATTTTACCAGATGTGCCTGGCAAACGAGTATATCAGCCAGGGCGGGATCAACTATGCCCGGGAGCTGCTGGAAAAGGCCCTTGGCGCCCAGAAGGCGGCGGAAATTATTAACCGCCTCACAGCATCCCTGCAGGTGCGCCCTTTTGATTTTATAAGAAAGGCGGATCCCTCCCAGCTGCTCAATTTTCTCCAGGGCGAACACCCGCAAACAATCGCCCTGATACTGGCGTACATGGAACCGGAACAGGCCGCCTCGGTGATCTCGGCCCTGCCGCCGGAAAGCCAGACCGAAGTGGCACGGCGGCTGGCCTTGATGGACCGCACGTCACCTGAAATATTGCGGGAGGTGGAAAAGGTTCTGGAGAGGAAACTCTCATCTGTGGTGACTCAGGACTATACCAGCGCGGGAGGAGTCAAATCCCTGGTTGAGGTTTTAAACCGGGTGGACCGGGCCACTGAAAAAACCATCATTGAGACCCTAGAAGTGCAGGACCCCGAACTGGCAGAGGAAGTCAAGAAACTGATGTTTGTCTTCGAGGACATTGTGCAGCTGGATGATCGGGCGGTGCAGCTTGTACTCAGGGAAGTCGACTCCCATGACCTGGCTCTCGCCCTAAAGGGTGCGGGGGAACAGGTGATGAAGAAGATCGAAAACAACATCTCCAAGCGGGCGGCCCAGATGCTGAAAGAGGACATCGAGTATATGGGGCCGGTCCGCCTGCGTGACGTCGAGGATGCCCAGCAGAGGATCGTGGCGGTGATCAGGAAGCTGGAGGAGCAGGGTCAGATCTTTATTACCAGAGGCGGGAGGGACGAGATCATTGTCTAAGGTAATCAAGGCGACCCGCCTGGTAATGTCATTGCCGCGGACGATCAGCTATCTCAATAACACCCTGGGCAGGGATCTGGAGCAAGACAGCGGCGAGGGAAAAGAATGCGGCCTTGACGCCGTTGATGCCAGGGAGATCCTGGCAGAGACGGAGGCCATGGTGAGCAGCCTTCTAAAGGAGGCCGGAGCGAAGGCGGAGGAGATCATAAATAACGCTCGCGAACAGGCAAGCAAGATTGTTGAAGAAGGGCGCGCAGAACTGGAGCGCTTAAAGCAGGAAGCAAAAAGGGCGGGCTATGAGGAAGGGTTTGCTGCAGGGCAAAACGCCCTTGCCGGAGAGAGGGAAGAGCTGCTGCGGGAGGTGGCTGCGGCCCGCGCCGCACTGGATGAGGAAAAACGGAATTTAATCAAGGAGATGGAGCCGAAGCTGCTGCAGCTGGCCATCTACATCGCCAGGCAGATCGTTCACGCAGAATTGAAACTTTACCCCGGGCAGATCAGAAATCTCATCCGGGCCACCCTTGATAGGGCGCTGGAAACGGGTGATGTGGTCCTGAAAGTGCACCCGGGTGATTATGAGGAGGTCGTCGCCATGCTGGAAGAAGCCGGGGAAAGGAAGGTTCAGGTGGAGGTTGACAACAGCATCCAGAGGGGGTGCGTTGCCGAAACCCCATATGGGATGGTAGACGGGACGGTGGACGGCCAGCTGAAGGAGGTTGCCCATGAACTCTTAGAGGTGCTCCCTGAATGATTAACCTGGAAAAATATTACCGTCGTTTAAGGGGGCATGAACCCATCAAATATTGGGGCAGGGTCGGGCAGATTATCGGGCTGACCATCGAATCCGAAGGCCCCCGGGGAAACGTCGGTGAACTCTGTTACCTGATCACTCCGGAGGGCCGTATCAGAGCCGAAATTGTCGGTTTCCGGGAAAGGCGGTCGATTCTTATGCCGCTGGGTGAGATCCGGGGTGTGGGACCGGGCTGCCGGGTGGTGGCAACGGGTGATGTTTTTAAAATTGGAGTTGGCCCGGAACTGGTTGGGCGGGTTCTCGACGGGCTGGGGAAACCCATGGATGGCAAAGGCCCGGTCGAGTTTACCGACTGGTTCCCTGTAATGGCGGAAGCCCGCAACCCCCTCGAGAGAAAAAGGATCCACGAGGTCTTACCCTTGGGTATCAAGGCAATAGACGGGCTCCTTACCTGTGGAAAAGGGCAGCGCCTGGGGATCTTTGCGGGGAGCGGCGTGGGGAAAAGCGTACTGCTGGGTATGATTGCCCGCAACACGAAGGCGGACATCAATGTGATTGCTCTGATCGGCGAGCGCGGGCGTGAGGTGAGGGAATTTATTGAAAAGGACCTGGGTACAGAGGGGCTGCAGCGCTCCGTTGTCGTGGCCGCCACCTCGGACCAGCCCGCCCTGGTGCGTTTAAAAGGAGCCCTGGTAGCAACGACAATCGCTGAATATTTTCGAGATCAGGGAAAAGACGTCTTGTTGATGATGGACTCGGTGACGAGGTTTGCTATGGCCCAACGGGAAGTGGGCCTGGCCGTGGGTGAGCCACCCGCCACGCGGGGCTATACGCCGTCGGTTTTTGCTCTGCTACCCAAACTGCTCGAACGGGCCGGCACTTCAAAAAGAGGAACGATCACAGGGCTATATACTGTGCTGGTGGACGGTGACGATCTCAACGAGCCGGTAACAGATGCCGTTCGGGGCACTTTGGACGGTCACATCGTCCTGTCCCGGGAACTGGCCGCCCAAAACCATTATCCTGCCATTGATGTTCTCAATTCGGTCAGCCGCGTGATGCTGGATATCGTTACCCCGGAGCATCAGGCTAAAGCCGCTCGTTTTAAAAGCATTCTTGCTACTTATCGGGAAGCCAGGGATCTGATTGAAATCGGGGCTTATAAAACGGGGTCGAATCCCAGAATTGACGAAGCGGTTAATTTGATTGAAGGATGCCGGGCTTTTCTCCGGCAGGACGTCCATGACTGTTACAGTTTTAAAGAAACGGTTGAACAACTCTCTACCTGCTGTTAGGATGGGGGTTACCATGAAGCGGTTCCGTTTCCGGCTGCAGAAATACCTGAATTTAAAACAACAGGAAGAAAGTATGCGGCGTATCAATCTGGCCCAGGCGCAGCAGTTATACCAGAAACAGGAAGATGTTATGCGGTCCATACAAAAAGAGTTGGGAAATGCGCTGGCACGAATGAGGGAAGCGCGCCAGGGCGGACTCGACCTTGATCTTATAACGATGGGTGAATACTATCTTCGGGTACAAAAGGAACAGCAGGTCCTGCAGGCAGCTGTCCTGGAGGAAGCGAGGGCTGAGCTCTTAAGGCGACAGCAGGAATTTGTCAATGTACAAAAAGACAGAAAATTGTTGGAGCGTTTTTATGACCGGCGGTGGTCGGCTTACTACCGGGAATTTCTCCGTGAAGAACAAAAAAACCTCGATGAAGTGGGGTTAATCCGTTTTTTCAGACAGCAGGAGGAACCAGTTTGAAATGAAGGCTGCTCCCGGTTCTGGGAAAATAGTTATTGCAAGCCTGATAATTATTTTAATCGGTGGAATTGTGGCCGCATCCACCACCGGGTGGATTGATCCAAAGAGCATAGCGGCCAAGATTCCGGTTGTAAACAGGTTTATCGGCAAGACCAGCCAGAAGAAACAGGCTGGCAATTCCCCTGCGGACGTGGCATCCCTGAGAAAAGAAAACCAGCAGCTGAAAAAACAGGTCGCAGAACTGGAAAGGGAACTGAGCCAGAAGCTGAGCCAGGGAACATTAAATACCTCTCCTGCAGGGGCAACGGTCAAACCGGAGGATAAAACGAAACTTTACCGTGATCTTGCCGCCTACTATTCCGGCATGAAGCCGGCGGCTGCGGTTGCCATCCTGAAAAACCTGGATCCCCAGCTGGTGGCGGATATTTTAAAGGTAATGGACAAGGAACAGGCAGGTCAGATCCTGGCAGCTATGGAACCGGCTCAGGCGGCCAGGTTGATAGAATTGATTGCCAGCAGTGGAAGCCCGGCCGGTACCCAGTGATATTCCAGACCTGCAAGGAAAGGAGGTGATACGATTTGAATGCCGAACCTGTAGCACCTTTACAATTCCCCAATAACGCCACAAACAGTCCTGTTGGGGGCGACAACGGCCAGAGCGCCGCTGTAAACACTCTTTTTTTCAGGCTGATCCTTGCCCTGTTGGCGGATGCCCAGAACCAGGGAGAAACGGCAAAGACGGGTATGCTCCTTGGCCTGTACGGCCCGCAGCAAACAAACTCACCAACTCTTCCTGATCAGGATGTAAAAGAAAAAAGCAGTGACGCTTCTGTTCAGGAAGCAGGCGCCTTAGGCGTTTTGATTCCCTTTGGGCAGAACTGCTCCCAGGGTGTCCTCCCCCAAGGGGATGCGCTTCCCGGACAGGTACTCCAGCCGGTGAATGCAGAAAGCCGTCGGCCCCAAAATGTATCACAGGCCGATATGCCCGGCCCTCAATTTGCAGCACTTTTTCCTGGCCTGGAGGAACAAATTGGGCAATCCTTAAATCGGGATGGTAGTGTTGATATCGCTCAAGTATCCGTCACAAAAACATTCAAGCCATTATCGGACCTCGTGGCCGGAAGCCAACCGGGCTCCACGGAAATCTCCGGTCTAACAGGAGGTGGGCAGGATACCGGCAAGGCGGGGAATCTACCCGCTGTGATGAGAGGTACCACAGTCCCCGGGGAGAGCAACACCCCTCCCTTACAGAACCAACCGTTACAAGGTAGGGAAGACGGGCCTGTTTGCGATCCAAAAAGCACCGGGATTCAACCGGAAAAGTCGCAGGCTTACAGCCCTCAGGCGAATGTTGATCAAGGGGAAGAATTAAAATTTGCACCTGGTCAACAAAAAGGATTGCAGGAAAAAGCAGCAGAAAATGCAAAAGTTCAGCACCAGCCCGATAGGCCGGTTTTTATCGAGGATGTAGCCGAGCAGCAGGTCTTAAAGGCAGAGACCCGGCTGCCGCTAAAGGCTAGCGGGGATCCTGTCGAGAACAGCGCACTTCCGGCCAGTCATCGGGGGTTCACACAGCTTGATCCATCCCCGCCGAAGCCGGTGGACGGCCGGCTGGAGGAGGCTGCTGCAAGGGAAGTAATCAAACAGGTGGTGGATAAGGCGCACCTTTTTGTGGGCAGGGACGTGGCATCTCTCAAGCTGCAGTTGAAGCCGGAATTCCTGGGGAATTTAAAGCTCACGATCAGCGTCGAGCATGGTCTGGTGCACGCCCGCTTTACGGCTGAAAACGCCGCCGTGGCAAACCTGATTGAGGCCCGACTCCCGGAGCTGCAGCATGCCCTGTCGGACAGAGGGATTTCCTGGCACCAGGTAAGCGTCTCGGTGGATGCCCAGGCCCATTCCGGGGGATTTGCCCATGCCCAATACGAAGGAAATGGCTCGCCTCAGCCGAACCCATATGCCTTTACCGGAGAATCCTCCAGACAGGAAGGGCCGGGGGAACCGATGGCGGTGAGTTATCCGGGGGTGAAAGGAGCTGTTGATTATCTTGTTTAGGAGGTGGTCAAATGACAACGGTTGGTATGGTAACCGGTTCGACAACTCAGCAAACAACGGTTGCATCCCAGAAAACATTAGGCAAGGATGAATTCCTGAAGCTTTTGATAACACAGCTGAAGCAGCAGGATCCCCTGTCGCCGGTGCAAAATACGGAATTTATCGCCCAGATGGCCCAGCTGACATCCCTCGAACAGCTGCAGGAGCTAAACAAAAATGTCAACCAACTGGTTGAACTCCAGGAGCAGAATAAGGGGAGGCAGGACCTGCTCTATGCAGCGAGCTTGCTGGGGCGGGAAGTCGAGGCCAGGAACCCGGAAACGAATGAAACATACAGGGATCTGGTCAAGGGGTATTACCAGAAGGACGGGGAGATCTGGCTGAGCTGCGCGGAGCATGAGATTCCCCTCGATTGGGTTTACAGGGCAACGGTATCCGGAGGGCAGGGTGGTGTGTGATGACCGAACGGGTCTATTTCCCGCAGCCGATCCTGCCTCCTGCGCAGGTTGGCCAGGCCGGGAAGCAGAAGGAAACAAATAAGGAAATATCCTTTGCAGAAATCCTCTCCCGGCAGTCGCTGAAGTTTTCCCGGCACGCCCAGGAGAGAATCGCCCGGCGGGGGATCCCCCTGGATTCGGGACGGCTGCAGCGCATCCAGGAGGCGGTGGATAAGGCGGCGGCCAAAGGGGCGAGGGATTCACTGATCCTGCTGGACAATCTCGCCTTTGTGGTGAGCGTCAAGAACCGCACCGTGGTCACAGCCGTGGATGAATCAAGCCTGCGGGGGAACGTCTTTACCAATATCGACAGCGCCGTGATTATTTAAAGGGCTGATGGGGCCGGACCTCTCCGAGGGGGCCCCGGTTTACAGAACGATGGAAGTAAACCACCCGAAAAAAGGAGGTCAAGACAAAAATGATGCGTTCTCTTTTTTCCGCTGTTTCGGGCCTAAAGGCCCACCAGCAGCGGATGGATGTGATCGGCAACAACATTGCCAATGTCAACACCCCGGGCTTCAAGAAGAGCCGGGTCACCTTTCAGGATATGCTCAACCAGACCATCAGGGGTGCAAGCCGCCCGGTGGATGGGGGACGCGGCGGAACAAACCCGATGCAGGTCGGCCTGGGGGTGAGTACAGGCAGCATCGATACCATCATGACCGGCAGCAGCCCCCAGGACACCGGGAAAAACACCGACCTGGCCATTGATGGGGATGGATTCTTTGTGGTTTCCGACGGCAGCCGGAACTACTACACCCGGGCGGGAGCATTCGACTTCGACCGGGATGGGTACCTGGTCAACGCCAACGGAATGCACGTCATGGGGTGGCGGGCAGAAAATGGCATTATAAAAGACACAAGTTCTAGCAGCATGGCTGAAATTAAAATTGATTTGAACACGACTGAAAAAGCAAAGCAAACCGAAGAGATCCGTTTTAGCGGCAACCTGGATGCCAGCACCGCCGGTGGTAATTCAATAACAGTCACCCAGGCCGTCTATGACAGCCTGGGATGTAAGCACACTGCTGAATTCACATTCACGAAGAGCGATACTAATCCAAATACCTGGAGCGTGTCCTGCAAGGTGGATGGTAGTGATATAACTCCAACTCCAACCCCAACTCTAACTTTTAAGGGTGATGGTACATTTGATTCTTCTTCTTCTAATGTTAATTTTTCTTTCACCCCAAACAACGGTGCTGATCAAGTGTCCTTTGCTCCTGATTTTTCGCAAATGACCCAATTTTATGGGGAGACCACCGCCACTGCGAGCCAAGATGGCTACCCGGCGGGGAGCCTGCAGGGCGTCAGCTTTGACACCACCGGCACCTTGAGCGGAGTCTTTTCCAACGGGATTACCCGGGCGCTGGCCCAGGTCGCCCTGGCTTCGTTCAATAACCCGGGCGGGCTCTTTAAAGAGGGAAACACCCTCTTCTCGGAGTCCAGCAACTCCGGGGCGGCAAAATTCGATGCTGCCGGTAAGGGAGGCCGGGGCACCATCAAGCCCGGCTCCCTGGAGATGTCCAATGTCGAACTGGCCCAGGAGTTCACCGACCTGATCACCACCCAGCGGGGATTCCAGGCGAACTCCCGGGTGATCACGGCTTCTGATGAAATGCTTCAGGACCTTGTTAACCTGAAGCGCTAGTGTAAACGGTTGGAGTTTGGGGATGCGGCCCGCCGGGGAGCGGGCCCCACCCTATAGGAAAGCGGGTGAGAAAAAATGATTAAAGTTACCCGGTTAAACGGAGAAGGGTTTTACGTCAACTCTGATCTGATTGAATTCATCGAGGAAACGCCCGATACCGTCCTCTCGCTCACCACGAGCAAAAAGATCGTGGTAAAGGAAGATGTTGCAGAGATAATCAGGCGCATTATAGATTTTCGCCGGTTAATTGCTCAGGGTCCGCGCAAGGAAGGTGGGGAAAGCGGGCAGGAGGGGGATGCCGGGGATTTGCCCGAAGGTTGATGGAAAACAATTTTGGTTGACGGGAGGTAGAGCTCATGGCTCCGGAAGCATCTAGTGGGGAAACCCAGAAGCAGCTCAAGCAGGGTATTGTCATTGATCAAAGGATTCTGGTGGTGGGGGTGGCGGCCATTGTCATCTGTGCCGTGGCAGCGCTTTTAGTGGCTTTGCTTGTTGTCAGGAATTCAAATAATATTGCTGCTGCGCGCGGTTCGGGAACCGCTAAAAGCGAAATTTCCCAAGTAGGCCCTCTCTTCGATGCCGGCGAATACGCAACGAATCTGGCGCCGGGCGGGGAAAAAAAATTTATCAAGATTAAAATTGTTTTTGAATTAAGCGACAAGTCTTTGGAAAAGGAAATCACGGAAAAATTACCGGTGCTGCAGGATCGGGTGCTCTACTTTTTGAACAGTAGAACGAGCGACGAACTGGGTGCGGCGCAACGCACCGCATTGAAAACTGAAATGTTGAATGACCTAAACCGCTATCTAACAAAGGGCAAGATTAAGAACATCTATTTCTCGGATCTGGTCATGCAGTAAGTTCCTGCGGGAGTGGTTATGATGACAGATATTTTATCCCAATCGGAAATCGACGCATTGCTTGCTGCCCTCACGTCGGGAGAGGTAAACCCGAACGAATTAAAAGAAGAAGAAAAAACTAAAAAGGTTAGAACGTATGACTTCCGGAGACCGAACAAGTTCTCCAAGGAACAGATGAACAGCATGCAGGTTATTTATGAAAACTATGCCAGGACGTTGGCTACCTTTCTGTCTGCACAACTAAGGAACATAGTCCAGATGTCTGTGCTGTCGGTGGAACAGCTGACGTACGACGAATTCATCCGTTCGCTTCCCGATCCTTCAATTATCGTCATCTTCAATATGGCCCCTCTCGAGGGTAACGGGATCTTCGAGATTCAGGCTCCTCTTGCCTTTGGAATGATTGACCGGCTTTTCGGTGGTTCCGGGGGGGTGCCGAACAAAACCCGTGCCTTAACGGAAATAGAGCGTGCCATTATAGAACGGGTGAGCCAGCGCATGCTGGATCTTTTAGGCGAGGCTTGGGAAAACATCACTAAACTCAATCCAAAGGTGGAGTTTATTGAATCCAACCCCCAGTTCGCTCAAATAGTCTCCCCGATGGAAATGGTGATTTTGATTTCTCTGGAGACGAAGATTGGAGAGATTGAAGGAATGATCAACTTCTGTCTCCCTTACATAGTGCTGGAGCCTGTTATCGACAAGCTGAGCCTGCACTTCTGGTTTTCCAGGACGTCGAGCGAACAAAACCCGGCTCACCGTCTTTCTTTACAGCAGCGAATAGAAACAGCGCGAATACCTCTTCACGTGCTCTTGGGGACTACAACCATCACCGTGAGAGAACTCCTTGATCTTCAGGTTGGTGATGTTGTCCCCTTAGATAAGAAGGTCGAACAGGATTTAGATGTGCTTATAGGGAATTCCCAGAAGTTTTATGCGAAACCCGGCATTTTAAATAAAAGGTTGGCAATTCAAATCACCGGTTTTCAAAAGAAAGGGGGAGACCTGGCCTGAGTGAAAACATTTTATCACAAGAAGAGATAGACCTTCTGCTTAAGGGAGAGAGCGGCAAGTCTCAAGACACAACTACGATCTCGGACCTGGAAAAAGATACTATCGGCGAAATCTGTAACATCTCAATGGGGACGGCTGCTACGACTCTTTCCAATTTAATCGGTAAAAAGGTTGAGATAACCACGCCCCGGGTCAAGATTACAACCCGCAGCCAGTTCCAAGTGGATTATCCTATGCCTTACGTTGTAGTTAATGTTCGGTATACCTCTGGTTTAAGAGGCGAGAATCTTTTTGTCATTAAAGAGCATGACGCTGCTGTGATTGTTGATCTTATGATGGGGGGAAACGGGAGCGAACCTCCAAAGGAATTGAATGAGCTTCATCTCAGCGCAATCAGTGAAGCGATGAACCAGATGATGGGCTCTGCTTCAACCTCGATGTCAACAATTTTCAATAAAACCGTCAACATCTCGCCCCCCTCGTTGAGATTGGTTAATTTAGCCGAAGAACAGATTGACGGGTTGGATAATGGAGATGAAAGATTAATACTGGTAACCTTCAAGATGTTTATTGAGGACCTGGTCGACAGCGAGATGATGCAGCTCTTACCCGTGAGTTTTGCCAAGGAGATCAGCCGGGGGCTGCTTGGTCAGTTAGAAGAAAGCCCTTCTCCTGCACAAGAGGAATTAACAGGGGTTGCATCAAAGGAACCACCTCCTCAGGTTAGATCTCAGCCGGTCAGTGCCGTTGAGGGAGTCCAAATCCAACCGGTACAGTTTGTTCCCTTTGATACTATTTCGTCACCGCCTAAAGAGACTGCGAATTTAACTTTGATCTTAGACGTATCGCTGCAGTTTTCGGTGGAACTGGGGAGAACGCACAAGACCATCAAGGAAATACTCGAACTGGGGCCGGGGTCGATCGTTGAGCTGGAAAAGCTTGCCGGGGAACCTGTCGATGTCCTGGTTAACGGCAAACCTATCGCCAAGGGGGAGGTCGTAGTAATAGATGAGAACTATGGGGTGCGCATAACCGAAATCTTAAGCTCCGCTGAGCGGCTTGATAAGCTTCAATAGTAATCCGGGAGGGAGACAGATTGGGTAAGCGTATTTTAATTGTTGATGACGCGGCCTTTATGCGGATGATGTTGAAGGACATCCTGACCAAGAACGGCTATATCGTAGCCGGTGAAGCTGAAAACGGAGCAGTTGCCGTAGAAAAGTTTAAAGAATTGCGTCCCGATCTGGTGACGATGGATATCACCATGCCAGAGAAGGATGGTATCACGGCTGTAAAGGAAATCTGTGCAATAGATTCTAATGCGAAGATCATCATGTGCAGCGCCATGGGCCAGCAGGCGATGGTCATCGACTCGATTCAGGCAGGAGCGAAGGATTTTATTGTAAAACCCTTTCAACCCGACAGGGTATTGGAAGCAGTCGCTAAGGTATTGGGATAACCGGGGGGCCACTTGGTTATGACAACTTCAGCACTAAAAAACCTGTTAAAAATCGTGGAAACATACCTGATACTCCTTATTATCGCACCCCCGGCCTGGGCCGCTCCTTTAACTAATTTGGAATACCAGGAACCGGAACCTGTGGCACCGCCAAGTATTGGTGGACTTCTATTCCGTTTGATCATCAGTTTAATAGTTGTGATTGGGCTGGCCATCATAGGCATCAAGTTTTTACAAAAACGGGCCTTCATTACGCAAACCGGACGCTGGATCAGAATCATAGATCAGGTTGGTATTGGTCCCAACAAGGCATTGCTGCTGTCGGAAATAGCCGGAAGGATATATGTACTGGGGGTTACGGATCACAGCATCTCGAAACTTCTGGAAATTGAAGAAACTTCACAAGTAGCGGCAATTTTAGAAGAAAGCCTGGAAGCCGGTATTTCTCCGTGGAAAGGCGGAATTTTGCCTAAACTTTGGAGAAAACCGTTCCAGCAAATGTTTATTGAAAAAAAGGACGATCCTTTTGATGCCAGAGAGGGAGAATAAAGGATGAGGGAGAGGAAGAAGGCTGTCGGCATCCTGATCACCGTCACCGTACTGCTTGGCATTGTCTGCTGTTTCGTTTTCATCCGGCATGCCAGTGCGCAACCCGTTCCCGTCCCGCGCTTGAATATCGGCATTGACACTGCCCAGAAACCGGAAGAAGTATCTCAGAGCCTGCAAATACTTCTGCTGATTACTCTGTTGTCTCTCGCTCCTGCAATCCTGATCATGATGACCTCCTTCACGCGCATCATTGTCGTCCTTTCCTTTATGCGGAGTGCTCTTGCAACTCAGCAAATGCCCCCCAACCAGGTACTGATTGGGCTGGCTTTATTTCTTACCTTTTTCGTGATGGCACCCACCTGGCAGACGGTGAACAGTGATGCATTGCAGCCCTATTTAAAAGGCCAGATAACACAGGAAGAGGCCTTCCGGCGCGGGATGGAACCTATCCGGTCGTTTATGTTCAAACAGACCAGGGAAAAGGATCTTGCCCTTTTTGTATCACTGGCTCATATTCCCAGGCCGCATAATTACAATGACATTCCCAATTACGTCTTGATTCCGGCGTTTTCGATAAGTGAGTTGAAAACAGCCTTTCAAATGGGATTTGTGCTTTTCATTCCTTTTTTAGTTATCGATATGATAGTTGCCAGCACTTTGATGTCAATGGGTATGCTTATGCTGCCTCCCATGATGATCTCTTTACCTTTAAAGATTCTTTTGTTTATCATGGTGGACGGCTGGAACTTGCTTGTTCGCTCTTTAATAATGAGTTTCCATTAAGGAGTCGTGAAATGACAGAGCAGTATATTATTACCCTGGGACGTGAGGCCTTATACGCAATCCTTCTGGTCTCTGCCCCGCTCCTGGGAGCGAGTCTGCTGGTGGGTTTGCTCGTCAGCATTTTTCAGGCTACTACCCAGATTCAGGAGCAGACGTTGAGCTTTATACCGAAGATTGTTGCAGTGCTCGTAACTGCTGTTATATTCGCACCTTGGATGTTAAAAATACTGGTTTCTTTTACCCAGGGCCTGTACCTGAATCTCCCGCGCCTGATAGGAGGTTAGCATCTGGCTCCCATGGCTTTCACGAACTATGTTTTTCAGCATTTCGATCTCTTTTTTCTGGTGTTCGGTAGGGTGGCCGGGTTCTTTCTGACTGCGGTTCCCTTCAGCAGCAGGAATTTTTTGCTGCAGGCGAAAATATGGCTGGCAGCACTGTTTAGTTATCTTATTTTTATGGTTTACCCGCGTAATACAGCTGCGGTTTCAGGGGATTTAATCGGCTATCTGTTGCAGTTCGGCGGAGAATTCTTAATAGGAGCAATCATGGGGTTCCTTACCCAGATCACCTTTGCGATTTTTCAGTTTGCCGGGCAGATGATGGATATGCAGATCGGTTTTGGCATCGTAAATGTGATTGATCCTCAGTACGGGATCCAGGTTCCCATCTTGGGAAATTTTAAAAACCTGCTTGCCCTGCTCTTTTTTCTGGCGATTAACGGGCACCATTATCTGCTGCTGGCCCTTGAACGCAGCTACTACTTCCTGCCGATCGGCAATATTCACATTAGCGGAGGATTCTACTCCTTCATTTTTTCACTGGCAGCTGAAATGTTTGTTTCTGCATTTAAAATAGCACTTCCCATTCTGGGGTCTCTCTTTATAGCCGACCTGGCGATGGGCATCATCGCCCGTACAGTGCCCCAAATGAATGTTTTTCTTGTGGGATTGCCGCTAAAGATCGGCGTCGGTTTGGGAATGTTGATGCTGATGATGCCGCTGTTCATCTGGATATTTTATTGGATCTTTACAGGGCTGTTTGAAGATTTGAACAGGCTGCTGATCATCCTGAGAAGGTGACAGTGTTGGTTGAGGGTCTTGAAAGGCTAAACCTGCAGCTGTTTGCAGAGGATCGAACTGAAAAAGCAACTCCTCGCCGGCGGGAAGAGGCTCGCAGAAGAGGACAGGTAGTACGCAGCATGGAAATCAATTCGGCTGTAATCCTCTTGTGCACCTTTTTCTTCCTGAAAATATTCAGTCCCTGGTTGGGAGTTCAGATAGGAAATTTCACCAGTCAAATTCTCGGCGAGTTGGGCAGGCAGGATCTTGGAATGAAAAACCTGTACAGCATCATCCTGTTCACTTTTATTGCGTTCTTTCAGATCTGCCTCCCCATTATGGGTATTGCCCTGGGAGCAGGGCTGGTGGCGAACTACCTGCAAGTGGGAGTGCTTTTTACAGGCCATCCGCTTACGCCGAGATTTGATCGCCTGAACCCGGTCGAGGGTTTTAAAAGGATCTTCTCCCGGCGTGCTGTTATGGAACTCGTTAAAGCAGTTATCAAAGTAGGAATGGTCGGGTATTTCGCCTATACCACCGTAAAGGCCAACGTGGACTTATTTCCCGGACTGCTGGATATGAGCGTAGCCCGGGCCGTCGGGGAGATCGGGGAATTGAGCAGCACCATTATCTTACGGATCGGCATTCTTCTCCTGGTCCTTGCAATTGTTGATTACCTCTTTCAATACTGGGAATATGAAAAATCGATCAGAATGACAAAACAGGAATTGAAGGAAGAGTACCGTCAGTACGAGGGGGACCCTCAGGTAAAGGCTAAAATAAGGCAGCTTCAAAGACAGATTTCACTCCACCGGATGATGCAGGAGCTTCCCAAGGCCGATGTGGTTATTACAAACCCGACCCATTATGCGGTAGCGCTAAGGTATGTACCGGACGAAATGAAAGCCCCGGTTGTCATCGCAAAGGGGGTAGACGAATTGGCATTGCGAATCAGGGAGGTTGCCAGAGAGAATAACATAACCATTTTCGAAGATCCGCCCCTCGCCCAAACCCTGTATAAAACCGTAGAGATTGGACAGATGATTCCCCCGGAGCTTTATGAAGCAGTGGCACACGTCTTAGCCTTCGTTTACAGGCTCCGTCAGGGGTACTTCCGCGAAAGGGGGGTGAGCTAGGTTGGCCGGTGTGCCGGTGGGCGGAAAGTTTTTCAGGTATAGCGACATCACCGTTGCCGTTGCCGTGATCCTGTCGGTGGTGATGATGATCGTACCGGTTCCGCCAGACCTCTTGAGTTTTCTTCTTATTCTGAATATCACTTTGTCCCTTCTTATTTTGCTGGTTTCACTTTTTACCCAGGAGCCCCTGGAGTTTTCCGTGTTTCCATCGCTGCTTCTGATTATGACTTTGTTCAGGCTCTGTTTAAATATATCCACAGCCCGGTTAATCCTCCTGTATGCCTATGCCGGTGAGGTAGTCCAAAAATTTGGCGGCTTTGTTATAGGGGGAAACCCGGCGGTTGGTTTTGTTATTTTCTTAATTTTAGTGGTGATCCAGTTTATCGTAATCACAAGGGGTGCGGAGCGGGTTTCGGAGGTTGCCGCCCGTTTTACCCTGGATGCCATGCCGGGCAAACAGATGAGTATCGATGCCGATCTCAACGCAGGCATCATCACTGAAGCAGAAGCAAAGAAAAGACGAAGAAAAATCCAGCAAGAGGCCGATTTTTACGGCGCCATGGACGGTGCCAGCAAGTTCGTCCGGGGAGATGCCATTGCTGCATTGGTGATTATTGTTATCAATATCCTGGGCGGATTTATTATCGGTTTAGTACAAAAGGGAATGTCTTTTCAAGAGGCGCTTCAGACCTATACGCTTTTGACCGTTGGAGACGGCCTCGTCACGCAGATACCGGCCCTGCTGATCTCTACATCGGCGGGTATCATTGTAACCCGTGCTGCCTCGGAATCCAGCTTTGGTTTTGATCTCTCCAAACAGCTGTTTAGCTATCCAAAAGCCCTAGGCGTCGCCGGCGGGATACTCTTAATACTGGCTTTTCTCGGCCTGCCACCACTGCCTATTCTTATCATGTCCGGCCTGCTGGGCGGTTTGGCTTATTCTCTGAACCGTTCCTCTAAAGAAAACAAACTTAAAGAAGAGGAAAGACAGCGGGCACAAGAATTTGAAGAGTCAAAGAAACCGGAGCACATTTTATCCCTCGTTCAGGTTGATCCCCTTGAAATCGAACTCGGGTACAACTTGATACCTCTTGTCGATGCCAAACAGGGAGGTGATCTCCTGGACAGGGTGGTGATGATCAGGCGCCAGTGCGCCCTCGAGCTGGGTTTTATTGTTCCTCCGGTGCGTCTAAGGGATAATATGCAGTTGAATCCCAATTCCTACGTGATCAAGATAAAAGGGGTGGAAGTGGCTCACGGCGACCTGATGCTGGATCACTTCCTGGCACTTGGGCCGGATGTTCAGGAGAGGCTTGAGGGAATACCAACACAGGAACCCACTTTTGGTCTCCCCGCCCTCTGGATTCCGGCGCACTGCAAGGATGATGCGGAACTTGCCGGATTTACGGTTGTTGACCCAACATCTGTGATTGCCACTCACCTCACCGAAGTAATTAAAAAATATGCCCATGAACTGCTCACCAGGCAGGATGTTCAGAATTTTATTGACCATATTAAGAAGACCAACCCGGCGGTGATAAATGAACTTTCTCCAGATCTGATCAGCCTGGGAGAAATTCAGAAAGTCCTGGGGAACCTCCTGCGGGAGAGGGTCTCGATTCGAGATTTGGTTACTATTCTGGAGACCCTGGCAGATTATGCAAGGTTGACAAGGGATCTGGATCTCCTTACCGAATATATACGTCAAGCCCTTGGAAGGCAAATTGTCAGCCAGTATTTAGAAAACAACAGGCTTTACGTATTAACCCTGGACCCGGAAACAGAACAGCTTTTAAAGGAAGGGATACAGAAGGGTGAACATGCTTCGTACCTTGTGCTGGAACCGCAAAAGGCCCAGCGTCTTCTTGGAAAATTAAAAGAAGGCGCACAGCGAATGATGGAGGCGGGGCATCAACCTATCATTTTGTGCGCACCGGTGGTGAGGTTACACCTTAAGCGCTTAACTGAAAGAATCTTGCCGGCTCTTGTGGTTCTCTCCTTTAATGAACTGCAGCCAAATCTACAGGTGGAATCGGTTGGGATGGTGAGCATGCTTGAAGATTAGGCGTTTTGTTGCTAACAATATGCAAGAAGCCCTGGCAAAAGTCAAGTCCGTTATGGGTAACGATGCCATTATCCTGCAAACCCGGAGATTCCGCGAGGGCGGTTTGCTTGGCTTGTTCGGACATTACATGGTTGAAGTAACAGCAGCCGTTGATGAGGAGGTTCGTCCTCCTAAACCACAGGCCAATCTGTCAGTTCCACCTGTTAACACTGCTTCCGCTGCATCAAAAACAGGAGTGGAGATGGATGTTAAAAAGGAAATCAATGAACTGAAGGCACTGCTCGGGGAGATGCTCGACGGATTAGAGAACCGCACAGCTACCGCTGTCACTTACCCGAAAAACTTCCAGCGCATATACAAGATCCTGATAGAAAACGAGGTGGAGGAAAAGCTTGCCCGCAAAATCATTTCTGACGCCCTTGAATCGATAACCCCTTCCCTTTGGCAGGACTATGACGAGGTATCCAGAACAGTTGCAAAACTGATCGTGGAGCACATTCGTACCAGACCAATTGTCTTTAAAAAGGGGGATGAAAAAAAGCGGATAGCACTGGTTGGCCCTACCGGTGTGGGCAAGACCACAACAATCGCCAAGCTTGCAGCAATCTTTGCGATCTTGGAAAAAAAGCGTGTTGCCCTTGCAACCGTCGACACATACCGCATTGCCGCAGTTGATCAGTTAAAGACCTATGCGGACATTATCTCGGTGCCCCTTGAGGTTGCTTACACACCCGGTGAACTGGGGGATGCATTGAAGAAACACCAGGATAAGGACCTGATCCTGATTGACACGGCGGGGAGAAGCCCCCTGAATGAACTGCAAATGACCGAACTTAAATCATTCCTCGAACCCTGCAGCGAGGTGGAGATCTTTCTTGTGCTGGGCGCGACGACGAAATATGCCGATTTAATGGAAACCGTAATGCGCTTCAGCCAGCTCCCGATTAAACAACTGGTTTTTACAAAACTTGATGAGACCCAACATTACGGCTCCATCTTGAACATCGTCAGTAAGACACGCAAGGCAGTGGCTTATATTACCACAGGGCAGAATGTACCTGACGATATTGAGGTGCCTGATCCTGATAAAATTGCCAAATTGCTCCTCCAGGTGAGTAAGAGATGAACGATCAGGCCGAAAAGCTAAGATTACTTGCGAAGTCTCTTCAGGAAAAAATCCACAAGCAAATATTTAGCCCCCCTACGCCCTGCCGCGTGATCACAGTGACAAGCGGAAAGGGAGGGGTTGGCAAAACCAACCTTGCTTTGGCGTTATCTCTGGCCTTTGCAATGCAGAAATATCGCGTCATTTTGATGGACGCGGACATGGGGTTGGCAAATGTTGATGTGATTCTGGGAATCGTACCAAAGCATAACCTGTCTCATGTTATCCGTGGAGAAAAGACGATCAGGGATATTATTCATGAGGGCCCCGGAGGACTCAAAATAATACCCAGTGCATCGGGGGTTGAAGAACTGGCGAATCTTGATGCAACGCTTTTGACCAAATTGCTCGATGAGATTGCCGTCCTTGAGCGTAGCTTTGATTATCTTATTATTGATACGGGTGCCGGTATTTCCAGGCAAGTAATGGCTTTTATTCTGGCGGCGGAGGACATCCTGTTGGTTACCACCCCTGACCCGACCGCCCTTGCGGATGCTTACGGCTTGATCAAAGTGTTTAAAAAGCATCATGGTAAAGGTCGCTTGAGGTTGATCGTCAATATGGTGAGGAGCGAGCAGGAAGGCCGGGAAGTCGCCCAAAGGCTGGCAAAAGTCGTCAGTCAGTTCCTGAAGTTTGAAATTGATGTGGCCGGCTATATTCCCTCTGATCGTGCAGTGGAGGAAGCGGTCCGAAGAAACCAATCCTTTATTACCGCCTTTCCACGGGCTCCGGCCTCGCTGAACGTAATAAAAATTGCATCTTCACTCGGCGATTTTACACCGCCGGAATCGCCGCACGGCATGCAGGGTTTTATTAAACAAATCATTTCTTTTTTACAGGGGAGGGGAAGCGTTCGGGAAGGGAGGATGGACCTTGACGGCAGAAGAGCTTAAAATAAACAAAAGAGTGGAAATCAAAATCCAGGATTCGCATTACGCCGGTAATTATTCCAGCAGGGTCGAGGAAATTCTTCCCGACACCATAATCTTGGCTGCTCCTTTAAAAAGAGGAGTGATTGTACCTTTAAGGGTAGGTGACACCGTTACTGTCAGTTATTTTGGTCAAACGGCTGGCTATAGTTTCACTACAAAGGTAATTGGTACCAACTATCAAAAGCTGCCGCTTATTGCAGTACAAAAGCCTCAAGAAATTACCAAAATCCAGAGAAGAAAATATATACGGATTTCCACCCGCATACCTGTCCGTTTCCTTATCTTAGACGATAAGAAGCAGCCAGCCAGTTCGGATGTTTACTGTACTGAAACGATTGATATCAGCGGCGGAGGAGCGGCGATCATCTCTCCCGTTAAGCTTTCCCGGGAAGACTGTTTGGATATGGAATTAGACATACCCCGCAGGGGTACTATTCGGGTTGTGGGAAGAGTTGCGCGGGTTGAAGAGACGAGAAGCGAATATGGGATAAGATATTTGATTGGCATAGATTTTTTGGTGATTGATGAATCGGACCGGGATAAAATTATTCAGTATGTTTTTGAATTACAGAGAGATATGAGAAGAAAAGGTTTGATTTAGAAGGGAGTTGCAGAATATTTATAAGCAAATCAATGTGCTCGTGGTTGACGATTCTGCTTTCATGAGAAAGGTTATCACCGATCTGCTGAATTCGGACCCGTCAATCAATGTAATTGGAACTGCTCGCAATGGAATTGAGGCTTTAAAGAAAATTGCTGAACTGCATCCTGATGTTGTTACACTAGATATTGAAATGCCGGTTATGGACGGCCTGACCACCCTCGAAAAAATAATGCAGGAAAAGCCTTTGCCGGTGATCATGCTGAGCAGCCTGACTCAGGCAGATGCCGAGATCACTATTAAGGCTCTGCAAAAGGGTGCTGTAGATTTTGTTGCCAAACCCTCCGGTACTATATCGCTCGATCTGGCTGAGGTAAAGGAGGAACTCATAAGCAAGATCAAAATCGCCGCAACGGTGGAGGTAAGCAAGACGCTCAAGCGTGAGCCTGTGGCAAACTGCGATCTATCTGAGAGCCTTACAAAAAGTATTGTTACAACCAGGAAAGTACAGGAGACAAAGAAGTTGGTCTTGATTGGTACCTCAACCGGAGGGCCGCAGGCACTGCATACTGTCCTGTCAAAACTGCCCAGAAAGATACCGGCTGCAATTGTTATTGTACAGCATATGCCACCAGGGTTTACCCGATCCCTTGCTGAGCGTCTTGATCAAATTGCGGAAATCCATGTAAAGGAAGCGGAGGATAGAGAGCGGGTTGTGGCAGGAACGGCTTATATTGCCCCCGGTGATTATCACCTGGTTGTTGAGTGTTCACCAGGTCAAAAGACGGAACTGCTACTGCGTTTGAACAAGGATGCGCCGGTAAACGGGCACAGGCCTTCCGTGGATGTGCTGATGAAATCAGCAGCAAGGATTGACTGCTGTGATTTTGTAGGGGTTATTATGACAGGAATGGGGCATGATGGGAGAGAAGGTGTTCGTGCTTTAAAGGAAAAGCAAGCCAAAATAATCGCACAAGATGCAACTACTGCCGTTGTATATGGGATGCCAAAAGCTGTCATCGAAGCAAATTTGGCCGATCATATTGTCCCGCTTCCTTTAATAGCGCAAGAGATCGTTCGCCTCTTGGACCCACAAAAGAATTAAGGGGGTTGAGATCATGGATGTGTCTCAATACATGGATCTGTTCTTAGCGGAAGCTAAAGAGCACCTCGATTCTCTTAATGAGAATCTCCTTGCTTTGGAAAAGGAACCAGGTGATATAAAGGTCTTAAATGAAATATTCCGTTCCGCTCATACCTTAAAAGGAATGGCGGCGACCATGGGTTTTGAAGGAATTACCGAGTTAACCCACGAAATGGAAAGCGCTTTGATGCTTTTTAAAGAGGGCAAGGTAGCGGTCACTCCAGAAGTCGTGGATGTCCTCTTTAGGTGCCTGGATACATTGGAGATGATGATAGAAAACATAACAGAACAGGGTGAACAGAGTTACAATTACCAGCCGCTGATTGAGGATCTGCGAAAGCTCGACAGGATGAGAGGTGAACAAGCCCCCGGCTTACCCGAAGCAGAAGTGCAACAGGAAGAAGCACAGCAGGAACAGCCAATGGAGTTTAATGAATTTGATATATCGGTAATGCATGCTGCGGCAAAAAGCCGGTATTCCTCTTATTACATTAAGATTGGACTGGCTCCGGGAACAGTTATGAAATCGGTGCGGGCTTTTATGGTGTTTCGAGCCCTTGAGGAATACGGCCAAATCATTAAATGCCAGCCGCCTGCTCAGGATTTAGAAGAGGAAAAATTTGATGACAGTTTCGAAGTAGTGTTTCTTACCCAGGAACCTGCCGAGAAAATATTACAGAGCCTGGAGAAAATTGCCGAGGTTTCCGTGTTGTCCTTACAGTCGATTGATGCCGACCGGCTTGGAGGAGATGACAGCAACCGGGCAGAAACAGCAGAGCCGGAAAAAACCGCAATGTCTGGAAAGCCCGCCGGCCATGTTCCCGTAGATCATGACTCGGCCGGGGGAGCGGCCTTCAGAACTGTTCGGGTGGACATCGGGCGCCTTGATAATTTGATGAATCTTGTGGGCGAACTGGTAATCAATAAAACCCGGCTTGAGCAGATCGGATTGACCCACCGCCTCACAGATCTCCTCGAAGCGATCGAACAAATGGGGCGGCTGACCACAGATCTTCAGAACCTGGTAATGAAAGTAAGAATGGTTCCTATCAAGCAGGTCTTTAACAGGTTCCCGCGCATGGTCAGGGACCTTGCCCGTGAATTAAATAAAGAGGTTCAATTTATCATGGAAGGGCAGGATACAGAGCTTGACAGGACCGTTATTGACGAGATCGGCGATCCCCTTGTTCATTTGATCAGGAACGCCCTCGATCACGGCATTGAGCAGCCGGAAGAGAGGATTAAAGCAGGTAAAGAAAAAACGGCGTTACTGCGGCTTGCCGCCCGTCACGATGGCAATAACGTAATTATTATGGTTGAAGATGACGGACGGGGTATTGATATTGAGAAGATCCGCAGAAAGGCGGTTGAAAAAGGATTGCTAACCGGAAAAGAAGGAGAGTATGCCGATGAAGGCGAGATTCTAAAGCTTATCTTTCAGCCCGGCTTCAGCACCGCAGAGGTGGTTACTGACTTATCAGGCCGCGGGGTTGGAATGGATGTTGTAAAGTCTAAAATCGAGTCTTTGAACGGAAATATATCAATTGAAACAAAGAAGAATGTCGGAACGAAAGTGATCATCAGCCTCCCCTTGACGTTGGCAATTATTCAGGCACTACTGGTAGGTGTCGGTGGCGAGCAGTACGCAATTCCGTTGAGTTCCATTGATGAAACAACTTTCATTCTTCCCGAGCAGATCAAGACTGTAAAGAATCAGGAGGTTATGCTCCTACGGGGAACAGTCTTACCGCTTCTGAGGCTTGACCGGCTGCTCGACATTCCTGCTGGCAATAAAAGTAACGGGGAACTGTTTGTTGTGGTTGTGAGAAAGGGAGAACGCCGTGTCGGGCTTGTGGTCGACCTGTTGGTAGGCCAGCAAGAAATTGTTATCAAGTCGCTTGGGGAGTTGTTAACCGGAATCCGCGGCATTGCCGGAGCCACTATTTTAGGAAATGGGCAGGTTTCCCTTATTCTTGACGTTAACAGTTTAGTTTAGTTTAATGAGGGACGGTGTGGGAAATGTCAGAAGAGAAAACAATTTCAAAAGACGAGGTGCAGTTGGTAGTTTTCTCGATAGGCGCCGAAGAGTATGGGCTTGAAGTAAGCCAGGTTCAAGAGATTATCAGGCTGCTGCCGATTACGCGAGTACCGCGTGCCGCTGCTTATATTGAAGGGGTAATCAACCTCCGGGGGAATGTAATTCCAGTTGTTAACCTGCACTACCGGTTGGGATTGGAGCAACGGAAAGACACCGCTCGAACCAGGATCATTGTTGCTGAAGTTCAGGGAATGGCCGTTGGCCTAATCGTTGATCAAGTTTTGGAAGTGTTTTATTTATCCCGCAGTGCATTGGAACCACCCGCATCAGCAGGCAGTGTGAACGATGTGGCCTTTATAAAGGGAATTGGTAAACTCAGTGACCGCCTGATCCTGCTGCTGGATCTGGAATCACTGCTTTACCTCAATAAAGCTGAAGCAGTTTCATAGGGCTCCTGAAAGAATACTCCTTTTAAATGAACAGTGTTGCTCTTTAGGGTGGGAAGCCTCCATACCTTTTTCGATCCCTTATCTGCAATCTGCATGATGTCCTACCTCGGAAAATATGCAGTTATCCTGGAAGATGCAATTAGAGTAAGGCTTCTCTTTACCAGATAGCACCCTTTAACTATACCGATGGTGAATGTTTACATTTGATTAAAGGGGATACAACGGTGAAAGATTTTCAATCACTGACCAACTTTCAACTCGATGCTCTGCGAGAGATGGGCAATATCGGAGCGGGAAATGCTGCCACTGCGCTTTCCGAGCTCATTGGTGAGAGGGTAGATATGGGAGTCCCCCATATTGATGTTCGCCATTTCTCTGAAGTTCCTGAAATCGTAGGAGGATCTGAAAGCTTCGTTGCCAGCATTTATATAAAAATATCAGGTTCGGCGCCTGGTGAAATATTGTTATTGTTTCCGGTTGAAGACGCCAAACAGTTGCTCTGCATTCTTTTAAAGGAGCATTCCATCTTGTCCCGGCAGACTTTCGATCCGCTCGAATCTTCCGCCTTAATGGAAGTGGGAAATATTTTAGCCGGCTCCTTTTTAAATGCTCTGGCCACCATTACTTCCCTGAAATACATTCCCTCCGTACCTGGTTTCTGTGCCGATATGGCCGGGGCGATACTGGGCGCTGTTCTCCATGATGTTGGAATAATGGGCGATCACGTTCTGTACATAAAAACAGACCTCCATTTCCAAGCAACCAAGCATGTCGGGGGATATCTTTTTTTCCTGCCTGAAGCTGAATCCCTTGAAACGATTTTGAACACACTTGGGGTGAGCGGTTAGTGGGGGAAGTATTAAAGGTCGGAATTGCTGAACTTAAGGTAGCTAAAGCCCCCGTTAACCTTTCCAGTGCAGGGCTTGGTTCATGTGTCGGAATCTGCCTTTATGATCCTCGTGCGAGAATCGGGGGACTGGCGCACATCATGCTCCCCGATTCAAATCAAGCAAGAAATTCAGTCAACAAAGCAAAGTTTGCCGATACCGCCGTCCCGGTCCTGGTTTCTGAGATGCTGAAACTTGGCGCAGTAAAAGAAAGAATTATAGCAAAAATTGCCGGAGGTGCCCAAATGTTTGTTTTCCCCGGCGCATCAGACTTCATGCGGATTGGAGAACGCAACGTCGATGCCACAAAGAAAGCATTAGCCGTGGAGAAAATTCCCTTGGCTGCTCAGGATACCGGAGGCAATTACGGACGCACCATTGAACTGTGTACAACGACCGGGAAGTTATATATTCGAACCATTGAGCATGGAGAAAGGTATATATAATAATTTAAATTAAAATAAATCAATTCTGCCGGAGGTTAACTCATTGAAGGAGTTAAATACTCAGGAACAGGAAATAACATTACTTTGGTATAAATATAAAAACAAAAAAGATCCGGAAGCCCGTGAACAGTTGATTCTTCATTATATTTCTCTTGTAAAATATCTGGTGGGAAGGATGGCAATCGGACTTAAAGGGTATTTAGAGATTGACGATCTGATCAGTGCGGGGGTATACGGTTTAATCAATGCTGTTGACCGCTTCAATCCGGATAAAGGTATCAAGTTTGAGACATTCGCACTGGCTCGGATAAAAGGTGCAATCCTTGACTGGCTACGCTCTTTAAACTGGATACCACAATCGGTGCGCGCCAAGGCGAGAAAACTGGAAAGCGCTTTTGCCGATCTGGAACAGAAACTGGGTCGACCCCCCGAAGAGCCGGAACTGGCTGAATACCTCGGTCTTGGTCTAAAAAGCCTGAACCAGCTTTTGCATGAAGTCACCCCATTAACCCTTGTGTCTCTTGAGGAATGCTGGCGTTCACCTGGTTTGGACAGTGAAGGATTGTCTCCGGAAGAGCTGATACCGGATCCCAACGCTGATGACCCCCTTGCACACCTTGAATTTGAAGAAATTAAACAAACCCTTGCTGATGCTATTGAGAAGCTTCCAGAAAAAGAAAAGCTGGTAGTTGGTTTGTACTATTATGAAGGCTTAACTCTGAAGGAAATTGGTCAGGTAATGGGGCTTTCGGAATCGCGTATTTCACAGTTGCACACAAAAGCAATTTTGCGGTTAAGAGGGCGCTTAAGCAGGAAGAAAAAGAGCCTGATTGTATGATTAGAAGATACAAGAGCAGGAAAAGGCTCGGAAAGGTAGAAGTTATATTTACAGAAAAATGGGTACAAGGGGAACGGAAATGCCCGGCTACAATGAAAAGAAGTATAAAAACACAAATCTATTCCGTATATTGGAATTTACCCCGGAGGGTGTATATTTAACCGT
The DNA here is from genome assembly GCA_902812385.1 of Clostridia bacterium. Taxonomy (GTDB): domain Bacteria; phylum Bacillota; class DSM-12270; order Thermacetogeniales; family Thermacetogeniaceae; genus DULK01. Next base: position 106,376 of record CADDZD010000001.1, on the reverse strand, counting down.
ATCTCCCTCCAGTACATTGAAGTTTTCGGATCTGGAACACGAGCTTAACACCCTGTCTGTAACGGATGTGGATTGGAATGCTGTAAACCAAGCGTTGCAGGAAAGATCAACCCGTTGGCTCATTGCGCCACCCCAGGAAGTTGCAAAAAAAGATGGGGAAGTTATTGTTGGTATCAGCCAGGATGAAATGGAAGCCTATCTCACCGTTTTTCCACCCATTAACGGAAACCCGGTTACCAGGGAAGCAGTTCTTAAAGCCCTTGAGAAAGAAGGAGTTGTTTTTGGAATCGACTATGCCAAACTGGACGAGGCCATCCAGGAAGCCAATCCATATGTTAGAGTTGTTGTTGCTCGTGGAAAACCGGCTGTAGATGGGAAAGATGCGGAAATAAATTATTGTTTTCCCGTTGAAAACACACCTCTTAAACCTGTTGAGTTGGAAAACGGCAGGGTTGATTACTATAATTTAAACCTGGTTCATAATATAAAGGAAGGCCAGGTTCTGGCTACAAAAACCCCGGCAACTCAGGGAGAAGCAGGTTACACGGTTAGAGGGAATAAACTCTTGCCACGCGCCGGGAGAGACTTGCCGATTAGAGCGGGTAAAAACACCCAACTGACCGCTGACGGCATGAGCCTCAAAGCAACAACAAACGGTCATGTAGTGATACAGGACGGAAGGATTAATGTTTATACAACATATATAATACCCGGTGATGTGGATTTCTCGACCGGCAATATCGAATATGTTGGCAGTGTTCGAATCATCGGAAGCATTAAATCCGGTTTTACGGTAAAAGCCGACGGAGATGTGGAAGTGGGAGAAACCGTGGAAGGGGGTTCCATTATCGCCGGGCGCAACGTTATAGCAAAGGAGGGAATTCGCGGACTAGAAAAGGGGAGTGTTGTCGCTAAGGGATCTGTTTTTGCAAAGTTCTTAGAAAATGCAAAGGTACAGGCAGGGGAGAACGTCGTAGTAGGAGAGTCAGTCATGCACAGCAATGTAAGTGCTGGAGGCAAAATCATTGTTGATGGCAGAAAAGGATTCCTGGTTGGAGGAATTTGCAGAGCCGGTGAAGAGATTGAAGCGAAGACAATTGGGTCAAACATGGCGACGGTTACGGAACTGGAAGTGGGAGTAGATCCAGAGCAAAGGGTGGCTTATAACAAGATTGTAGCGGCAAGAAAGGAAATCGAAAAAAACCTGGATAAAGTAGAGAAAGCACTGCACTTGCTGAAAGTATTGGTGGAAGAAGGAAAGACTTTGCCGCCGGAGAAGGAAGCACTCTTAAGCAAGTTGGAGCATACTCGACGGGAACTTAAATCAAAAATGGAAGAGGTTATGCAAGCGGAAGAAAACCTGTTTAGAAGCCTTAGTATGCTCGGAAAAGGAAAAGTAAAAGTTAACAACCATGTCCATCCGGGTGTTATTATTAGAATTGGCAATCTAACTTATTATGTGCGTGATGAGATGAAATGTGTGGTATTTGCAATACAGGAAGGAGAAGTTAGGGCAATGCCTTGCTCCTAGGAAGCACATACCATGTGGGGGGTTACTATGACTCAGGCGGTTGATTTCCAGATACTTCTTCCAAGGGCACAGGATGTTAGCAGGATTCAGCACATCCAACAGACAAATGAGCAGACTCAACAGCAATGTTTTGCCGCACATCTTGCACATGATACGGAAATAGCTCAAAGAACCGTGCAAAATCCTTCTCAGACCAGGGAAGCGAGGATTAAGGAGGAAGAACGCAAACAGCAACAGTCGTTGCAACACCAGCAGGAAAAATCCTTCGAAAAGAAAGAAAATGCATCATTTGAAACGTCAGACGAAACTATAGAAAAGACCGATAATGCAAACGTAGGGCGCCATATTGATCTAAAAATTTAGTTTAGAGGAGTAAAAATAAATGGAAGTATTGATTATTGTCTTAGGACTGCTTACGACCGGTATTATTGCATTGGTTTCTCTGATTGTTTGGCGGGACAGACGGGAATTGAAGCTTAAACAAATCGCCATTGAAATCAATCGGGTAGAAGAAATCTTGAATGATTTCTATCAAAATAAGCAGGAATTTGACAAAATGCTCGACAGTGCGAAAAGATACACCGACAACGCCATTTCACAGGTAGAAGGGCAGATCAAGCAGATCAAGAATACCCTGACGCATATCGAGCAGCGTCTCCCGCTTGTTGGCTTGAGCGGGGATAAAAAGGAGACAGGCAGGGAACGGGAGAGAAACCACAAAACTCAAGGTAAAGGAAAATCTCGAGGCAGCCGGGATCCAAAACACCAGTCCCAGAAAACAGGTGAGATTATAAAAATCAATGATGGGGAAAAATACGCACGAATCTATGAAATGGCTGAAAAAGGTTTAAACACCCAGGAAATTGCCCAGAAACTAAATTTAGGCCATGATGAGGTAGAACTCGTGCTGGAATTAAAGGGGAAAAAGCTTTCTTAAGATGGATAAGGCCCTGTTTAAAAAGCAGGCGCCTTTTTGTTGTCAGTTGTTAGCTTTTTATGATATACTAACCGATGGCGTAAAAACACACGCTACTGAAGACACCAGAAGGTCCCCTTTGGGTCCTGGTTGTCGATGAGGTAGCGGAGGAAAAACCTTAAGGAGGAATTTTTTGTGTCGGTAATTTCCATGAAGCAATTGCTCGAGGCTGGCGTTCATTTTGGTCACCAAACCAGGCGGTGGAATCCTAAAATGGCGCCCTATATCTTTACTGAGCGGAATGGCATTTACATCATTGATCTGCAGAAGACGGTAAAAAAGATTGACGAGGCTTATGCTTTTATCAAGGATGTGGTACAGGAAGGAAAAAGTGTTTTGTTTGTTGGTACCAAGAAACAGGCTCAGGAATCGGTGCGCGAAGAAGCAGAAAGATGCGGCATGTTTTATGTTAATGAACGCTGGCTTGGCGGAATACTAACTAACTTTGCAACAATCCGCAAACGGGTGGACCGCCTTTGTGAACTTGAACAGATGGAGGAATCGGGCCACTTTGATCTACTTCCGAAGAAAGAAGTAACTAAGTTAAGAGCTGAAAAGGAAAAATTGTTAAGGTTCCTGCGGGGAATTAAGGATATGAAAGAGTTGCCGGGTGCCCTTTTTATTGTAGATTCCCGCAAAGAACGAATTGCTGTTTTAGAGGCCCGTAAACTGGGAATACCTACAGTTGGAATTGTTGATACTAATTGTGACCCTGATGAGATTGATTATGTGATACCCGGAAATGATGACGCCATCAGGGCAGTGCGCCTGCTTACATCCAAAATGGCGGATGCGGTGCTTGAAGCGAAGCAAGGAGAACAGCAACAAGAAGAACCACAGCCACAAGAACAGGCTGAGGAATAATTGTGACCGTGCACAGAAGACGGAGGGGATATTTTTGATTAAGGCCGAACTTGTAAAGGAACTAAGAGAGCGGACCGGGGCCGGTATGATGGACTGTAAAAAGGCCCTTACAGAAACCGGCGGCGACATGGAAAAGGCAATTATCTACCTGCGGGAACATGGTCTTGCGGCAGCCGCTAAAAAGGCCGGGAGAACCACTAAAGAAGGCAGAATTGAAGCCTATATTCACCCTGGTGCAAAACTGGGGGTGCTTATCGAGGTTGCTTGCGAAACAGATTTTGTTGCAAATACCGAAGATTACAAGCATCTTTGCCGTGAACTTGCTATGCAGGTCGCAGCCGCAAGTCCCAGTTACGTTAGCAGGGAAGATGTTCCTCAGGAGCAGGTGGAAAAGGAAGCAAATATTCTCCGCAACCAGGCTCTTGCAGAAGGTAAACCAGAAAAGGTTGTAGAAAAGATTGTTGCCGGGAGGTTGGAAAAGTTTTATCAGGATGTTTGTCTCCTGGAGCAGCCTTATATCAGGGATGCGGGGAAAACAGTCAAAGAATTGATCAACGAATACATCGCAAAACTGGGAGAGAATATTGTCGTCCGTCGGTTCACCAGGTTTCGTCTGGGAGAAAATACATAAATCCTATAAATCTAAAAAGGAATTCAGTGGGTTCTGTAGAAGATATGAGGTAAGCGGAGGCTTCTTATGGGAACTCCACGATATAAAAGGATTATTTTAAAATTAAGCGGTGAAGCACTGGCGGGTAAACAGGGGTACGGAATTGATCATGACATCGTGAAGGCGATCGCCTCTGAAGTGAAAGAGGTCAAAGAAGAAAATGTGGAGGTAGGTATTGTTGTCGGAGGAGGCAATATCTGGCGAGGAGTAGCAGGCAGTTCAAAAGGAATGGATCGGGCTACGGCTGATTATATGGGAATGCTTGCTACCGTTATCAATGCCCTGGCTCTACAAGATGCTCTAGAAAAACAAAATGTAGATACCCGGGTGTTAACCGCAATAGAAATGAAAGAAGTGGCGGAACCCTATATCCGCCGCCGGGCGATTCGCCACCTTGAAAAGGGACGGGTGGTAATCTTCGCCGGCGGAACCGGAAATCCGTATTTTTCAACTGATACAACTGCGGCACTGAGGGCGGCCGAGATTGAAGCGGAAGTTATATTAATGGCCAAAAAAGATGTTGACGGAGTCTATGATTCGGATCCCCGCGTTAATCCTGAAGCCCGGATGTTTACCAAATTGGAGTACCTGGATGTTCTGAATAAGGGGCTTGCAGTTATGGATTCAACGGCAACATCCCTTTGTATGGAAAATAAAATACCCATTATAGTTTTTAATGTTAATGAGAGAGGTAATATCTTAAGAACAGTAATGGGAGATAAGATCGGGACCATTGTAGGGAGGGAAAATAATGGATAAATCAGCCCTTCAACAATTGGAAGAAAAAATGAAAAAAACTGTTGACCTGCTGGTCAAAGAGTATAGTACGCTACGCGCCGGCCGTGCAACACCCGCTCTGCTCGAGAAGGTCTTTGTTGATTATTACGGAACGCCGACGCCTGTTAACCAGGTTGCCACCATTTCCGTTCCGGAACCGCGTCTTCTGGTCATCCAGCCCTGGGATAAGAGCCTTGTACCTCTAATTGAAAAGGCCATTCTGAAATCAGATCTCGGAATAACACCTAATAGCGACGGAAGCATAATCCGGCTTGCCATACCTTCATTAACTCAGGAGAAGAGAAAGGATCTCGTCAAGGTAATTCACAAAAAAGCAGAAGAAGCCCGGGTAGCGGTCCGTAACCTGAGGAGGGATGGGAACGAGCAGGTTAAAGCCGAAGAGAAGGCTGGTAAGACTTCCGAAGATGAGGTTAAGAGAACTTTAGATGAAATACAGAAAATTACCGATAAATATATTAAAAAAATAGACCAAATTGCAGAAGCGAAAGAAAAAGAGATAATGGAGCTATAATGTTGGTAAAAAGTGAGGGCAGATGACCGTATCCATACCAGACACAGTAGGTTATCTTTTTAAAGAAGCACAGCGCATCTTAGAGGAAGCAGGTTTCCGGGTGCAGCTTAACCCGAGAGGATTGCCTTTAAAGGGGCAGATTAGGGTTATACGCCAGCGGACAGTTGGGGAAAAAACAGTCGAATTAACCTTAGCCAGTGAAATATATAATGACCCGAGTCTCATAGAAAAGGAGGTGAAAAAGAATGCCTTACAAGATTACAGATAAATGTGAAGCATGTGGCAGCTGCATGGATGAATGCCCGAATGAGGCCATTGAAGAGGTAGACGGCAAGTACAGGATTAATCCTGATAAGTGCGAGGATTGCGGAACCTGCATCGATGTCTGCCCGAACGAGGCGATCACTGAAGAGTAAAATTAGGTTAGTTCTCTTCCCCCTCAAGGAGGGGGTTTTTCTTAATTCCAAGGATATGGGAGAGTACAGCTTGTTTCAGCACATCTTGGGGTTTTTTAATAAAATAAGACAGGGAAGAAACGTAGATAACTTAACAACCAATCGTTTACGAAAAATGCTTGATCCGGCGCGCCTCCCCCGTCATGTCGCTATTATCATGGATGGAAACGGGAGATGGGCCCAGGCAAGAGGCCTCCCCCGGGGGTTAGGCCATCGTGCAGGTGTGGAATCCCTCAAAGACATTGTATCCGTTTGTTTAGAACTCGGTATTAAGGTTTTGACCGTATATGCTTTTTCCACAGAAAACTGGAAAAGACCACAAGAAGAAGTCAGTATCTTAATGAATTTATTATGCGAGTATATTCAAAAGGAACTTAATGAACTTCACGAGCACAACGTACAGGTTAGGGCAATTGGACATATAGACGAGCTTCCTCTACCTGCTCAAAGAGAATTGGAAAAAGCCCAAAAGCTGACAGCTAATAACGAAAAACTGATCCTGAACATAGCCTTAAATTATGGTGGACGGCTGGAAATTGTGGATGCCGCCCGCAAGCTTGCAATGCGCGTCAAGCAGGGGGAGATTGATCCTCTCGACATAGACGAATCCCTCTTCAAACAGTATTTGTATACTGCGGACCTCCCCGATCCCGACCTTTTAATCAGGCCGGCGGGAGAACTTAGAATCAGCAACTTTTTACTCTGGCAGACAGCCTATACGGAGTTTTGGGGTACCTCCGTCTATTGGCCAGATTTTCGCCCCAAACATTTTTTACAGGCATTGGTGGATTTTCAGAAACGGGAACGGCGCTTTGGCGGACTTTGAGAGAGGTATCAGTCCTATGTTATTAAAGAGAATCTTAAGTGCAGTGATAGGTATACCAATCCTTGTTTACCTTGTCTATGAGGGAAGACTGCTCTTTCTTACCGGAGTGATTTTTCTAACGGTTACCGGCCTTTTCGAGTTGCGCCGGATTTTGTTGCGCATGAAGCTGAAGATAATACCCTTTCTGTTATATGGGAGCGGCTTGGTCTTTCCTCTTCTTGCCTATTTTACTTCAAACGACAAAAGCGGCGGGGCCTTTTACATCGGTCTTACATTAATTTTAATGATACATCTTATAATTTTGATGATTACCTTCCCAAAGTATTCAGTAGGCGATTTAGCCTCTTCTTATCTGGGAAGTTGTTATATCGGAATGCTTTTAAGTTACCTTATTCTCATCAGAAAGATGGTTCCCTATGGATTTCCATACCTGCTTCTTGTCCTGATTTTAACGTGGTCGTGCGATATAGGGGCCTATTTCTCAGGACGGCTGTTCGGACGTCAACCGCTGTGGCCCAGGGTAAGTCCTCATAAAACCCTCGAAGGTTCCATCGGAGGCTTAATCCTTTGTATAGGATCGGCTCTATTATTGCAAGCAATATATCGCAGGCTGTTTTCCCTGTTTGATGCCCTGATGCTTGGTATCCTGATAGGGAGCGTTGTCCAGATAGGTGACCTGGTGGAATCGGCCTTTAAAAGATTGGGCAAGGTTAAAAATTCCGGAGACTTGATTCCCGGTCATGGGGGCATCCTGGACCGTTTTGACAGTCTTCTTTTTAGCGCACCTGCGGCATACTTGTACTTAAAGTTCTTTTTAAACCCCTAAGGAGAAGAAACATGTCCCAAGCTATAGAGAAAATGCTCTTATGGCTCTTAAAAATCGCAATTACAATCCTGGCTGTGGCGGGGCTGTACTTTTTCGTGAAATACTTCTGGCCGCTTTTTGAGCATTCGCTTACGGCGGGGATCAAAGTTGCGCTTCCTTTTTTAGTTGCCTATCTCTTCGGAACCCTGCTTAACCCGATCATCACTCTTTTACAAAAGAAGCTTCATCTTTCCCGCACCTGGGGAGCACTGATCTCTCTGGTCGTTTTCTTATCCATAATTGGAGGGTTGTTATATCTTCTTGTTTCCAACCTGATCCGTGAACTGATCCAGCTTTCAGCGGTTCTTGGTACACTTTCTGAAAATATCGGGAATCTGAACATTAATCTGCTGTTGGAAAGGTTCCGCATTTTATTGGTCAACCTGCATCTGCCTCCGGATATCGTGCAGAACACCGTCGGGAACGTCTGGCAGGTTTTCGACGTAATCAAGAATTTAACCAAAATGTTCTTGACTCAACTCCTTCATATTGTAACATCACTACCAAACTACTTTATCCTTTTGATTATTACGGTAATTGCGAGCTTCTTTTTCGCACGCGATTTCGATCTCATCAAAAAGAGTACAATAAAATTCATACCTGTTAAGTGGCAGCCCCATTTCGTCAGGGTGGTGGCAAGCCTGAACAAGGCTTTGTCCGGCTACTTGAAAGCGGTGCTGGTTTTAATCAGCATATCAGGTTTTATTAGTTTAATAGGATTGACAATTCTCGGTGTCAGTTACGCTCATATTCTGGCAGTTATAATAGCATTGTTTGACCTTTTACCGGTTTTGGGACCCGGCTCCCTGTACATTCCCTGGAGTATCTGGTTGTTTATATCGGGAAACCTGCGGCTTGGGATCGGTCTCCTGGTTCTATATGGTATAATCGTAGTGGTAAGGCAACTCCTGGAACCAAAGATAGTTGGCCAAAGTATTGGGCTTCATCCCCTTACGACCCTAATGGCGCTCTATTTTGGACTCTCACTTTTAGGGTTTTGGGGTATTATCCTGGGTCCCGCCCTGGTTATAGCTTATAAGGCATTTTTCGATGAACAAAAGGCAGGAACTCAGTAATGAAAAAAAACGTTGTCATCCTCGGTTCCACCGGTTCCATTGGAATCCAGTCTCTAGAAGTAATCAGCTTGTTTCCCGAGGACTTTAGAATAGTAGGGCTGGCTGCCAACCGCAGCATTGATTTACTAGAAGAACAGATCAGGTTCTTTGATGTACCTTACGCGGCCGTAATGGACGACCAGGCTGCTGAGATTTTGCAGGATCGCCTGGCTGGAACTAAATGCAAATGCCTTAAAGGGGCTGAGGGCATTTTAGAACTCGTCAGGCTGCCCGAGGCCGAGCTTATCCTGGTGGCAGTAACCGGTGTTGCCGGGCTGAAACCGACACTTGAAGCAATCAAATGTAAAAAAAATATTGCGTTAGCCAATAAAGAAACCTTGGTGGCCGGCGGAAAACTTGTAATGGATGCAGTGCGCCGCAACGGAGCAAAAATTATACCGGTGGACAGTGAGCACTCGGCAATTTTTCAGTGCTTAGATAAAGTCGAAGACGTGGCAGAATTGATAATAACCGGTTCCGGGGGGCCGTTCAGGAAATTCACCAGGGATCAGCTGCAACATGTAAGGCCGGATATGGCCTTAAAGCACCCAACCTGGAAAATGGGGCCGAAAATCACCATCGACTCGGCAACCCTAATGAATAAAGGGCTCGAGGTGATTGAGGCCAAATGGTTGTTTGGTGTTGATTACGATCAAATAAGTGTCGTGATTCATCCTCAAAGCATTATTCACAGCCTTGTGAGATACAAGGACGGGATGATGCTTGCTCAGCTTGGCTGGCCAGATATGCGTTTGCCAATTCAATATGCACTGCTTTATCCGGTGCGAAAAAGCAATAACCTGGAGCCGCTGGACCTGGTCAAAGCAGGCCAGCTGACCTTCGAACCTCCTGATCTTGAAAACTTCCCAAGTTTGAGTTTAGCCCGTGAAGCGGGAAAGGCCGGCGGCACAATGCCTGTTGTATTGAATGCGGCTAATGAAATAGCCGTCAATGCTTTTCTGAATGGGAGGATTAAATTTTTGGACATCCCTGAAATTATCTCAGGTGTTATGTCCCGGCACGATCGAAAGCAGGTCACCGAACTTGATGATATTTTGGCCGCAGACCGGTGGGCGCGCCAATACGCAGAACAAATCATTAATACAAGATCTTGAGGGGGATTGCGGTGTTTATCATCATATCTCTATTGGTGCTAGGATTCCTGATTGTGGTTCACGAACTCGGCCATTTTGTGGTTGCCAGAATGGTTGGAATTCAGGTGGACGAATTCAGTATCGGCTTTGGACCTAAATTATTGAGTATCAAATCTCAGCGGGATCAGACAAGGTATTCCTTTCGCCTCTTGCCGCTAGGGGGTTATGTTAAAATGGCAGGAATGGAACCGAACGATGATCGCATCAATGGCTTTAACAAAAAGCCCCTGAAAGATCGCTTCGCGGTTATTTCGGCCGGATCCCTGACGAACTTTCTTGTGGCGATAGTGCTGTTCATTATCGTTTTCAGCCTGATTGGCATTCCTACCCCTTCCAACGCCAATATAATTGGCGATATTATTTCCGGCAGCCCCGCCGACCGGGCGGGATTAAAAACCGGTGACAGGATAATAAAAGTCAATGATGTCAACACGCCAAGGTGGAATGATATTGCCAATAAGATACATAAAAGCGGTGGACAAAAAGTAAGGCTGGTGATCGAACGTAGTGGGCACACCTACACATTTTACGTTACTCCCCAGTATGATCCACAAATGCAGGTCAGCCAGATCGGTATCCGGCAGGGTATTATATGGGAGAAACAGGGTTTCTTTCAGGCAGTCAGGTTGGGCATGGATCGCGCCTTCGGCTTTTCTAAGTTGATCCTTGTGGGAATTCTCGGGATGGTAACCGGAGCTGTTCCCCCCAGCGAGATTACAGGCCCGGTAGGTATTACCCAGATGATCGGTGATGCCGCCCGCGGAGGACTGGGTTATTTGTTGAGCTTTACCGCAATTCTGGGAATTAATTTAGCCCTGGTTAACCTGCTACCAATTCCTGCGCTGGATGGGAGCAGGTTGATGTTTCTCTGCATTGAGGGAATTCGAGGTAAACCAATTGATCCCGAGAAAGAAAATTTCATCCATCTGGTTGGGTTCGCATTGCTAATGGTTTTATTCCTTTTGATAACCTATAACGATCTCGTTCGGATACTGGCCGGTGGTTAGAATGGGTATAAGGCGGCGGCTAACAAAACAAATCATGTTGGGAGACGTGCCGGTCGGTGGTTGTGCTCCGATTTCAGTTCAGACGATGACAAAAACCGATACGCGGGACGTTAATGCAACCGTAAGCCAGATCCATGAGCTTGAGGAATTGGGCTGCGATATCATCCGGGTTGCGGTTCCCGATGAGGAGGCCGCCGAGGCACTCAAAGAAATAAAAAAGCAGATCTCTATTCCACTGGTAGCAGACATCCATTTCGATTACCGGCTGGCTCTCCTGGCTATCAAGAACGGGGTAGATGGGCTCAGGATCAACCCCGGTAATATTGGAAATCAAGAACGGGTACGTGCGGTAGTCAGAGCAGCTTCGGAAAGAGGCATCCCTATTCGGATTGGGGTTAACAGCGGTTCGCTTCCCCCTGATATTCTAGGTAAATACGGGAGGACCGCCGCCGGTTTGGTTGAAAGTGCCCTGTCACACGTGAAGCTGCTTGAAAAAGAAAATTATTATAATATTAAAATATCGGTGAAAGCCCCAGATGTTGCCATGATGATCGAGGCGTATCGCATTCTTGCGGATCGTGTGGAATACCCCCTGCACTTGGGTGTTACCGAAGCAGGGGGGGGGCTGTCGGGTACAATCAAGTCGGCAATCGGAATCGGGACATTGCTGGCGGAAGGTATTGGGGATACCATACGCGTTTCACTGACAGGCCCACCGCATGAGGAGGTTAAAGCAGGCCTGGAGATATTAAGGATTCTGGGGCTGCGTCCTGGGGGAGTCGATCTGATATCGTGCCCCACCTGTGGCCGCTGCCGGATAGACCTGATGTCCATCGCCCGGGAGGTTGAGCGGCGCCTGCCTCCGACCAGGCATGATCTGAAGGTTGCCGTTATGGGCTGTACTGTCAATGGACCCGGTGAGGCGAGAGAAGCGGATGTGGGCATTGCCGGAGGAAAAGGCTGCGGGCTCCTGTTCAAAAAGGGAAAGCTGGTTCGTAAGGTTCCTGAAGAGGAATTAGTTGACGCCCTTATTACAGAGATTGATAAAATACTGGAGGAAAGGGAGAACAACAATGCGGGTAACTCAAGCGCTGATACCGACACTTCGAGAAGTTCCGGCTGAGGCGGATACCATTAGCCATCAACTATTACTTCGAGCCGGTATGTTGAGGAGAGTGGCCGCTGGTGTTTATACACTTCTTCCGCTGGGATACCGTGTTGTGCAAAAGATCGAACGGATCGTTAGGGAGGAAATGAACCGCGCGGGCGGTGTGGAAATGTTGCTCCCCATTATCCAGCCCGCCGAGCTGTGGTATGAGTCAGGGAGATGGAACGTCTACGGACCCGAATTGTTCCGTTTAAAGGACCGGCACGACCGTGAATTCTGTTTGGGACCCACTCATGAAGAGGTGATTACCGACCTCGTCCGCCAGGAAGTGAAGTCGTATCGCCAACTTCCTCTCCTTCTCTACCAGATCCAGAATAAATACCGAGATGAACGGCGCCCGCGATTCGGCTTGTTGCGGGGGCGGGAATTTATCATGAAGGATCTTTATTCTTTTGACAGAGATGAAGAGGGGTTGGAGATCAGCTACCGCAAAATGTACGAGGCCTATACCAGGATATTCACCCGCTGCGGGCTCACCTTTCGGGCTGTTGAAGCGGATTCCGGTGCTATCGGCGGAAGTGATACACACGAGTTTATGGTGCTGGCCGATACAGGAGAGGCAGAAATTGTTTACTGTACAGGTTGTGATTATGCAGCGGATGTAGAAAAGGCACCTTGTAGAGCCGAAACCAAAGATGTTTGCGAGGAGATGCTGGATACCGAACTGGTTGCAACACCGGGTGCCCGCACCGTCCGGGAAGTGGCAGAATATCTCAATGTAACACCCGATCGGATCATTAAAACATTGCTCTATGAAGCCGATGGTGAGCTTGTGGCGGTTCTCGTCAGAGGGGATCGCAACGTAAATGAGATTAAAGTAAAGAACTTTCTTGGCGTCAATCAAATGGAAATAGCATTAGAAAATGAATCTGAGGAAAGGTACGGGTTGCCGTTCGGTTATGTGGGTCCGGTTGGCTTGAAAGAAAAAGGTGTAGTTAAGATTTTAGCAGACGAAGAAGTCATGTATTTGAGAAACGCCGCAGTTGGAGCGAACCGAATGGGTTTCCATTACCGCAATGTTAACCCGAATAGGGACTTCGTAGTTGATAATTACGGAGATTTCAGGGTTGCGGAGGAAGGGGATTTGTGCCCATGTTGCAATCAGCCGCTTAAAATGAGGCGGGGTATTGAAGTGGGGCAGATCTTTAAACTGGGCACCAAGTATAGCAAAGCATTAGGTGCAACGGTCCTGGACGAACAGGGAAACGAGATCCCGATCGTTATGGGATGTTATGGTATTGGCATTACCAGGACGATGGCTGCAGCGGTCGAGCAGGGACATGATGAGGACGGAATTATCTGGCCGGTTGACATAGCACCTTTCGAGGTCGTTATAATGGCCGTAAATCAACGGGATTCCTTACAAACCGAGATTGCCGAAAAAATCTACCAAGATTTAAGGAATGCCGGCATTGATGTCATCTATGATGACCGTACCGAACGCCCTGGGGTAAAATTCAAGGACGCCGACCTGATCGGGTATCCCATCCGTCTGGTGGTTGGCAACCGGGCCATAACAGATAATCTGCTTGAGATTAAACTGCGTTCAACGGGAGAAATTATTTATAAAGAAAAAGGTGATGCGATTAGTTATCTGCGTGAAGTTTTAAACAGATTGAGAAAGGATAATAATCTTACCTGATGTTGCAGAAAAATTTAAGTTTTGTTATAATTTCAGATGATGTAACGGGAAATGCTTGCAAGGAGGTTGTTCCTTGAGAGTGGGTTGATGCCCACTCTTTCATATTATTGATAACGTTTAATGCGGGGTGTTTTTTTGAAAAAGGAAAAGATATATAAAATTTTAGAAGAACTTCTTGAGCCTCTGGCAGGTACCCGGGGAATTGAACTGGTAGATGCAGTCTATGAAAAAGAAGGAAGCAAATGGTTTTTGCGTATTTATGTCGACAAACCCGGGGGTATACAGCTTAATGACTGCGAAGAAATCAGCGGTTTTTTAGGTGAAAAGCTGGATGCTGTTGACTTGATTCCTCACCAGTATTATCTGGAGGTTTCATCACCTGGTATTGAAAGGCCGCTTAGGAAACCTGGGGATTTTATCAGATTTCGCGGAAGGGATATCACACTGCGAACCAATGTACCAATTCAAGGTCAGAAAAATTTCTGTGGAAAGCTTGTCGACTATGTTGAGGACCAGGTGCTTCTTGAAACAAAATCAGGTCCTATCAAAATATCGATTAATTTGATCGCAAAAGCTAAACTTAAAGTTTTCTGATGTTTTGGAGTTTTGAATGAGGAGGTGAAATTTGTGAATCTAGAATTTATCAATGCTCTTAAGGAGATTGAAAAAGAAAAGGGTATAAGTGCCGAGGTTTTGTTACAAGCCATAGAACACGCCCTTTTGACCGCTTACAGAAAGAATTTCGGTTCAGCTCAAAACGCCCGCATAGAAATAGAGAGGGATACGGGAGAGATCAAGGTTTTTGCCAAAAAGAATGTTGTAGAGGCCGTAACAGATCCCAGGCTTGAAATCACAGCTGAGGAAGCCAAAAGACTTAATCCGGCTTACGACGGCAGTTCCGATACGGTTGAAGTAGAGGTAACACCCAGTAATTTCGGACGGATAGCTGCACAAGCAGCGAAACAAGTAGTTGTACAGCAAATTCGCGAAGCGGAAAGAGGGCTTATCTACGAGGAGTTCTTAAGTCGCGAAGGGGATATCGTTACAGGTGTAGTCCGTCGCCAGGAGGCAAAGAATATTTATATCGACCTGGGGCGCGCTGAGGCATTGCTGGCGCCATCTGAGCAGATCCCGACGGAAAAATACAACCGGGGTGACCGCATCAAGACGTACGTAACCGAAGTAAAGAAAACCACAAAAGGCCCCCAGATCCTTGTGTCACGGACGCATCCAGGACTGTTAAAGCGCCTGTTTGAACTGGAAGTGCCCGAAATTTATGAAGGAATTGTTGAACTGAAAGCAGTTGCCCGAGAGCCCGGGACGCGCTCCAAGATTGCCGTCTACTCAAAAGACGAGAATGTTGACTCCATTGGAGCCTGCGTCGGCCCCAAGGGGATGCGCGTACAGGCGATCGTTAACGAACTTAGAGGCGAGAAGATAGACATTATTAAATGGAGCAGCAATCCCAAAGAATTTGTAGCCAATGCACTAAGCCCTGCTAAAGTTATTCTTGTTGCTATAAATGAGGAAGAAAAGATAGCGAAAGTAGTTGTTCCAAACAGCCAGCTTTCTTTAGCTATCGGAAAAGAAGGCCAAAACGCCCGTCTCGCTGCGCGACTGACCGGGTGGAAAATAGATATCAAAAGCGAGTCTCAGATCCATGAAAGCAGCGAGGAATTAACTGAGGAACAAGAGGTGGTCGATGATAATGGCTAGGATTAAAAAAGTTCCTCAGCGTATCTGCGTGGGGTGCCGGCAGACGAGGGGAAAGAAGGAATTAATCAGGATAGTCCGGACACCAGAACAGCAGGTTGTCATTGATCCCACAGGGAAACGTTCGGGAAGGGGCGCCTACATCTGTAGGAATATTGCCTGCTTGCGGGCGGCCCTGTCAGGCAAGCACCTGCAGCATGCTTTAAAATCCGAAGTCCCTATTGAAGTGGTCGAGGACTTGATCAAATCCCTTTCGGGTGAGGCGAATTGAATTCACCGCTCGCTCTGTTGGGACTTGCAAAGCGGGCCGGAAAACTTGCTTTGGGGATGACCAACTGTTTACATGCGATCCGAAATAAACAGGCAAAGCTAATTATTATCGCTAAAGATGCGGGAGTTAGCAAAAAAAAGATAATCAGGGTCTGTCTTGCAGAAAGAATCAAATATGTGGAATATGGGACTAAAGATGAGTACAAAAGAATACTCGGCAGTCCGTCATGCTTTTGGGCGATCTTATCGAGAGAATTGAGTCAAGGATTCTTGGCCCAAATAAAAGACGGGAAGATTGACACAAAATAGTGGGGGTGATTAAATGGCAAAAACTCGGGTTCATGAAATAGCCAAGGAACTTGGGCTAAACAGCAAAGACCTTACTGCCCGTTTACAGCAAATGGGTTTTTCAGTAAAAAATCATATGAGTACTCTGAAAGAAGACGAGGTTAAAAGGATAAGACAATTGTTCAGCAAGAAAGAAACTCCTAATACCCCGAAAGCGGTAAAGAAAGAACTCGGTAAGGAGCATAAGGAACCCCAAAAGGAGCTAAAAAAGGAACGCCGGAAAGAGTCCAAGAAAGAACATGCAGTGACAAAAAAGAGACCACAAGAAGTTTTTGAGGATGAGTCTAGAAAACACAACCTGGAACATGAGGAATACAGGAAAAAAGTTTTAGCCCGTAAAGAGGAAATCCGGCGCTCGCAAGAACAAAACCAACGCAAATTGCTTTCCAAGGTGGCTAATATTTCCACCCACGGCCACGGAAAAAGGAAGCGGAAAGGATCAGCCCATGCGACTTCTAACGCTGGGCCCACGAAGATAGTGATCGGAGAAAAGATCACTGTTCAGGAACTGGCAAATCGCATGCAAGTCGAAGGAAGCGATGTAATCAAGAAATTAATCGAGCTTGGCGTCATGGCCGCTTTAAATCAAGAGATTGATAATGACACTGCAATTCTCGTTGCCGGGGAATTCGGGATAGAGGCAGAAGTTGAAACCGAGGTTGGAAAATTTGAAGCATTCATCGAGGATACACCGGACGATCCCGATCAGCTTGAACCGAAACCGCCTGTAATCACCGTCATGGGTCATGTTGACCATGGGAAAACATCCTTATTGGATGTAATTCGCCATACAAACGTAACGGCGACAGAGGCAGGAGGAATTACCCAGCACATAGGTGCCTACCAGGTTGATGTGAAAGGTAAAAAGATAACCTTTCTCGATACCCCCGGTCACGAGGCCTTTACAGCAATGCGGGCCCGCGGAGCCGAAGTAACAGATATCGCAGTTCTGGTGGTTGCTGCCGATGATGGGGTTATGCCTCAAACGGTAGAGGCCATTAACCATGCTAAAGCAGCCGGGGTTCCCATCATTGTCGCAATTAATAAAATTGACAAACCACAGGCGAATCCCGATCATGTGAAACAGCAGCTAACCGAGTACGGCCTTGTTCCGGAAGAATGGGGAGGAGACACAATTTGCGTACCCGTTTCTGCTAAAACAAAAGAAGGTTTAGATCAACTGCTGGAAATGATCTTGCTTGTCGCAGAAATGGAGGAACTGAAGGCAAACCCGAACCGTCCTGCCCGCGGAACAGTAATAGAAGCCCAGTTGGACAAAGGTAGAGGCCCGGTGGCAACGGTATTAATCCAAAAAGGCACACTGGAAATCGGGGATTATGTTATAGCCGGTACCGCGCATGGAAGAGTCAGAGCCATGCTGGATTTCAAAGGCAGGCGTATTAAAAAGGCTCTACCTGCAACGCCTGTAGAGATTCTCGGTCTTTCTGAGGTTCCGAATCCGGGAGATCCTTTTGCGGTCTGCCAGGACGAAAAACTTGCACGTCAAATTGTAGAGGAGCGCCTGCAGCAAAAACGGCAGCATGATATGGCAACCCGAGAGAAAGTAACGCTGGATGATCTTTTTAAGCAAATCCAGCAGGGTAAAGTTAAAGAGTTAAACCTCATTATCAAAGCCGATGTACAAGGATCGGTTGAAGCCCTGATCCAGGCGCTTACAAAGTTGAGCACCGACGAGGTAAGGATTAACCTCATCCATTCTGGTGTAGGCGCCATCACGGAGACCGACGTCATGCTTGCTAGCGCTTCGGGCGGACTGATCATCGGATTCAACGTACGTCCTGATAACAATGCCAAAAGAGCTGCCGAGCAACAGCAGGTTGAAATCCGGCTTTACAGGGTAATTTACGAGGTAATTGACGACATCAAGGCTGCCCTGGA
Source organism: Clostridia bacterium (assembly GCA_902812385.1). Taxonomy (GTDB): domain Bacteria; phylum Bacillota; class DSM-12270; order Thermacetogeniales; family Thermacetogeniaceae; genus DULK01. Next base: position 88,564 of record CADDZD010000001.1, on the reverse strand, counting down.
AGGACTCCTGGAGCCGGAACTTCGAGAAGTTGTTATGGGACGGTCCGAGGTAAGGAATGTCTTTCATATACCGAAAGTCGGAGCAATCGCCGGTTGTTATGTTTCAGAGGGAAAAGTCGTCAGAAACGCCCGGGTACGAGTTATTCGCGACGGTGTTGTTATCTATGAAGGCAGTATTGCTTCACTCAAGCGGTATAAAGACGATGTCCGTGAGGTGGTGCAGGGGCACGAATGCGGAATTGGTCTTGACAAATTTCAGGATCTCAAGCAAGGAGACATACTGGAAGGTTATTATATAGAAGAGGTAAAAAGGGCGCTCGAGCCTTAGGAAAGGTGAAGAAAATGGGCTTTCGCGTAAACCGTCTTGCGGAAGAAATTAAACGTGAAGTGACAGATATTGTCCGTAACCACTTGAAAGATCCCCGGATCAGCCATCTCACCAGTGTGACGGATGTAGAAGTCTCCAAGGATATGCGCTATGCTAAAATATTCGTTAGTGTTTACGGATCTGATGAAGAACAGGCCAGAACACTGGAAGGCCTTCAACGAGCAAACGGGTTTATACGATCGGAATTGGGGAAGAGGATCCGTTTGCGCTATCTTCCGGAAATTACGTTTAATCTTGATACCTCGATCGAACAGGGGATCAGAATCAGCCAGATTATTGATAAAGTCTGTGATGAAAAGAAGGAAGAATTATGATAAAAAGGGATGTGGAAAATATTTTCAGAAAGGGTAATAATTTTTTGCTTGCCTCTCATCTCAATCCCGATGGTGATGCAGTGGGATCATTACTGGGGTTGGGTTTGACATTAAGAGAACTGGGCAAGAACGTTACCATCACCTGTCCACATCCTGTTTCCCGTACCTTCTCTTTTTTACCCGGTTATGAGTTGATTCAGGAACCCGGTAACTTAAACAGTTCAGCCTTTGACGTAGGAGTTGTGTTGGACTGTACGGAAGTAGAACGCACAGGCAAAGAAATTGAAGGGTTGCTCAACAACTGCAATACTCTATTGAATATTGATCATCATGTGAGCAATACGAATTTCGGAAACTTAAATTTAGTGGATACGGATGCTGCTGCCACCGGTGAACTGATTTTTGAAATCCTCGAAGATATGGGGGTTTCCATTACGCCGGAAATCGCCACAAACCTATACGTTGCCATCGTCACAGACACAGGCTCGTTTCAACACCAGAATACAACTGCCAGGTGTCACCGGAATGCGGCGTCCCTTTTACAATTTGGGGCAGCACACAGCAGGGCTTATCAGTTGCTATACGAAGAGCGTTCCTTAAAAAGTTTGCGGCTTCTGGAAAAGTGTCTCAGGACACTGTCTGTCAGTGAGGACGGGTTAGTCGCCTGGATGGCCGTTCCTCAAAAATATTTAATTGAAACGGGGTGCGGCATAGAGGAATGTGAGGATCTTGTCAATTATCCAAAGTCAATAAGCGGGGTTGAGGTAGGTATTCTTTTCAAACAGGTCAGCAATAATGAAGTTAAAGTGAGTTTTCGCTCGAAAAACTATGTTGATGTAAATAGTCTTGCTGCCAGTTTTGGAGGAGGCGGACATGAACGGGCAGCAGGTTGTACGGTTCACGGGACATTGAAGGATGTCGAAAGGAGAGTTTTAGCAGCAACTGTGAATTTCCTGCTTGACGCCAAGGGGGCAGCCAGTACTTAAATGGATGGCTTAATTAATGTACTCAAAGAGCCTGGCGTAACATCTCATGATGTTGTTTTATATTTACGGCGTCTTTTCAAGATCCGGAAGATCGGCCATGCCGGGACGCTCGATCCCGGAGCCGCGGGTGTTTTGCCCATATGTGTGGGACAGGGGACACGGGTATCGGAATTTATGATGGAAAAGCCGAAGGGATACCGTGCCGAGATCACCTTCGGTATTGAAACCGACACCTATGATGCAGGTGGATCAATTGTCCGGGAACAACCCTGCCGACTTGAACTGCCCGAAATAATAAATGTTTTAAAGAAATACCATGGCGAAATCAAGCAGGTTCCTCCGATGGTATCTGCAATTCACCATAAGGGCAAAAGGCTTTATGAGTTGGCCCGAGAGGGTAAGACTGTCGAACGCAAAGCCCGGAGGGTTGTTATATATTCACTGGAACTTCTTTCATTTTATGACACTTATCCGCACCCGCGTGCTCTGTTAGATATTTCCTGTTCAAAAGGCACCTACATCAGAAGCCTCTGTGCAGATATAGGAAAAGCCCTGGGATGTGGTGCATATCTTTCGTTCCTGATCAGAACGGCCACCGGCCCATTTAAACTAGAACATTCCTTCACACTTGATGAGGTCAACCAGCTTTGGCAGCAGCAGGACTATTCCTTTTTACTGCCGGTAGACTTTGCTTTACAGGATATACCTGCTTTCACCGTCAAGGATAAGGCTGTCGCCGGCATATTAAACGGACTGCCGGTAGCACCCTCGGGTATCATGGGCGGCGTTGGCAACAGCAATCTTCCGAAATTTGTGCGGCTTTACGCCCCGAGCGGGAGATTATTGGCATTGGGGGCTTACAAAGTACAGCAGGGAGGAACCTGGTTGTATAAACCCCAAAAAGTCTTTCGAACTCTGTAAAACTAGAAACACAAAAGAGGTTTGCTATGAAGGTAATCGAAAGCCTGGAAAATATACCCCTTTTGGATAATAAACTTGTTGTTGCATTGGGAAACTTCGATGGCGTCCATATTGGCCATCGGCATTTGTTAAAGGAAATGATAGACTTCTCACTGCAGACCGATACAGTACCTGCAGTTTTTCTCTTCCACCCACACCCCCAGAAGGTGCTTGACCCTGCAAACGCTCCCAAGCTACTTCTGGACCTTGAGAAAAAGATAGAGATTTTCGAATCTTTGAATATTGAAATTGCTTTTATCATTCCCTTTAACATGGAGATTGCCTCCTTTACTCCGGAGGAGTTTGTGGAGGAAATAATGCTGAGAAAGCTCCGAGTTCAGGGTGTTTTTGTTGGTTTCAACTACAGATTTGGTCGCGGTGCAACCGGAACTCCTGAGCTGCTCATTCAATATGGTAATAAATACCACTTTACTGTGAAGGTAATACCCCCGATTACACTGCACGGAACACTGGTGAGCAGTACCCGGATCAGGGATTTGCTAAATTCTGGTGATATCCAGAAAGCCAGAGAATTGTTAGGATACTGGCCCCTACTCAGAGGAAAGATTATAAGAGGTGACCAGCGTGGAAGAACACTCGGATTTCCAACCGCGAACATTGATTTACCCGATGACCTGATTGTCCCCTGCTCCGGGGTTTATGCAGGGCAGGCATTACTGGAGGGGAAACGGTATCCTGCCGTAGTTAATATAGGCTACCATCCAACCTTTTATAATACAAAAGACAAATTGATCGAAGCTCACCTTTTAGGATACCAGGGCTCTGCTTACGGCAAGAAGATAGAAATAGAATTATACCAAAAGCTTAGAGAAGAGAAAAAATTCCCGGTAGTTGAGGAACTGGTCAGGCAGATAAAAAAAGACGTTCAGGATGCCCTCAGGATTTGCGGGCGAGAAAGGGTTAGTCTGGCTTTTTCGAGCAAACAACGGATATAATATATTAAAGGAAATGGCGAAAATGTAGAAGATTTACACATACATTAAACTATGATAAGATGAATTTAATATGATTAACCTGGTTTTACAAAGAAGGAGGTATCCACTTGGGACTGCCGGTGATAGATGAGTATCACCAGGACCTTAATAAGTTTGTTCAGCGGATTTCTGAAATTTGCATGAGCGGTGAATTCCTTGCCCTAAAAAAAGAATTGGAAGGCATTTATAACCAGTATAATGTAGAGGAGGCTTCCATTCTTGCTTTTCAAGATGCGCTATATGCCATCATTGCTCAAGAAGGGGTGGAGTTAAGTAATTTATAAGGGCTAAGGGCGAGGAGAATAACAGCAGATGAAAGTGATCATCACTGAGCATGCTAAAAAAAGATTAAATAACCTCCGTCAAGAGAAAATAACAATAGATGATATAATACAGGCAGCCAGAGAGATTCCGGCACAGGTCCCAAGCGCAGCGCGATTTCGTGGTTTTTTAGCAAAATCAGGCCGCATCTTTGATTTAGTAGTCAAGGATATCCCAGCGGGACGCCTTGTAATAACCGTTATCGGTAAATAATTTAAAAAAGGCAATAGCGAATAAATGAGGAGGTTTAGTCAATTGGTTTTCGATCCGGCCGTAAAGAAAGAAATTATTCAAAAATTCCAGGTTCATGAGAGAGATACCGGCTCTCCTGAAGTTCAAATCGCGCTCCTTACGGAAAGAATTAATTACCTGACCGAGCATCTTAAGGTTCATAAGAAAGACCATCATTCCCGGCGCGGTCTTTTGAAGATGGTCGGTCAAAGGCGCTCTCTTTTGAATTACCTGAAACGAAGTGATCCCGTGCGGTACCGAGTTATTATAGACAAACTTGGGTTGCGCCGGTAATCCAATCCGTTATTTTTCTCAAAAAGAGCGGGTAGCCGCTCTTTCTAATTAATTTACATTTAATACCTAGCTGATCGTTTAGCAAAGAATACTTTTGTCAGGGTTATTTTCGTAAAACAGGAGGGAAACCATGCACGAGAAGTTTCAAATGGATCTCGGTGGGCGACCCCTAATCATGGAGATAGGTAAGGTTGCTAAACAGGCAAACGGAGCAGTATGGGTAAAGTACGGGGACACGGTCGTTCTCGTTACAGCAACCCTTGCAAAAGAACCCCGTGAGGGAATTGACTTTTTCCCTCTTCTCGTAGATTACGAGGAAAGATTGTATGCAGTTGGCAAAATACCAGGGGGGTTCATTAAAAGAGAAGGACGGCCTAGCGAAAAAGCAATCCTATCGGCGAGACTTATAGATAGACCAATTCGCCCACTGTTTCCTGAAGGATTTCGCAACGATGTTCAGGTGGTAGCCACAGTTTTGTCGGTGGATCAGGACTGTGCCCCTGATATAACTGCGATGAACGGGGCGTCGGCTGCACTGTCAATTTCTGACATACCGTTTGCAGGACCCATTGGTGGAGTCATTGTGGGCAGAGTAAACGGTGAATTTGTAATAAACCCAACGGTTCAACAATCAGAGAAAAGCGAGATGCACCTGGTGGTGGCCGGAACCAAAGACGCCGTACTCATGGTGGAAGCCGGCGCTCAGGAAGTGCCAGAGGAGATAATACTCGATGCAATTGAATTTGGGCATACCGCTATCAAGGAGATTATCAAGTTTCAGGAGAAAATAATCGAAGCAGTCGGAAAAGAAAAGCTGGTTGTCCCCGTTTATAAGATTGAACCTGAGATTGAAGAAACCGTTCGTTCCTACCTCCTTGATAAAATCGATAATGCGGTAAGGAATCCGGATAAGCTGGCAAGGCAGGAAGCTATTGATCAACTGGAAAAAGAGACAGTGGAGCATTTTGTGGAAATCTACCCCGAGCAGGAAAAAGCGATAAAAGAGGTATTTACCAAGGTTCTCAAGGAAACCGTACGCTGCATGATAATCAACGAAGGCAGCAGGCCCGACGGGAGAGCTTTAGATGAGATCAGACCAATTACCTGTGAAGTGGGAGTTCTTCCGCGCACCCATGGGAGCGGACTTTTTACTAGAGGGCAAACCCAGGTGCTTACCGTCGCAACACTTGGGGCCGTAAGCGATGAACAGATCCTTGACGGCCTTGGGATTGAAGAATCAAAAAGGTACATGCACCATTACAACTTCCCCCCATACAGTGTCGGTGAGACGCGGCCCATGCGGGGCCCCGGCCGCCGTGAGATAGGACATGGCGCCCTTGCTGAACGGGCCCTTCTACCGGTTTTGCCGAGTGAAGATAAGTTTCCTTACACGATCCGCTTGGTGTCGGAGGTTCTAGAATCCAACGGCTCAACATCCCAAGCAAGTGTTTGCGGAAGCACGCTGGCCTTGATGGACGCAGGGGTCCCGATCTCAGCGCCTGTTGCAGGAATCGCCATGGGCCTGATCATGGACGGTGACAAGTTTGCAATTCTAAGCGACATCCAGGGGATCGAGGATGCACTGGGGGATATGGACTTCAAGGTGGCAGGAACAGCAAAGGGGATCACGGCATTACAACTGGATATAAAAATAAAAGGGATTTCTCAGGAAATACTGAGGCATGCCCTTGCTCAGGCAAGAGAAGGAAGGCTGTTTATCTTGAATAAGATGCTTGAAGCGATACCTGAACCTCGCAAGGAACTTTCACCCTACGCCCCGCGTATTATCACCATGACTATCGATCCTGAAAAGATCCGGGATGTGATCGGGCCTTCCGGAAAAACAATTCGCAAGATCATCGAGGAGACAGGGGTCCAGATCGATATCGAAGATGATGGCCGTGTCTTTATTGCGGCAGCAGACGCAGAAGCCGGGAAAAAGGCCGTGCATATCATTGAATGCCTGACCCAGGAGGTTGAAGTTGGTAAAATATACATGGGGAAAGTGGTCCGCCTTATGGATTTCGGGGCCTTCGTGGAAATCATACCAGGTGCTTTAGGTTTACCGGGCAAAGAAGGCCTGGTTCATATTTCCCAGCTTGACGAACGAAGGGTAAGCCGGGTCAAGGATGTTCTCAAAGAAGGTGACGAGATTATTGTCAAAGTGATTGAAATAGATAAACAGGGACGTGTTAATTTATCTCGTAAAGAGGCCCTCCGGGCGCTGCAGTCCAAGAAAAAAGAAAAATAAAAGCAGCTTTAATAACTTCCTCGCCTCCTGAATATATAAAATAAGGAAAAATGATAGAAAATAGGGGGTAAGGGAGTGTTTGTTATTTATAGAAAAAAACAGTTGCTCTTATTTTTTATTGTGGTTATTGGACTGTTTGCCTCCATTTGCTCTATTGGCCGTTACGTTGCCTACCAACAGGTTTTTAAGCCGATCTACCAGGGAAACAACGCTAAAAAATGGGTTGCGTTTACGGTTAATGTTGACTGGGGAGAAGAGTATCTGGATGAGATGCTCAAAATTTTTGCCAAGAACAGGATTAAGGCAACCTTTTTCATAACCGGGAGGTGGGCGGAAGCTAACCCCGATTATGTCAGAAAAATAGCCAACGGCGGGCACGAAATTGGGAATCATGGTTACTCTCATCCCCACGTCAATAATTTAACCTTAAGTGAAAACATCGAGGAAATTAATAAGACATCTGATATTATCCTGAAAATAATAAAAAGACGCACAAAGTTGTACGCACCACCCTTTGGTGAATTTAACGATACTGTTTTGAAGGCCGCACATCAAACCAACCATAAAACCGTTTTATGGACCGTCGACACGATAGATTGGCAAAAACCCGACCCGGCAGTGATCACCTCGCGCGTTTTAGAAAATGTACATAACGGCGCAATCATCCTGATGCATCCTACGTCCCAAGTCAATCAAGCTCTGCCGGATATATTTCGAGGTTTATCCGAACAGGGTTATCAGATGGTACCTTTGGAAAATCTAATTACGGATTAATAAACAGTTATGACAAGGAGAGAGCACCCCTGTTCAAGAAAAAGTTGCAGCAGCGTCCTTTTCTTGTGATTATTTTAGCTATCCTGATATTGAGCAGTGCCCCGCCGCCTGTTGCGGCAGAAAATATATCCCCATCCCAATTGTCCGCAGAAGCGGCAATTCTGATAGATGGTCTGACGGGTCATGTGCTGTACAGCCAGAACGCCGACCGCGAAATGCATCCCGCCAGCACGACTAAAATACTTACTGCTCTTTTGGGTTTGGAGTTAGGTAAAAAAAAGGATGTTGTTACAATAAGCCGGTATGCCGCCTATACAGAAGGCACCAGCCTTTATTTAAACCCCGGGGACCGGTTATGCCTGTTCGACCTCATCAGAGGAGCATTAATCAATTCGGGAAATGACGCCGCAACCGCCATCGCGGAATATTTAGGAGGAAATGAAGAACTCTTTTCTTCATTGATGACATATAAGGCAAAGACCCTTGGCGCTTACCGGAGCCGGTTTCGTAATCCGCATGGCTTGACAGATTTTAAGCATATAGCAACTGCTTACGATCTGGCCCTGATGACGCGGTATGCCTTAAAAAACAAGGATTTTCGCCAGATCGTGCGCACCAAGGATATGATCATCCACGAAATAAAAACCGGTGAGCCGATTCCTTTGAGCAATACCAACCGGTTGCTGTACAATCGCGGCATGCGCGTGATCGGAGTTAAAACTGGAACGACAGCCGCTGCCGGCCAGTGTTTGATTGCTGCTGCAGAAAAAAAAGGCAGGGTATTAATCAGTGTAGTGCTTAACAGCAGTGATCGTTATAATGATACGCTAGAACTTTTTAATTACGGTTTTAACCGATGCAGATGGTATAAAGTTGCAAGACAGCAGCATCTCATCCTTTCCGTACCGGTCAGTAATGGCCATATTGCAAAGGTTAAGGTTGGGACCATTAAGGATGAGGAAATAGCTGTTAAAAGTGGCGAACTAAACTCCATTGAAAAACGGTATATTATCAACCCAAATTTAAAGGCACCCCTTGCTAAGGGAACAAATGTTGGAAAAATTGAAGTTTATTTGGGTGATCACTTGCTATATAATTGTTCCTTGGTAACACTTGAAGCAGTAAAAGCAAAGTTGCCATTCTACAGGAGAATATTTGCTCCGACTGAATTTTTAAAATGAGACAGGGGTTACAATGTATAACAAAACAGTTTTAAAAAATGGTGTCAGGATTGTCAGCGAAGAAATACCGGGTGTCCGCTCGGTAGCTGTTGGTTTCTGGATAGGTACCGGCTCCCGTCTTGAGAAAAAAGAAGATGCCGGGATTTCTCATATGATCGAGCATATTCTTTTTAAAGGTACAAAAAGGCGAACGGCCAAGCAGATTGCTGAATCTATCGAATCTCTTGGGGGCCAGCTTAATGCTTTTACCAGTAAGGAATATACCTGCTATTATGCCCGGGTGCTCGACGAACACCTGCCGCTTGCAGTGGATGTTCTCTCTGACATGTACTTTTCTTCCCTCTTCAGGGCCGAGGATATAGAGCGTGAAAAAAAGGTGATTCAAGAAGAAATTAGAATGTATGAGGATACACCGGATGAAATTATCCATGATCTCTTCTCCCAGACGATCTGGGACGGTCACCCCCTCGGCCGCCCTGTAATCGGTACGATGGAATCTGTTTCGGGTTTAACGAAAGAGAAAATTCTCAATTTCTACCATAAATATTACAACCCGTCAAATCTGGTACTGGCGTTTGCAGGCAACCTTCGCCATGAGCAGGTGCTGGAACTGGTTGAAGCCAACTTCAGTGAAAGCAATTCCGGACAATTAATACCTGCAATGGAACCTCCTGAGACTAAAGCTGCTTTTAAAACCTTTGTTAGGCCGCTGGAGCAGGCACAAATGTGTCTGGGAGTACCGGCTGTATCCCAATACGATGAAAAGATTTATCCTCTTCAGGTGTTAAACAATATTTTGGGAGGGGGGGCAAGTTCACGGCTTTTCCAAAAAATCCGGGAAGAGCGCGGGCTTGTTTATACGGTCTACAGTTATTATACAACCTTTCACGATACCGGATTATTTACTATTTACGCCGGAACGAATCCGAGCAGCATTTCTGAAGTCTTAGACCTGATCTGGCATGAAATCAATCATATTGTTAGGGTAGGAATTACAGAGGAGGAACTCACACGTACGAAAGAGCAGATTAAAGGAAGCTTGCTGCTTGCATCTGAAAGCGTGGTTCACCGCATGCACCGTCTTGGAAAATCCGAATTAATACATCACCGTTTGATCACGCCAGAAGAGATCTTGCAGAAAATATCTTTAGTTACACCGGACGATGTTCGAAATTTAGCTGCTGAACTTCTGGAACCATCTCGATACACACTGGTTGTTTTAGGAGATGTTGAAAAGGATGGAATATCACTGCCTTGGGGAAGCCTTTCAGCTAACATATCCTAGCAGGTTGATACATAAGTTAGATGATATAGAAGAGGATATCAGGGAGGGAAATCGGTGCGCTTGGGTGAGCTGGTGGGAAAAGAAATCATCAATATTTTTGATGGTATGCGCTTGGGCACTATCGCAAACTCGGATCTGGTTATTGACCCTGAAACCGGAGAAATAGTGTCAATTATATTGCCGCAGAGGTCAAACTTTCTAAATTTCTGGATGGATCGCAGGGAAATGGTTGTTCCCTGGGAAACAGTGAAGAAAATCGGTAATGAGGTCATTATCGTGGATCTCGACAGCACCTTTTCCCAATATAAGAGATAAACAATATAAGGTAGAAGGTACCATCTATCAACGAACCTTTTGACGGGGTTCTTTTTTTATACTGTAATTACTTCTTCCGCTGAAATTGGGTATAATGCGTTATTATTGACATAAAGAGCCATTTATACGAGAATATTATCCAAGAACGAAGCAAAGAGAATACAGCATGGGTGAAGGGATGATGTCCGGTTGGCTGGGGAGATACATGTCGTTGTCACTGGAGCCGCGGGTAAAATGGGAAGAGAAGTGATTAAAGCAGTTCTCAAGGAAAGCGATCTGGTGCTCGTCGGGGCAATTGATAGTAAAGAAAACGGGGTGGACGTCGGAGCGCTGGTGGGCCTAAACGCCTGCGGAGTTGTTGTATCAAGTGATCTCCAGAAAGTATTAGAAAATAACGATGCAGACGTTTTGGTTGATTTTACCAATCCAGAGGCTGCGGTTAGTAATGGCATAACAGCTCTCCATTACGGTGTAATCCCGATTATCGGTACGACAGGTATTGATGATGTGGAAATTGATGAACTGAGAAAGGCTGCAAGCAAAACCGGACTCGGTGTTTTGATCGCTCCAAATTTTGCTCTGGGAGCAGTTTTAATGATGGATTTTGCACGCCGTGCCGCTCGTCACTTTAAGCATGTAGAGATTATCGAAATGCACCATGACCAGAAGATCGATGCTCCGTCAGGCACCTCGTTAAAAACCGCTCAGATGATTCAAGAAGAAAGGCTGCCAGTTCGTCAAGGTCACCCCGACGAATATGAAAAAATCAAGGGAGTGAGGGGAGGTGAACTGGAAGGCATAAGAATTCACAGCGTCCGTTTGCCCGGGTTTGTGGCACACCAGGAGGTTATTTTCGGGGGCTTAGGTCAGGTGCTCACAATACGCCATGATTCTTTAAGCAGGGAGTCATTCATGCCGGGGGTTGTTTACGCTATACGCAAGGCAAGATCTTTGCAAGGAGTGGTGGTGGGGTTAGAAAAAATCCTGGACTAGCTTATCCTTTTTCTTGATGGGCCAATCTTGCACCATCCCCTCTTTCCCTTCATATACTGTTAAAGCCAGTAATATGTGGGAAAGGAGGGGAATTGGATGGGCTTGGATTTAAGAGGAATCAAGGTTGCTGTTATTGGTGGGGATAAACGCGATATCTATTTTATGCAAGATCTTGTCAGAATGGGCGCTGACGTCACAGCGGTCGGGTTTCCTGCTTGTCCTGAATTAGAACAGGTGCATTTGGCTCAGAACATCAAAACTGCTTTAAAAAATGCCCAGGTTGTTATTTTTCCGATGTCTGGCAGTGACCCTAATGGAAATATAAAAACACTGGACGATAACTGTCACATCCAGTTGACCGCTTCCGTTGCGGAGCTTATTCCGCCGGGAACACTTGTGATCATTGGATTCGCCAGAGATTTGATGCGGAACTGGGCCGATAAATACAGATGGAAACTGGTCGAAATAGGAGAAATGGATTCCGTTGCTATCTTAAACGCAATTCCTTCAGCAGAAGGCGCCATACAAATTGCGATGGAAAAGCTTCCGATAACCATTCATGACAGCAATTCCTTTGTACTCGGCTTTGGACGGCTCGGCAAAACTCTTGCACGGATGCTGCGCGGTATCGGCGCCCATGTAACAGTTGTCGCCAGAAAACGCTCCGATCTCGCCCGGGCTTTCGAAATGGGGTACCGCCCTTTGGTGTTTACCCGATTGCAGCAGCATGTGTCTGAGGCAGACATAATATTTAATACGGTACCGGCCCTGGTGCTTGATGAAAAAATGCTTATTGCAATGAAAAAGGATGTCCTCATCGTCGATCTTGCCGCAGCACCAGGAGGGACAGACTTTGTTGCGGCAAACAGGTTAGGAGTAAATGCCGTTCTTGCACCCGGCTTGCCCGGCATCGTAGCACCTAAAACAAGTGGAAAGATCCTTGCCCAGGTTATTCCCCAACTTATTCTCCGGGAAATACCACAGGAGTACTTTTAGGGAATAGGTAGGGAGGGTTTTAAGCATATGAACCTCAGAGGGATACGCCTGGGATTTGTGTTAACAGGTTCCCACTGCACCATGGAGGCCGTCTTCAATGAAATAACTAAACTGGTGCAAGAGGGGACAGAGGTATACCCTATCGTTTCTTATTCTATAAGCACCACCGATACCCGGTTCGGAAAATCATCGGACCTTTGTGCTAAATTGCAGGAAATTACCGGGCATGAACCGATTAAGACCATTGTGGATGCCGAACCGATCGGGCCAAATAAACTATTTGATATTCTTGTGGTTGCTCCTTGCACGGGTAACACCCTGGCAAAACTGGCTAATGGGATCACAGATACACCCGCCTTGATGGCCATCAAAGCCCACCTGCGTAACCAGCTACCTGTAGTCATCGCCGTATCCACGAACGATGGCCTCGGGCTAAATGCAAAAAATATCGCCACCCTCTTGAACACAAAGAACATCTATCTGGTTCCCTTTGGCCAGGACAACCCAAGTGTTAAACCGAACTCCCTCGTAGCTCACCTGGACAAAATGCGGGACACAATCTTTTTGGCATTAGAAGGCAAGCAGATTCAGCCTGTTTTGCTACAGTATTAAAAATTTCTTTTACTGTTAAAGAGGACATGGCAGATTTTTAGTGAATTTATACGTCAAACATAAACAGGAGGGGCAGATTCCATGGGAAGAGGCTTTTCAGTTGCAATAGTCGGGGCAACCGGTGCAGTTGGTCAAGAGATTCTCAATGTCCTCCAGGAGCGGAAATTTCCTGTTTCTGATTTAAGGTTGCTGGCCAGTTCCCGGTCAGAAGGGAAGAAGATTGCTTATAAAAACGAAGAATTAACGGTTCGTACTGCAAAACCAGAAGCTTTTGAGGGAATAGAGATCGCCTTCTTCGCCGGTGGACCTGTTAGCAAAGAGCTTGTACCCGAAGCGGTGAAAAAAGGAGCGGTAGCTATCGACAACAGCAGCACCTTCAGGCTGGAACCATGGGTGCCGCTCGTTGTTCCGGAAGTAAACCCGGAGGATGTAGAGGGCCACAGGGGAGTAATAGCCAACCCAAACTGTTCCACAATCATTATGGTAGTACCCCTAAAACCTCTACATGACGCGGGGCGTATAAAAAGAGTCATCGTCTCTACTTATCAGGCCGTATCGGGTGCCGGAAGAGAGGCGATTGACGAACTGTTGTTGCAAACCAAGCAGGTACTTGCGGGGGAGCCTGTACGGCCCCAGGTATTTCCCTATCAGATCGCTTTCAACCTCATACCACATATAGATGTTTTCTGGGAAAATGGTTACTCTAAAGAAGAGATGAAGATGGTGCTGGAAACCCAGAAGATTTTACACGATGAAGAAATTAAAATCAGTGCCACGACGGTCCGAGTACCTGTAATTCGCAGCCATTCCGAGTCGATCAATATCGAGACTGAGAAAAAATTGACACCGGCGGAGGCCAGGGAAATTCTCGCAAAGTCACCCGGGATTGTGGTAGAGGACGATCCTGCCGGTTTAAAATACCCGATGCCGTTATTTACTTCATACCGGGACGAGGTTTTTGTCGGCCGGATTAGAGCGGATCTTTCCCACGAGGGCTGTTTAAACCTCTGGGTTGCGGCCGACCAACTGCGAAAAGGCGCGGCGACAAATGCCGTACAAATCGCCGAGATACTTATTAATAGAAATTTATTATAAGGAGGCGACAGTGATGGTAAACTTTGGTAGTCTTTTGACAGCAATGGTCACTCCTTTCACCAAGGATGGAGAAGTTGCCTACGACGAAGCAGCTAACTTAGCCCGGTTCTTAATAGAGAACGGGTCCGATGGTGTTGTGGTTGCCGGAACGACCGGCGAGTCGCCGGTTCTCACCAAGGAAGAAAAGCTTAAGCTTTTTTCTGTAGTAAAAGAGGCAGTTGGTGAGAAGGGAACCGTCATTGCCGGAACAGGTTCAAATAGCACTGCGGATACGATCTCTTTGACGAAAAAGGCTGCAGAAACCGGCGTAGATGGCATCATGCTGGTAACTCCTTATTACAACAAACCCAGCCAGGAAGGCCTGTACCAGCACTTTAAAGCGGTTGCACAGGAAACCGAACTGCCCATCATCATGTATAACGTTCCCGGCCGTACATCGGTCAACCTGCTGCCGGCAACCGTGGTTAGACTGGCCCAAATTAAAAACATCTGTGCCTTCAAAGAAGCAAGCGGGAATCTTGATCAGGTAGCAGAAATTAAAAGGGGGGCCCCTGAGGATTTCTTAATTTACAGCGGGGACGACTCATTAACGCTACCGATGCTTGCAGTTGGCGGCTGCGGTGTTATCAGCGTGGCATCCCATGTTGCCGGTAAAATGATCAAAGAAATGATCGAAAGCTTCTTTTCAGGAAAGATAAAAGAAGCAGCAGAACTGCATTTAAAGCTTTTCCCTCTTTACAAAGTTCTGTTTATAACGACAAATCCTGTTCCGGTCAAGGCTGCCCTTAGGCTCATAGGCTTAAATGCCGGAGAACCGAGGCTTCCCCTTGTCCCCGCCACGGAGCAAGAAGTGGAAGCAATTCGAAGGGTTATGGCGGAAACGGGAATCAAAATGGTTTAACGTTGATTTGCACTCCCTTGTCTATTAGCGTTTTTTTCAGTATAATAAAAGCGAAAGGGATTGCATGGACTTTATGGTACCTACCTTTCAGGAATTTGTGAGGTAGGTTTTTTATTTATGTTCGGGGTGAATTTATTATGAAAGAAGGCAATACACTTACAATAATTCCGCTGGGGGGCCTTGGCGAGATTGGAAAAAATATTATGGTCTTGAAGTATAACAAAGACATTATTGTCATCGACGGCGGCCTCATGTTCCCGGAAGATGAAATGCTCGGGATCGACCTGGTGATTCCAGATATCTCATACCTGATTGAAAACCGGGACCAGATTCGTGGTTTTGTTCTAACTCACGGCCATGAGGATCACATCGGGTCAATGCCTTACATTTTAAGGGAGATCTCGGCGCCTGTGTACGGCACCAAATTGACCCTCGGTTTATTGGACGCAAAGCTAAAAGAGAGCAATTTTGATCAGAAGGTGAAAACAAGATGCGTGCGGCCTGGCGATTCTATCCAGTTGGGAGCTTTTCAGATCCAGTTTATCCGGGTCAGTCACAGTATTCCCGATTCCGTTGCCCTGGGAATCAAAACACCTGTAGGAACGATTGTCCATACGGGAGATTTTAAACTGGATCAGACACCTGTGGACAATGAAAAGATTGATTATCATAAGTTTGCAGAATTAGGAAGAGAGGGTGTTCTGGTGCTGCTTTCAGACAGCACTAATGCGGAAAGGCCAGGCTATACCTTATCGGAACGGGTTGTCGGTGAAACCTTCAACGAAACCTTCCATAAAGCAAAGGAAAGGATTATTATTGCAAGCTTTGCCTCAAACATCCACCGAATTCAGCAAGCGATCACCACAGCCAGTAAATACCGGAGAAAGGTCGCGGTTGCGGGCAGGAGCATGGTCAACGTTGTGAACATTGCCAGGGAGTTGGGCTATCTCGAGATCCCCCCAGATACCTTGGTTGATTTAGATGAGATTCAGTTTCTACCCAAACGGGAGATCGTTATCCTGACTACGGGAAGCCAGGGCGAGCCGATGTCCGCTCTTACCAGGATGGCAATGTGCGATCACAAACAGGTGGAGATCATGCCGGGTGACACGGTGATCATCTCTGCCAGTCCGATTCCGGGAAATGAAAAAATGGTGCACCGTACGATTGACAATCTCTTGCGGCAGGGGGCAGAGGTGATTTACGAGTCTTTCTCAGGTGTACACGTATCTGGCCACGCCAGCCAGGAAGAACTCAAACTGATGTTAAACCTGGTAAGACCCAAGTTTTTCATCCCGGTACATGGAGAGTACCGCCATCTCATCAAACATGCCCAGCTTGCCAGGGAGGTTGGAATTCCACCGAAAAATATTTTTATAGTAGAGAACGGCCAGGTTCTGGAATTTACCCCCGACAGGGGTGCGATTACGGGAAGGGTTACGGCAGGGAATGTCCTGGTCGACGGCTTGGGTGTCGGAGACGTTGGAAACATTGTCATGCGCGACCGCAAGCAGCTTTCGCGAGACGGGATATTTATCGTTTTTGTCACCATCGATAAGGATGATGGTACGGTTGTAGCCGGTCCGGACATCGTTTCAAGAGGCTTTGTATACGTCCGCGAATCCGAGGAACTGCTTGAAGAAGCGAAAGAGCGGGTACGCGAGATCCTCAAGCAGTGCGAGTTGCAGCAGACCACGGAATGGGCGGCAATCAAATCTTACGTGAGGGAGGCTGTCGGAAAGTTCCTGTATGAAAGGACCAGAAGAAGACCGATGATACTTCCGATCATCATAGAAGTGTAACTACTATCGGCTCCATCTAGAACGAGCCGATTTTATTTTTTATTATTAACATTCATTCGGAACTGGCTGGCATTAATTATCTCGTTACAGAGGGAAAGTGCCATTGAGTGCGGGGGAGATAGGCGACTATGCGCCATGGATGGCGTCATAGGAGGCGGTCGGCTGCCGTCAGAGAGGCGTTATAAGCGAGTTCAACCCGGCACTCAAAATCACTGCCTCATTGCCATAAAATAAACAACTCGGTCTCATAATTCGTTCTGGAATGGTTCAGTCGGTGAATCTTTGTTGAGTGCCGGGGAACAAGCGCAAGGATAAACCGGAACATATTTTCAGGGCAGACCATCACGCCGCCTCCGGCGGCACCAACAGAGTATGAAAATACCCGGCGGGTGAACTTGATGTATTTTCAGGGTAGATTTGCCCCATTTAATAAGGGGATTTCTCTACCGGGTTGGAACTCCGGTCTCAGGTAAACGTATGGATCTGTGCTTCTGACCTGAACGATTTTACCCATTCCCTTATCGCCGGGTTCCACCAGGAAACTGATACCGCAGTACTGCACTTCGCGGTAAGCCGGAGTAGCATCTTTGTCTGATGCCATGACGGATTCAAGCGGCATTGGAGTGTATAAAATCATTTTTTCTTCCCTTTCTTATTTTGTGCTTTCTGTCTATTAATCAATTCCTGTACTTTATTGACCGCTGCGCTGAGCCCCCCTACGGCGTTGATGAGACCGACATCAACGGCCTCATTTCCGAGCAGGACCGTACCGATGTCACGGGCAAGTTCACCTGTCCTGAACATCAACTGCCTGAATTCTTCCTCTGTGATATTAGAGTGTTTCGTTACGAAATGGATCACCCGGTCCTGCATCTTTTCAAGGTATTCCCATGTTTGGGGTACCCCGATTACAAGCCCTGACAGCCTTATAGGGTGGATTGTCATGGTGGCAGTCTCTGCAATAAAGGAGTATTGCGCGCTTACCGCAACAGGAACACCGATGGAGTGACCACCTCCCAATACAAGAGAGACTGTCGGCTTGGACATGCTCACAATCATTTCTGCGATGGCAAGTCCGGCCTCCACATCCCCCCCTACAGTGTTCAGTATCACCAAAAGTCCCTCTATATCCGGGTTTTGTTCCACTGCCACCAATTGGGGAATGATGTGCTCATACTTCGTGGTTTTGTTTTGCGGGGGGAGCACCAGGTGCCCTTCTATCTGTCCCACGATCGGCAGACAATGAATATTTGATTTGGTTTCCGGTATATCTGTCTGGCCGTATTCTTTGATGGCGTCGATCTTCTTTACCCCTCGTCTTCTTTTCCGGGTTCCGGTCTCCTGAGGATTTGTCGTATCCGGAAACTCCTGTTCTTGATCGAGCGGCATAAAACATTCCCCTCTTAAATAGTTTCCTGGGTTTATTATGTTCTCTCAAGGCTAAATAATTCATTTTCCTCCATGCGGGGAAGTGTTATAATTTGGGAGGAACGGATCTGAGGGGTGAAACGATGGCAGGCAGAAGTAGAAAGGTAACCGCAAAAAATGAGAGCTTAAAATACGAAATAACAGGCATGTTGTTGCTGGCTTTGGCAGCCTTCCTCTTTATCAGTTTATTCACCCAAACCGGAATTGTTGGGAGGGCTTTTGTGCGAGTCCTGACCCTTGTCTTAGGAACGCAGGGAATCTACGCTGCCATAATTTTACTTGTTTATTTTGGGCTGATTTTATGCTGGAACCGTAACCCCCCCTCACTGAACCGGCAAAATGCCGGGGTGTTTTTGCTGCCTTTTGTAATTGTTACAATGCTTCACTTTCTAATTATCCCTTCTTATAACATGCCCAGGAATGAGATTATCGGTTTTTTATGGAGGGCCGGGCTAAAAGGAGCAGGGGGAGGTGTTGCAGGCGCACTGTTAAGCATGTCTGCAGTTTACCTCTTTGCCCCCATCGGTACTCTTGTTCTGTTGATCACTTTATGTATTATTGATCTCGTGATGCTAACAGGTATCCCAATACGCAAAATATTCAAGTATATCGGCAACGGGTGCAGAAAGGCTGGTTTCTACGTAAAAACGAAACTGACGGATTTCCTCTTTATCGAGGAAGAAACCGAACCAAAACAAGAAATAAAAAGAAACATTAACAGGGAGGAGGAATCCTCTGTTCCCGTCATTATTAACTACAACACAGAGGCTGAAGTGAGTAACAGGGAAGAAAGCAAGCCGCAACCAGTTCAAACAGACCCAGAGAAAGAACAGGATCCGGCAAAAAGTTCTTCTGACACACCGCAGAGCTATAGTTTGCCCCCACTATCCCTGCTAACACGTCCCTTAAAAGTCAGAAGCAACCGCCTGAATAAAGAAATCATAGAAAATGTGCGCATTCTTGAGGAGACCTTGGAGAGTTTCGGTGTAAAGGTATCCGTCAGCCAGGTTCACCTTGGCCCTGCAATTACAAGGTACGAAATCCAGCCGGCTCCAGGCATTAAAGTCAGCAAAATTGTCCGTCTAGCAGACGACATCGCCCTGAGCCTGGCGGCCCCCGATGTTCGGATTGAAGCACCTATTCCCGGCAAGGCAGCTCTCGGAATTGAAGTGCCGAATAAGGAAGTGGCCATCGTCTACCTGAGGGATATTTTGGAAAGCACCGAATTCCAGGAAGCGGCATCAAAGCTTACCGTAGCTTTAGGAAAAGACATAGGCGGAAATCCGATCGTTACTGATTTAGTGAAAATGCCGCACCTTCTTCTTGCAGGAGCCACCGGTTCTGGTAAAAGCGTGTGTTTAAACACGATCATCTGCAGTATTCTATTCAAGGCTACCCCTAACGAGGTCAAGTTTTTGATGATCGACCCCAAAATGGTTGAGTTGATAACTTATAATGGTATCCCGCATTTAATCGCTCCTGTGGTGACTGATCCCAAGAAGGCAGCGTCGGCATTAAAGTGGGTCGTGAACGAGATGGAAAACCGCTATGAATTGTTCGCTTCACTGGGAGTGCGTGACATCACCCGTTACAACTCTCATTTGTGCTCCGGAGATCAGAACAATTACCGGCCTCTTCCTTTTATTGTGGTAGTTATAGACGAGTTGGCCGATCTTATGATGATTGCTCCTGTTGAAGTAGAAGACGCCATCTGCCGGCTTGCACAGATGGCTCGTGCCGCTGGAATTCATCTGGTTGTTGCGACTCAACGGCCTTCAGTCGACGTGATCACAGGCGTAATCAAAGCGAATATCCCTTCTAGAATCGCCTTTGCAGTTTCGTCCCAGACGGATTCCCGTACCATCCTTGACTTAAATGGAGCGGAGAAACTGCTGGGCAAAGGAGACATGCTCTTCCTTCCAGTAGGAGCGATTAAACCGATCAGGGTGCAGGGCGCACTGGTTACTGAGAGCGAAGTCGAGGACATTGTTGCTTATATAGTCAAACAGGGTACGCCATTATACATTTCTGATTTTTCCGTTGAAGAAGAGGCTGCGCCGCAGCAAGATGATTTCGGCGATCCACTCTTTCGCGATGCGGCAAGGCTGGTGATGGAGGTGGGACACGCCTCTGTTTCGTTAATCCAACGCCGTTTCCGGGTAGGTTATTCCAGGGCAGCCAGGATTATGGATATTCTTGAGGAAAAGGGTGTGGTGGGGCCCTACGAAGGGGCTAAACCCCGGGGAGTATTAATGACTCCGGAACAATTTTACAGATACTTTGGCAGGTAATTAAGCAGGATTTTATTATGGCGAAAACGAACAATATTTAATATCACCTTAAACATTGTTAAGTACAGGAAATATCAGGCATGAACAACATTACGAAAAGAGAAAAAGAAATCTTGGACTGCTTGAAAAAAGATCCCATGATCTCCCAGGACGAACTGGCAGCAAGAATGAATATCTCCCGCTCTGCTGCTGCTGTGCATATCTCAAACCTGATGAAGAAAGGTTATATTCTTGGAAGGGGTTACATTTTTGATGAGCGGAGCGGGGTTGTTGTGATAGGGAAAACCTGGCTAGAGGTATGCTCAGATCCCTTTAAAACTTCGGGCAAAGTGGATGTTTCTTACCAGGGGTTGGGCTACCGGCTTGCCCTGGAACTCCTCAAGTTTGGGGCAGAGCCAATTCTGTTAACCGTTCTGGGACAAGATGAAATAGGTGATCAAATACACAACCACTTGCTTCAAAAAGGGATTAAAGCACAACACATCATTCGCAGTAAAGACTTTCCAACCGCCAAGCGCGTCATTGTCAGAAATGGAGAGCAGACCATTTCCTCCGTCGAGGAAATGGATGTAATTGAATGCATTAATGAAAGATACTTTGCGTCCAAGGAAGATATTATAAAAAACACCAGGGTATTGTTAATTGACGGTACCCTTTCTCTCCCACAAATAAAATATCTTGCAGAAAAAATCAAACAATATAATATCATGAGTTCGATAGCAGGGCGTCCACTAGTCTGGTATAAAGAGAAAGGTTTTTTCAGCTATTCAGAGATGTTTCTCGTCTGTCAATGTCAGGAATTAGAAATACTGGCGGGGCATACCTTGGGAACGGAACCTGAAGGATATTTCCCCATATGCCGCAACATAATTGAAGAAGGGCTGCGTGCCCTGGTTGTGATGATGGGTGAACAGGGCCTGATCCTTGCAACAAAAGAGGAAATCGTGTGCCTTCCCAATACCCCGCTCCAGCCGGTACAGTCTGATTTAAGTATTAATGCAGGAATTGCCGGTGGACTGGCCTCAGGTTTGGGGTTTCGCTTAGCTATCCGCCGTGCCATGGGTTCCAGAACCACCGGTGAGACCTTGCCTGGAAAATTCAAAATAAAGAAAACGCCGAATAATTATTTATTATAATAAACCGTTCAATAAAGCCTGTTGTTGTATTGTTGAGTTATGTGGGGGGGCTGTCATGAGTATTGGAGAAATCCTAAGGGAAGCAAGGGAAAAGAAGGGGCTCTCTTTATCCGACGTTGAAAATGAAACAAAAATCCGGACAAAATACCTGGCCGCTTTAGAGTCCGAAGATTTCAAGGAAATACCGGGTGAGGCCTATGTTTTAGGATTCCTCCGCAACTACGCCCGCTTCCTCGAGCTTGATGCAGACCAGATTGTCAATAGCTATAAATCGCAAATAAAAACGAGCGATACTGTAACTTCCTCACCATACCAGGAGGAATCACAGCCATCACCAGAGACAGATGAAGGACTATTATCCGACGCTCTATCAAAAAGAAAAGGTTTAAGCCTCATAATTACGAGTATTGTAGTAGTGATGTTAATAATATTAGCCATTATTTTTGGCTTTTTAAAGGGAGATACCTCCCGTACACCGGAACCGCCCAATCGGTTGCAGAGCCAAGTAACCAATACCAATATTAAAACCCAAAAACCACAACTTATTAAAATTGAACTTATTGCAACCGAAAAATGCTGGGTTCGGGTTACCGCAGATGGGATAGAAAAGTTTGCTGGAATGCTTTACCCGGGAATGACCCAAAAGTATCAGGCAAAAAATTCTATCACCCTACGACTTGGCAATGCCGGAGGCGTACAGGTCATATACAACGGCAAAAAGTTGCCTCCACTGGGCCAGCATGGCGATGTGGTCGATAAAGAATTCCGCAAAACTGGATAGAAAGGTATACAGCATGAAGCTCGTCGGTATGGTTAGTTTGGGCTGCCCTAAAAACCTTGTTGATAGCGAAAACGTCCTAGGTCTCTTAGCATCAAAGGGATACGTCATAACATCCTCCCTTGAGGAAGCTGAAATTATCATCATTAATACCTGTGGCTTTATAAGACCGGCCGTTCAGGAGGCGCTTGACGAGATCTTACAGTGCGTTGAGCTGAAAAAAAGTGGTAAATGCCGGCACCTTATCGTGATGGGTTGTTTAACGCAGCGCTACGGCGTTGCTGAATTAACAGAAAAAATCCCTGAAGTCGACCTGTGGTTAGGAGTCAATACCCCCCATAAAGTGCTTGACTACCTTTATAAAGCCTATCATCAAGAAAAAATAAGCAAAGCGCCTGATGATTCCCCAAGGCTTTTGACTACTCCACCGTTTACCGCCTACCTTAAAATAGCAGAGGGGTGTTCCCATTCCTGTGCCTACTGCCTCATACCGAGTCTGAGAGGCCGTCTCAAAAGCAGGCCGCTTGACGAGATCTGGCACGAGGCCTCAACACTGGTAGCCAGCGGTGTGAAAGAGCTTATACTGGTAGCACAGGATACCGGAGCCTATGGGAAAGACCTTGCGGGTAACCTTTCCCTTGCGGTTGTCTTAAAAGAGTTAGCCAGGATCCCCGATCTGCAATGGATCAGGATACTTTATTTAAACCCATCATCTATAACGCCGGAACTGATTGATACAATTCAGCACGAACCTAAAATCTGCCGTTATCTCGATATTCCCATACAGCACGCCAGCAGCAAAGTACTCAGGAAAATGGGGAGAAAAGGAGACGCCGCTGAGTATCTTGAACTAATCGCTTCCCTCCGGTCACAAATACCCGGTTTGGTGTTAAGAACGACACTGATGACGGGTTTCCCCGGAGAAGACGAACAGGCTTTTCAAGAACTCCTTGAATTCGTTAAAAAGGCCCAGTTCGATAGACTGGGAGTTTTCCCATACTATCACGAGGAAGGTACGCGCTCATACCGGGAAAAAGAAACGGTGTCATTCTTTGAGAAAAGGAGAAGACGCAGGGAAATTTTGAAGCTACAACGCTCGATCTCCCGAAGAAAAAACGAGGCAGCAGTGGGAAAGAATCTCTGCGTTCTGATTGAAAAGAAGCTGGGTGAAAGCGTGTTTGCCGGCAGGAGTTACAGGGAAGCCCCCGACATTGACCCAAAAATCATCGTTAAGGGTGAGGGTCTCCGTCCCGGCAATTTTATAAACGTGACTATCGGGCATGCATATACCTTTGATCTAACAGGCACCATAGAGCGTTAAGCCAAAAAGTCTCCTCCTCTGCTGCAATTTCCAATGCTTTCATATCAGAAAGAGAGCCAAGCTGTGGTATAATTTTGGGCATGGAGAAGGAGGGGGAGTATGCCTGTGCGACAATTAAATATCACAACGGTAGTAATTGCGCTGATCATCAGCCTTGGCTTAATGCTGAGTGGTCAGTATTTATATGAGAAGTATTATGTAAAAGAAAGCGTTAAAGAAAAGATCGCCAGTGTTGTTAAAGTCGATGAATTGAGAATCGCCAAACAAGAACAACCTCCTACGGTATACATCAGTACATCGGAGATTGATGATCTCCAGACAGTTTACCAGAAAGTAGAAAAAATAGTTCGCCAAGAGTTGGGAACAGATTACCAGATTGTTTTCCTTGACCGGCGCACGCCCAAGCTAACGGAGATATATGAAAACAGCCAGTTTGCCATTCAAGAGGCAATTGCTACGGGCAGTTTTCAAAAAATGCATCGGTCGGTTCAAAATCTCGCAGAGGCGAATCACGTGGATTACCGGGTGACTGTAGATTCATATAATATCTATCTCCAGTTGCGAGACAGGCAGGGTTATCTCTATGAAGTGATCCAGCGCTCACCCCAGTTAGCGGATAATGAAAAGAACTACGGTCAGGGAGGTGGAGGAATTTGATTAAAGAATTATTCTTGGGAACATCCATAGCAGCGTTGATCTTCCTCGTGATACTCGGATACAATGTCCTGCCGCTCCTTTTAATGGGGGGTCTGGGTTTCTTCCTCTATATCCTGATCGATAAGAAAGGCCTGCCGGGCAGTTCCGCCAATTTTTCAGGATACGTTCAGCAGGTGAACTTCACTTTTGACGATGTCGGTGGACAGGCATCGGCAAAACAAGAACTTAAGGAGGCCCTGGATTTTGTGATCCATGCCAGGCAGATCGCCGAAATGGGGATTCGTCCCCTGAAAGGCATTCTGCTGACCGGACCACCGGGGACCGGAAAAACCCTGCTGGCCAAAGCAGCTGCGGCGTATACCCATTCTTTGTTTTTGGCCACTTCGGGAAGCGAGTTCATTGAGGTTTACGCCGGCGTAGGGGCACAGCGTGTGAGACAGCTTTTCAAGACGGCAAAGGAACGTGCGGTGCGTGAAAAAAAGAACGGTGCAATCATCTTCATTGATGAGATAGACGTTTTAGGAAACCGTAGAGGGAGCAACACCGGGCACCTGGAATACGACCAGACCTTAAACCAGTTACTCGTAGAAATGGACGGGCTGCGCAGTGATGATCGGGTCAAAATTCTCGTTATCGGCGCCACTAACAGGGATGATATGCTGGATCCGGCGTTGCTGCGGCCGGGACGTTTCGATCGCCTGGTTCGTGTCGATTTGCCCGATAAAGCCGGGCGATACCAGATTCTCAAGCTGCACTGCCGAAACAAGCCCCTGGCTGATGACGTCGATCTCGATAAGATTGCCCAGGAAACCTTCGGTTTTTCAGGTGCGCACCTTGAGAGCGTTACCAACGAAGCAGCTATTCTGGCATTAAGAGAAGAGTCCCCTTACATCCATCAGCGACATTTTAAAGAAGCAGTTGACAAGGTGATGATGGGTGAGAAGCTTGATCGCAAGCCAAGTAAGGATGAGCTTTACCGGATTGCCGTGCACGAAACGGGACACGCCATTGTGAGCGAGGTACTGCGACCCGGTTCCGTTTCCCACATCACAGTTACCACACGGGGGAAGGCCCTGGGATATATGCGTCAAATCCCTGAAGACGATCTCTACTTGTATACGAGGGATTACCTTGAAAAACAAATTCAGGTGTTCCTTGCAGGAGCAGGAGCTGAAAACATCTTACTGGGTTCCCAAAGCACAGGTTCCTCAAGCGATTTCCAGCAGGCTGTCCAGTTGGCCAGGCAAATCGTGACGGCAGGGCTTTCTCCTCTGGGAGTTATATGGGAAGAAGGGCTATCAAAGGATGTATTACATGATACCATCCAAGAGATCATCCGCCGGCAGGAAAAGGCTGTCGAGGAGATCCTTACGGCCCGTCTGGAGGTTCTCCAGGAGGTTGCCCAGGTATTGCTGGAAGAAGAGTACATCGGGGGAAACGCCCTGCGCCAGCGCTTGGACCAGGAGAACAGGCAGGTATTAAATTAAACTGTCATAAGGACTGAATCGCTATGACAAAGGTGGAGATTATTGCAACTGGAAGCGAATTACTCAAGGGGGCTGTTGAGAACACCACAACCCCCTTTCTTGTCAGTCAGGTGATGAGCTGGGGTTACGAAATCATCAGGCTGAACACAGTACGGGACAACCTGGAAGAGATTAAGGGTGCTATTTGCGATGCCCTGACCAGGGCGGAACTGATTATTGTGACAGGGGGGTTAGGCCCTACACCGGATGACGTGACAAGGGATGCCATTGCCGAGTCAATTCAGATGCCTCTTGAATTTCGCAGCGAACTCTGGGAAGAAATCCAGTCCTTCTTTAAAAAGCGGGGGAGAGAAACACCTCCTTCCAATATCAACCAGGCCTATCTGCCTTACGGGGCTCTGACGGTGCCGAACGCCCTGGGGACCGCGGCGGGTATAATTGTCACTCATAATTCCAAAATAATCGTCGCCCTACCAGGCCCTCCTGAAGAGCTCCGACAAATGTTCTTAAATGAAGTAAAGCCTTTCCTCCTGCGCAATTTCCCGCCGCAGATAACGTATCTAACCCGCTGCTTCAAGGTATGTGGTATTGGTGAAACAGTAGTATTGCAGAGATTAAAAGATGTTTTAGCTGAAGCACGGAATACCTCGGCAAAATTCAACTATCTGCCCCGAGGCGGTGAGGTCCATATTGTTCTTCAGGTTGCAGCAGATGAACCACAAGTCTTTTCAGATCTGGAAGCCAAAATACGGCTTGCTCTCGGCGAGGACCTTTATGGAATTGATGAAGAAACACTTCCGGGCAAGGTTGGTGAACTTTTGCGCAGCATTAACTTCACACTTGGTGTTGCCGAATCATGCACGGGAGGCCTCATATTAAATTATCTTACCAATATTCCCGGCAGTTCTGACTACTTGCGTGGAGGAATTGTCGCCTATCATAATGAAATAAAAGAAAGGCAGCTCGGTGTAAAGCCGGAGACCCTGGCGGTGTTTAGCGAGGTGAGCTCAAACACCGCAATGGAAATGGCTGCGGGTGTAAGAAGGGCTTTAGGCGCCGACATCGGCCTTGCTACTACCGGGTTCGCAGGGCCTGCGGGGGGACTTCCCGATGCCCCTGTCGGAACCGTATATGTAGGGCTATCAACTCCTCAGGAGACCCTTTTCTCAAAACTGTTTTATCCGGGGTTTGGCAGGATCACGATAAAATCAATGGCCGCAAAGGCGGCTTTGGATCTGCTGCGCCGCTATTTAATCAGGCTAGAGGGGTGATTTCTTGCTTGATACCTCTGTACAGAAAAAGACCCGTTCATTCCTTGCGATTCTTCTTCCTGATCCGGTGAAAAAAGCGATTCATCAGGTTTCTTCTCCCTTTCGACAATTGCCCCTGGACGTAAAATGGGTGGAAGAGAGGAATTATCACCTTACGTTGAAATTTTTTGGCTCTCTCACAGCCAGTGAAATCCAGCGGGTGCACGACACTTTGAGTCAGTTAACCCCTCATGTGGAGCAGTTTTCATTGAGCTACGGAGGCTTCGGGGTATTTCCAAATCTTATGCGGCCACGGGTAGTTTGGCTGGGGCTGGCCGGTGAAGTTGAGAGACTAATCCAGCTTTACACAAAAATTGAGGAAAAGCTCTTCACAGCGGGTTTTCCAAGAGAAGAGAAAAAGTTTCGGCCACACCTTACCTTGGGCAGGTTTCGTTCCCATGCAAACATCGATCTATTCATCAAATTTGTAAATGAGAACCCGCTACCCGATCACATTGGAAATATTAATGTAGACGAACTTCATCTCATGGAAAGCAGACTCACACCCGGCGGTCCACACTATACCTCTCTAGCAGCATACCCCCTGCGCATGCGCAAAAAATCTTCCGCCAGGGAGTAATCTATGTCTTTATTAATTGACAAGCCTTACCATCTAACATATAATTAATGGGAAACCGAACGCTTGTTTTGGAGGGGAGACAAAATATGAGTGAAAAAGCCAAGGCCCTGGACCTGGCTGTGTCACAAATTGAAAAGGCATTTGGCAAGGGTTCGATTATGCGTTTGGGAGATGCCCCTGCACGCCTGAATATTGAAGTAATTCCAACCGGAAGCCTGGCTTTAGATCTTGCACTTGGCGTCGGTGGGGTCCCCCGTGGCAGGGTAATTGAGATATTCGGACCGGAATCGTCCGGAAAGACCACTGTTGCCCTCCACATCACGGCAGAAGCTCAAAAAACAGGGGGAATTGCCGCTTTTATTGATGCGGAACACGCCCTTGATCCCGTTTATGCCCAGAAACTGGGGGTTGATATCGATAACCTTTTAGTATCCCAGCCCGATACGGGCGAGCAGGCCTTAGAAATTGCCGAAACCCTGGTCAGAAGTGGTGCCCTGGATGTGGTGGTCATAGATTCGGTCGCTGCCCTGGTGCCTCGTGCCGAACTGGAAGGGGAAATGGGGGATGCACACGTAGGTTTACAGGCTCGCCTTATGTCACAAGCCTTGAGAAAGTTAACCGGGGCAATCAGTAAATCCCGGACAACAGCCGTTTTTATCAACCAGATCAGGGAGAAAGTCGGGGTGATGTTTGGCAACCCGGAGGTTACCCCTGGTGGAAGGGCACTGAAATTCTATGCCTCTGTCAGAATGGAAGTTAAAAAAGTGGATGTCATCAAACAGGGAACCGAAGTCGTCGGAAACCGGACAAGGGTTAAGGTAGTCAAGAATAAAGTCGCCCCTCCCTTCAAGCAAGCTGAATTTGACATCATGTACGGACAGGGAATTTCCCGTGAAGGGGAACTGCTGGATTTGGGGCTTGAGTTGGGTATAATAGCCAAGGCAGGGTCCTGGTTCGGCTACAATGACGAGCGTCTCGGCCAGGGACGGGAAAATGCAAAAGACTTCTTGAAGGAACACCCGGAAATAGCAGAGGAAATAAGGCAAAGGATACGGGCGATGATAGGCAATCAGACCGTCCTTCCCAAAACAGGTGCTCTGGATGAGGCTGGTCAGGAAGAGGAATAGTATTGTGGATTTATGCTTGGCGGTTTCTTGACATGTTTTACAATGAATAATAAAATTTAGAGAAGTAGGAACAATGAATAGAACTTCTACCACAGTTTACATAGATCAATATAAATGATTGATTTTGCTCAATAATAGAATATTGTAAGATGTGGTGGGGTTTCTATGGACCGAGTTTCTACTCGGTTTTCTTTTTTATGCCTGTCTAATTCTTAAAAGAGGGAGGTGAATAGGATTAACCCATTACCTGCTGCAATTATCGTGGTTCTCTCCGTAATTGCTCTCCTGTTAGGTCTGTTGGGTGGATATCTTTTGCGTAAATACCTGGCGGAAGCAAAAATCGCCTCCGCAGAAGAGGCAGCCAGGCGCATATTTGAGGAAGCCCAAAAAGAAGCCGAAGCTAAAAAACGGGAAGCAATTCTTGAAGCAAAAGAAGAAATTCACGCAATGCGGAGCGAGGCCGAGCGAGAAAACCGCGAGCGTCGTAATGAAATGCAGCGTCTCGAACGGCGTCTGCTTCAAAAGGAAGAGACATTGGATCGCAAACTGGAAAGCCTTGAAAAGCGGGAAGAAACTCTTCTCAAGAAAGATCAAGAACTTTCGCAATTGCGCGGCCAGCTTAATGAGTTGATTGAGAAACAAACAGCTGAATTAGAGCGCATTTCCGGTTTAACTACAGAAGAAGCAAGAGAGTTATTACTAAATAATGTTCGAGAGGAAGTCAAACACGAAGCAGCAATGATCATTAAAGAAGCGGAGGCCCAGGCACGTGAAACAGCTGAAAAAAGGGCACGCGAGATCGTTACAACCGCAATCCAAAAGTGTGCCGCTGATATCGTGGCGGAGACAACGGTCTCGGTTGTGCCTCTCCCCAATGATGAAATGAAAGGGCGCATTATCGGCAGAGAGGGAAGAAACATCAGAACCCTGGAGACGCTAACGGGAGTTGATCTGATAATAGATGATACTCCCGAAGCCGTTATACTCTCAGGTTTTGATCCGATCCGGCGGGAAACGGCGCGCATTGCCTTGGAAAAGCTAATTGCAGATGGCAGAATCCATCCGGCCCGTATTGAAGAAATGGTTGAGAAATCACAGAAGGAGATTGAGCAGCAAATTCGGGAAGAGGGGGAACAGGCAGCTTTTGAAGTGGGTGTTCCCAATTTGCACCCTGAATTGATCAAGCTGTTAGGGAGATTGAAATTTCGTACCAGCTACGGTCAAAATGTGTTGAAACACTCCCTTGAAGTCGCTTTCCTTGCCGGAACAATGGCGGCAGAACTCGGGGCAGACGTCCAGCTTGCTAAAAGAGCGGGTTTGCTGCATGATATAGGGAAAGCGGTAGATCATGAAGTGGAGGGACCACATGTAACAATCGGGGCGGACCTGGCACGCAAATACCGCGAAAATCCTGAGGTGATACACTGCATCCTCGCTCACCACGGAGATCAGGAACCGGAAACCATAGAAGCGGTCCTTGTCCAGGCAGCGGATGCCATATCTGCCGCAAGGCCGGGAGCAAGGCGGGAGACCCTTGAGACATATCTCAGGAGACTCAAAAAATTGGAAGAAATAGCGGACTCTTTCGAAGGGGTGGAAAAATCATACGCCATCCAGGCAGGAAGAGAAATCAGGATAATGGTTAAGCCTGAGTTTGTGGACGACCTGCAAGCCGCGCAGCTGGCACATGATATTGTTAAAAAAATAGAGGAAGAATTGGAGTATCCCGGACAGATTAAAGTAGTCGTAATCAGGGAAACCAGAAATGTTGATTATGCGAAATAATGATTAAAACCCGCATGGGTTGTTAACAAAATTATATAAAAGGGAGAAATTCACAGCTTTCAGTACCTTTGAAAATTATAAACCTTGATAATAAACAACCCTTTCCTGCGGGTTGTTTTTTTTCGTGCTAGGAAAAGGAAATTTCAGAGAGCAGGACTTTGCCAAGCACTGACGAAATTAAGGTAAGATTGAAAAGTTTTAAATAATAGGGGAAGGGATAGTTATGTCGGTAATAAACAAGAATAAAGCCAGCAACTTTCCTCACATCGCAAACCTGCTCTCATCACTGCTTCTATGCTATCCGGAAATCGCGGCAATAAACCTCGAACCAAGGGCCAACGTCGTTAAATTCTCTTTTTATATCGATAATGTGGCAAAAAAGAAATTAATTTGTTTTAAGAAAAAAATAGAGCAATCTCTTCTGGCCTATTATAAACTGGAAAAAAAAGAAGTTGAGGTCTCCTCTTTTTCATTTCAACCGTTGGATGTCCTTTCTATAATTGAATTCAAAAGAGACCTCTGGACTATCTCACAGAAAGAAATCGCCCTGGTTATCGCCTTGATGAGAGAAGAGTTTGGCTCTTCCCTTGTTACAGAAAAGGATGACGATCTTGTGATAGATGATTTGTCATTACAGGAAGAATTAATTGATTACATTCTGGAAAATGCTAAAAAAACAAGTACAAATATCAAGTTAGTGGCTCTGCGTGACGAAGGCAGAGTGTTGGTTTATAACAAATAGGTTTGAATATTGTTTAGGAGGCAAAATTTATTGCGGGTTCTATTTCTTGGAGACATTGTAGGCCGTCCGGGCCGCCGGGCCGTCAAAGAGCTTATCCCTTCACTGCAGAAGAAATACGATCCTGATCTCATCATTGCCAACGGCGAAAACGCTGCCGGAGGAAATGGAATTACTGAAGAAATAGCTCAGGAACTGTATAGTGCAGGGATTGACGTGTTAACGATGGGAAATCACGTCTGGGATCGGAAGGAAGTATACGATTTTATTGACATTGATAAAAGAATCGTCCGACCGGCAAATTACCCTCCCGGTACGCCTGGCCAGGGGCATGTTGTTGTAACAACTAAGCAGAATGTCAAAGTAGGAATAGTTAACCTTTCCGGACGTGTTTTTTTACCTCCGCTTGATTGTCCCTTCCGGGTGATAGACACTATTCTCGATTCACTAAAAACAAAAACCTCGGTGATTATCGTGGACTTTCATGCCGAGGCCACCTCTGAAAAGGTCGCTTTTGGTTGGTATTTAGACGGCCGGGTTTCTGCCGTCATCGGTACCCACACTCATATCCAAACCGCCGATGAAAGAATCCTGCCAAAGGGTACAGGTTTCATAACAGATGTTGGTATGACGGGACCTCGCGATTCTGTGCTCGGCGTTAAGGTGGAACAGGTTCTTACTAAGTTTCTCACACATCGTCCAACGCGATTTGAGGTAGCAAGCGGTCCTGTTGAACTTGATGCCCTGTTTCTTGAGATTGAACCGGAAAGCGGCTTAACGCAGGCGATTGAACGGGTCCAAGTTATAAAATGACATACAATTAAACTTGCATAATATTTATGGCAATGTTATGATAATTTTATGAAAATATACACAATTTGAAATCAAATCTTCGGAGGGAAACCAAAAGGGGAGGTTGAGTTCGTGGAAGTCTTAAAGGTTTCAGCAAAGTCTAGCCCTAATTCCGTAGCCGGTGCTCTCGCTGGTGTCTTGAGAGAAAAGGGCTGCGCAGAACTTCAAGCAATTGGGGCAGGAGCTTTAAACCAAGCTGTGAAGGCTGTAGCAATTGCAAGAGGTTTCGTAGCACCCAGTGGCATCGATTTGATATGTATCCCCGCTTTTACAGATATAGTTATTGACGGTGAGGAAAGAACCGCGATCAAGTTAATTGTGGAGCCCAGGTAAATTTAAAATTAGGATGGTTATTCCGTGAAAATGCCTACAGCCTGTTTATTTCACTTGAAATAAACAGGTTTTTATATTGAAAGGGGAATTTTGATGGTTGTTGATATGCATTGCGACACTCTCTCCGTTGCCTTTCGGAACAAAAGGTCACTGGCAATAGAAAGCCATGAGGGACACGCGGACCTTCCCAGACTCAGAAAAGGCGGTGTCCTCATTCAATTTTTTGCTTTATTCGGTGCTGACCCAAACCCATCTAATGCTCTGTTATTTACCTTGCAATTATTGGATTATTTCTGGGAAGAATACCAGGAAAATTGTAAACTGATAGAACCAATTCTTTCCCGTGAAGATATCGACCGCTCTCTGGCAACCGGGAAAATAGGAGCTTTTCTGACGATCGAAGGGGGAGAGGCCTTAGGAGGCAGTATTCAGATTTTGCGCACTTTCTATCGTTTGGGAATACGAGGCCTCGGCCTGACGTGGAATTACCGCAACGAACTTGCCGACGGGGTTGGAGAAAGCCGGACAGGTGGAGGTCTCACCAGGTTCGGGACAGAGGTGGTAAAAGAGATGAACAGGTTAGGCATGGTGATTGATGTTTCCCACATATCCGAAAGGGGATTCTGGGACGTGCTTGAATTGAGCAACGGCCCTGTCATTGCTTCCCATTCCAATTGCCGCAGTGTATGGGATCATCCTCGCAACCTTTCGGATGAGCAGATCAAGGCCATTGCGCAAAAGGGAGGAATCATCGGACTCAACTTTATGCCGGATTTTTTAGGGCCTCCGGGGGCCGGATTAAATTCTTTGCTAAAGCACATAGATCACATCTGCAACCTGGTGGGGGATGATTATCTGGGATTCGGCTCCGATTTTGACGGAATCAAGGCATCCATTCCCGAGGTTCCTGACGCAGCACATTATCCAGTAATAATTGAAGCCCTTCAAAAACATGGATTTGATGATGTTTCCATTGGTAAAATTTGCAGTGAGAACTGCCTGCGCCTTTTAAAAGCTATACTAAAATAAGAAATCGGAAGGAAGGTATGGATTGATTGTCCGCGGACCTGCACATTCACAGTACAGCTTCCGATGGAACCCTGACTCCTGCTCAAATTGTACGGCAGGCCCATGAAACGGGTCTCACCGCCATAAGCCTTACGGACCATGATACAGTGGACGGCGTGCAACCCGCAATCCAGGCTGCCTTAAAGACTGACCTGGAAGTAATCCCGGGAATCGAGTTGAACACCGATTGGGGAAATGTAGAAATACATATCCTTGGCTATTACCTGGAGATTCGATCGAAACAGTTGCAGAATGTGTTAAACGAACTCCGTCAAGCCCGGGAAGACAGGGCGCACACAATGATAAAAAAATTGTCCGCCATGGGTATCTTTTTATCCTTTGACAGGTTGCAAGAAATTGCCGGTTCCGGAACCATCGGCAGGCCTCACATCGCTCAGGCAATGATGGAGGCGGGTTATGTTTCTTCGGTAA
Organism: Clostridia bacterium; assembly: GCA_902812385.1. Classification (GTDB taxonomy): domain Bacteria; phylum Bacillota; class DSM-12270; order Thermacetogeniales; family Thermacetogeniaceae; genus DULK01. Next base: position 54,546 of record CADDZD010000001.1, on the reverse strand, counting down.
GAGAAGCCTTTGACAATTATCTTCGGTTTGGTAAACCCGCCTATGTTCCGCGCCACAAGTTAGATCCCTTCCGTGCCATAGAAATAGTCCAACATGCGGCAGGGATTCCCGTGCTTGCCCACCCGGGACTTATGAAAAAAGACGAACTGATACCCGAGTTCGTAGCAAAGGGAATCCTGGGAATTGAGGTTTACTACCCGCAGCACACGCCCGATATGCTTGAAAAGTACCGCTTGATGTGCGAGGAGTACGGCCTGATCAAGACAGGTGGGACGGACTGTCACGGCCCGGGGATGGACTACCCCCCTCTTGGCACTGTCACGGTAACAGATGAAACAGTTGCTCACCTCAAGCGGGTGTACCGCAGGATCCAGCAAAATCACCAGAAAAAGCAGGAATCTTAAAGTCCATCAAGAAAATAATATTTATTCATGACTGTGCGGACAGGGAGGGTAATATGTTCAGGCGGGACAGGCTGATTTTTCCGATCGTGTTGGGGGCACTTTTTTCCTTTGGATTAATGTTCCCGAAATTTTCTGAAGCTGCAAGCTATGTTGTAAAAAAGGGCGACTCTTTGTGGGGAATTGCGGTTAAATATAAAACCTCAGTCAAAAAACTTCAGGAAATCAATCACATCCAGGGTACCCTTATTCATCCGGGGGATATCCTGCAAATTCCGGCTGCATCCCCGCAACCGCAAGCGGTTAAAAAGCAGACGATTAATCCTGTTAGATCTTCTATTTCTGCCCGGGGAGATATTCAAGGCATTATCGACACGGCCAGACGTTTTATCGGCGTCCGCTACTGTTACGGAGGAGCAAGACCTGAAACGGGATTTGACTGTTCAGGGTTCGTCCAGTATGTCTTTTCACTGCACGGAATTAAAATGCCCCGAACGGCGAGTGAACAGGCCACCGTTGGAACCAGGGTTACAGATCCGGCGCCCGGCGATCTCGTTTTTTTTGACACTCATTGCAATGGATCCATTGAACACGTAGGAATATACGTGGGAAATAACGCATTTATTCATGCCAGCCAGAATAAAGGAATTACCATAACATCACTTTCGGATACCTGGTACAAGCAGCGTTACACCTTTACGTGCCGCATCATCTAACCGCGGGGGATGAAGCATGGATCTCAAAAAATTAACTATAGAACAACTCCGAACAAGTTTTGAAGAAGAGGGTTATATAGCGGAGGACGAAATAGTTATACCCGTATACCTCGCCTTGCGTTTGGAAAAGCCGATCCTGATTACGGGCGCACCAGGGGTCGGTAAAACAGAAATAGCCAAGGTGCTTGCCCGCATCTTTAAGACCGACCTGATCAGGCTTCAATGCTACGAAGGGCTTGATGAAAATAAAGCCTTATATGAATGGAACTACCAGCGACAGCTGATCAAGATACAACTCATCAAGGAAAGCACAAGCAGCGAATTAATCGAGCAGAACCTTTTCTCCCCTGCATACCTGTTAGAAAGGCCTTTGCTGAAAGCAATTCAAGCTACCCGGAAAAATGTGCTTTTAATAGATGAGATTGACAAGACTGATGAGGAGTTTGAAGCCTTTCTTTTTGAAGTACTCTCCGATTTTCAGGTTTCAATTCCCGAATTGGGGACAATTTATGCCAGGCACATTCCTATTGTTGTTTTGACAAACAACGGTGAACGGGAACTTTCTGATGGATTAAAGAGACGCTGTGTCTTTTTATATATTGACTTTCCCAGTATTGAGAAAGAAATAAGAATCATCAAAACCAAAGTTCCCCAACTGGAAGCTCGCTTAGCAGAAGAAGTTGCAGGAGCCATGCACTATATGAGGCACCACATCGACCTCAAAAAGAAACCGTCGATCTCAGAAACCCTTGACTTTGCCAACGCCCTGGTTTTAATGGGGGCGCAAAGGCTTGAACCCGAGCATATCAGGCAAGCACTTAACCTATTGCTCAAAGATAAGGATGACATTGACATGTTCAATAAGGAAGTGGGGCCGGCGGAGTTGGTTGAGATAGTGCGCAGCCGCTTGAAACGATAGAAGGGAAGGAGCATAAGTTGCAGAACAGTTTCGAGTATAATTTCGCTCGTTTTGTTCACATCCTGCGCCACCTGGGAATCAAAGTAAGCACCGGGGAAACAATCACTGCCCTGAGAGCGTTGGAACTTGTCGACCTTCTGAATAAGGAACACGTTAAGGCCGCCCTGGCCGCAACCTTGATAAAAAATCCCGACGAACAGCCTATTTTCACTCAAGCCTTTGAAAGCTTTTTTGCCGTTCCTGAAGTTAAGCAGCAGCAACGTGAGGAATGGGAGGAAAAAAGGGCCGAAGGGCGTCGCCTGATTGAAGAAGCCGATCATGACCTGGTCTATGAGGGTGAAACCCTTTCTCTTACGGACGAGGAAAAGCTTTTCTATGCCCGGCTTCCGGAGGATGAGAAAAAAAGAATCAAAAGATATCTTGAATCAAGCAAACTACCCGATGACCGTTATCACTCGTTCAAACCGATGCTCGAATACCAGATACGCGGCACCCTGCGTTACTGGAAGCAACGGCTGGGGGAAGAGGATGACAACTACTACATCCCCAGTTTGAAAGTTGACGACGAGGTCCTGGCGTCGATTATCCGGGAACTGGGTGAAGATGACAGCAATCTGCTTTATGAAGACATGAAAAAAATCCGCGAGCGGGACCTGCCGCACGTTACTAATGTACTTAAATTGCTTTCGCGTAAACTCGCCACAAAGATTTCCCGGCGCTATCGAATGAGTAAAAAGATGGTCAAAATCGATCTCCGCCGCAGCATCAAGGCCAACGTGAGATATGGAGGGATTATTTTTAAGCTGCATTATAAGCAAAAGAGGATTCAGAAACCGGATATCATGCTCATCTGCGATGTTTCCGGCTCGATGGCGCGCTATGCGGCATTTGTGATTCAGTTTATTTACGGGTTAAGCTCCGTTGTAAAAAATATTGAGAGTTTTATATTTGCAGAGGAACTGGAATATGTAACCCCGTACTTTATGAAAATTCGCCCCTTTGAGGAAACCATGATGGAACTGATGGGCAAAAGCAAGATCTGGGGAAAGGGGACGAATTTCAATAAATCACTCAAAACATTGCAGGAACATTATCCCCTGCTGCTCAACTCAAACACCGTGGTGATCATCCTCAGTGATACCAAAACCCTGGAGATTGATCAGGCGGCGCAGGAACTGTTAAAGTTGAAAAAATCTGTGAAAGACATCATCTGGCTCAACACACTACCCTATAACGAGTGGAAGGACCTGCAATCGGTGGCAGCCTTTCAGCGTCATTGCCAGATGTATGAGTGCTACACCCTGGCACACCTTGAGAAGATTATTAGGAAACAATTCATTCATTAAGGAAGCGTAAAACTATGAAAGCGGACTGTAATCTCAATTATGTTAAGCTGGCGCCTCTCTACGATGCCTTCATGGAAGGGATCGACTATGAGGGGTGGGTAAGCTATGTCGAAGAGATCATCGCTAAATTCGGCGGGCATGTCCATAAGGTTGCAGATCTCGCCTGTGGAACTGGGAATTCGACTTTTCCCTGGGCGTTGCGGGGCTACCGTACATGGGGCATTGACCTGTCGGCAGAAATGCTCAAAATTGCCCGTATGAAAGCAGAGGAAAAACAATTAAAAATCGAATTTTTATGCCAGGACCTGCGCCGGATGCATCTGGAAGAGCCTGTTAATCTGGCGGTATGCTTTCAAGATGGGTTTAACTACCTCCTGAATCCGGGGGACCTCGAGAAGGCCTTCAAGGCGGTTTACAGGAACCTCACAAAAGAAGGATTTTTTATCTTTGATCTCAACTACCTACCCCGGATTGTCTCTCAAGATAATGAGATTTCATTTATAGATGATGATCGCTGTTCCATGGCCTGGCGATCCCGCTTTTTGGAAGAGGAGCAGGTTTGGGAAATAGAAGTGAAGGGGCAGATAAAAAAACTCCCTGCCGGGGAAAATACCTTCTATGAAAAACATAAGGAAAGGATTTATGAAACCGGTGAGGTATGGTCCTTGCTGACCGCCCAGAATTTTACGATACTGGGAACATACCAGGCTTTTACTTTTGATCCGCCCCATTATCAAACTTCCAAAATAGTCTTTGTTGCGCAAAAAATATAAAAATAAACATCCTGGTTGATTGTTTTTATCTAATATTGAAAAGAAAGAAAGGAAAAATAGATGCAGCCGTTTCTTTGTGCCCTCACATTCTTGACGCGAATTCCGATTCCGGTAAAATGCAATTACACTCCTGAAAATTTTGCCAGAAGCTTATACTTTTTCCCCGTTATCGGCCTCATTCTCGGTTTAATTTTAGGCGGAAGCTGGTTTGGCTTAAAACAACTTTTTCCGCCAATAATAACTGGAGCATTAATCCTTTTAATCCATATTCTCTTAACGGGAGGCCTTCACCTGGACGGTTTGATGGATACATTAGATGGGTTAGGTGGAGGCAAGAATAAGGAACAGAGACTGGCCATTATGAAGGACAGCCGGGTAGGGGCATTTGGCGTGCAGGGAGCAATCCTCATCTGCATCTTGAAATTCAGCATTTATACGCAGTTAACCAGGCAACTGCTACCTTTACTGATCATAACGCCGATGACAGGAAGGCAGGTACTGGTCCTGGTGCAAGTATTTTTCCCTTATGCACGTTCCCAGGGACTGGGAAGTCTTTTTACCGTTTATGGTGATTATAAAAAGTTTGCTCTTACAACTGCCGTCACACTGCTGGCCATGATTGTTTTATTAAAGATAAGGGGTGCTATATTACTTTTATTAAGCTACATCTTTGCTCTAGTTATCGGCGCAGTGATCAGCCGTCTCCTGGACGGTTTGACAGGGGACACTTATGGGGCCACCTGTGAACTCACAGAACTTCTTCTTCTGATGGTGGGTTTTTTGCTGCTGCGCTAAAATTAAGCACAGAGGGGGATATCATCTTTTGACAAGATTATTTCTGGTGAGACACGGTCAAACCCTCTGGAACCATACTGCCCGGTACCAGGGGCATACTGACATTGAACTGAGCGAAACAGGCCGCAGTCAAGCTAATGCTCTGGCTCAACGGCTCGCCAAAGAAACGATCCATGCGGTTTATGCCAGCGACCTTAAAAGGGCTTTGGAAACTGCAGAAATCCTGGCAGCGCCGCACCACCTGCCGGTTCAAACTTTAACTGACCTGCGTGAGATAAACTTTGGAGTATGGGAAGGATTAACCTTTGATGAAATCAAGAGGCACTATAAGGATCTGGCTAACAGGTGGCACGTGTCTCCCGCGACTGTTAAAATACCGGAGGGGGAAACATTTCAAGAAGTTAAGGAGAGAGCCTATAAAGTTATCCTGGAATTAGTTCAAAAGCACGATCCAGGAACAATCATCGTGGTCACCCACGGCGGAACCATCAGAACAATCGTCTGTGCCCTGCTTGGTCTTGACTTAAATAATGCATTCCGCATTCGCCAGGATAATGGTGCCCTTAACATTATCGAGTTTTACGAAGATTATGGAATCCTCTGCCTGTTAAACGATACCACGCACATTGCAATTTCCTAAAATGGACACCGCAGGTGGCGGATTATTGTCTCTTTCTGCTAATGATGATACAATGAAATTTAATATTGAGGGGAAAGAGAAAGGAGAGCAGAAAAGTTGTTGGAAGAAAGAGTGATCAAAAAGGGACTAACTTTCGATGATGTCCTCTTGATTCCCGGCAAATCGTCAGTATTGCCCCGTGACGTCAGCGTAACAACTTATCTAACCAAGGATATAAAACTAAACATCCCCATTCTCAGCGCCGGCATGGATACCGTTACCGAGGCCAAGATGGCAATTGCGATTGCCAGGGAAGGCGGCATCGGAATCATCCACAAAAATATGACTATAAAGCAGCAGGCCGCCGAAGTGGATCGCGTCAAGCGGTCGGAGCACGGTATCATCAGCGATCCAATTTCTTTGACCCCTCAGCATCTGGTGAAAAATGCTCTGGAAATAATGGAACATTATCATATCTCCGGTGTGCCAATTACGGTTGACGGGAAACTGGTTGGTATTATTACAAACCGCGATATCAGATTTGAGGACGATTTCAACAGACCAATCGCCGAGGTAATGACCAAGGAAAACCTGATCACTGCGCCGGTAGGGACAACCCTTACAGAAGCAAAAAACATTTTAAGGAAGCATAAGATTGAAAAGCTGCCAATTGTGGATGAGAACTATAATTTACGCGGTTTAATTACAATCAAAGATATCGAAAAGGCACGCCAGTATCCCAACTCCGCAAAAGATGCAAAAGGACGCCTGCTAGCCGGGGCGGCGGTCGGAGTAGGACCCGATTTAATGGAACGAGTAGCGGCCCTGCGGGAGGCAGGGGTTGACGTAATCGTTATTGATACCGCTCACGGTCATTCAATTGGGGTTCTTAAAGCCGTTGAGCTGGTTAAAAGCACGCACCCAGATCTACCGTTAATAGCCGGCAATGTTGCCACACCTGAGGCCACTGTCGATTTAATCAAAGCCGGCGCAGACGCAGTTAAGGTCGGTATCGGCCCCGGATCAATATGTACGACGCGGGTGGTGGCCGGCATCGGGGTTCCGCAAATAACTGCCGTCCTGGAGTGCGCCAGGGAAGCCAGGAAATACGGAATACCGGTTATTGCGGACGGTGGTATTAAGTATTCCGGGGATATCACCAAAGCCCTTGCCGCCGGGGCAAACATGGTGATGCTGGGTAACCTGCTGGCAGGAACGGAGGAAAGCCCCGGCGAACTCGAAATATACCAGGGAAGAAAATACAAGGTTTATCGTGGAATGGGCTCCATTAGTGCCATGCGAAGCGGTAGCATGGATCGCTACTTCCAGGATAACCCCGAAAAACTCGTCCCAGAGGGAGTGGAGGGGCGAGTACCGTACCGTGGCGCTGTTTCAGAAATCATATTCCAGTTGATTGGCGGCCTACGGGCAGGAATGGGTTACTGCGGTGTACAAAACATTGAGGAACTGCAAACAAAGACAAAGTTTATCCAGATAACCAATGCGGGGCTGAGGGAAAGCCATCCGCACAGCGTGGATATAACGAAAGAAGCGCCCAATTACAGTTTATAAACTTTTTGCAAGAAACTTGGGGAGAGACTGCTGGAAATGTTCGGTTCGGTTGAAGAACTTCAGAAAAAACTGGCCGCTTGTGATTATTTAACGGACCGTCACGTTGCGACTATTGTATATCTTGCTCTCAAACTTCAAAAACCGTTACTGGTAGAAGGCCCGGCCGGTGTTGGCAAAACCGAACTGGCAAAGGTGCTGGCCCAAGCCACCAATAGCCGGTTGATACGACTCCAGTGTTACGAAGGGCTCGATGAAGCCAAGGCCTTGTACGAATGGAATTATCAGAAGCAACTCCTGCGTCTTCACGTTGCCCAAACCCAGAGCAAGGACTGGGAAGAAGCCAAGCAGGATATATTCACGCCTGAATTCCTTTTAAGGCGCCCACTTCTTGAAGCCCTGTCGTCTGAGGAACCCGTCGTTTTGTTGATCGATGAGGTAGACAAGAGTGACGAAGAATTCGAGAGCTTCTTGCTGGAAATCCTCTCCGATTATCAGGTGACCATACCAGAACTGGGAACAGTTAGGTCCAACCACATTCCGGTTGTTGTCCTTACCAGTAACAGTTCCCGGGAGTTTGGGGACGCCCTCAAAAGAAGATGCATTCACCTTTATCTCGACTATCCGACCTTTGAACGGGAGCTCGATATCATCCACCTGAAGATCCCGGGTATTAAAGACTGCCTTGCCCAGCAAATTGTCAGTTTTGTACAGGTATTAAGAAAGCAAAGACTTAAAAAAGCACCGAGTATTGCTGAAACCATTGACTGGGCAAGATCGATTATGACCCTGGGCAGCAAGGTGATTGATGAGGAAATCGTCCAGGGTACCTTGAGCATATTATTAAAATACCAAAGCGATATTGACAAGGTTTACAATAAAGTGTCATCCCTTCTACCGGAAAAGTAGCGATAAAATAGCGATTTTATAGGTGAAAGTATGGAAGAAAAAATTTTAGAATTTGGCCGGCTTTTGCGTAAAGGCGGTCTTAATGTTTCTTTTTCGCAGATCGCCGACGCTCTACGCGCCACTGCCGAGGTGGGCTTTCAATTTGAAGACTTTTATCATGCACTCGCCTGCACCATGATCTGCGAAAAGGCAGACAAGCCCCTGTTTGACAAAATGTTTCGCCTTTTTTTCTTGACCCTCCCGGCATCCCAGCACGGTAGAGAGAACGGGGAGAGTCAGCTGGTGAGCACGGAAAATACAGGCCATATTATCGAACTGGCCAGATCCGCCGAAGGCATCGGCCAAGGCAGGGGGGGAGGGGCATCTCCTGCCCTATTGCTGGTAAAGGCGGTACAAGACGGAAATTACTCCTTGCTCAACCAACTCGCTCAATTAGCTTTCAAAAGCCTCGGCAATCCCAAACGCAAAGATCTGGCCAACCTGGAACAGCTAATCGTTCAGGCTAAAGTATCCATCGGTTGGTACGAAGCAGTAAACCGGCTGGAGCGCATCAGGGAAAAGGAAAAAGTCAATGAGAGCACATATTCCAGGTGGCTGGAATGCCTGAATTATTTGGAGGATCGCATAAAAGAGCTCCTGGAAGAGTATTTCGTCATAACTTTTGGTCAGGATGCCCTGGAAGAGATAGCGTCAGCGGCCAACCTCAGGGAAAAGGAATTTTACCAGCTTAATAACATTGAAATCGATGAAATACGGAAGCGAATTACGAAACTGGCGCGGAAGTTGGCCTCAAAGTATGCGCGTCGCTATCGGAGGGCAAAACACGGCGAAATCGACATGAGAAGAACCGTAAGAAACGCCCTCAAGACGGGCGGAACACCGGTTTGCTTGAGGTATCGCAAAAAAAAGCTCAGCAAACCGGAAATCGTGCTCTTATGTGATGTATCGGGCTCGGTAGCGGTTTTCAGTGAGTTTATGCTACAGTTGGTCTATACGATCCAAAACAGGTTCAGGTCAGTGCGGTCCTTTTTATTTGTTGACAGGATTGAAGAGGTGACGAATTACTTCCATAACGAAGACATCGAAGCCGCTCTGCAGGAGGCCTTTTCCAAAGCCAATTTTTCATACTCCGGCTTTTCAGATTTTGGGAAAGTATTTACGATATTTGCTACCAAATACCTAAACAGCATCTCCCCCAAGAGCACCTTGATAATTCTCGGTGATGCAAGAAACAACTGGCGTTCCGATGAAAGGGATTTCTTAAAACAAATTTCGGAACACGTGAGAAAGGTTTTATGGTTCAACCCGCAGCCTCAGAGCGCCTGGGACACAGAGGACAGTATCATGAAGGTATATGCTCCTTATTGCAGGCAGGTTTTTGAATGCCGCAACCTTGCACAATTGGGGGAAGTGATCGAAGCAATCCTTTGACACAGGTATAGAACTAAATTACATTACGCCGAACCACAGTCCGCCCAAGTGGGGCGGCATTTTTTATTTGACAGCAGAGAAAATATATGTTAATTTTATGTTAAGCAAATGTTAAGCTTAGTTTAATAATGTTAATTTTTATTAAATATCTTTAATCGTGTATAAAGTTTAGATAAATATTTTGGGAGGGGGGCCGAAATGCTTTCGCACACAGAGATAGTTATTCGGATGTTGACTTCTCTTCTGGTCGGTTTGATCATCGGTTACGAACGGTCAAGGCACCAGAAACCTGCCGGTATCAGAACTTACTCCCTTGTATGTATTGGTTCAACCCTGTTCATGGTGGTTAGTGCTTACGGACTCCACACCATCCCAATTATGGAAGGCTTTCGCATGGACCCAGGACGGATTGCCGCACAGATTGTCACCGGCATCGGTTTTTTAGGTGCAGGCGTTATCTGGAAGGATAGGGGCACTATCAGGGGATTGACAACAGCGGCCAATTTATGGGTTACGGCTGGATTGGGCATGGCAATTGGCCTGGGGTTATATTTTTTGACTTTGGTAAGCGTTGTCTGTATCTTCCTCGCCCTGTACAGTTCTCCCATTCTCTGCCACCTGGGTCTATTGAAATACCCTGAGGAGGCAACGGACAAGAGGATAGAAAACTTTTAATTAAATGAAAAATCAATACCGAAGGTCGCTTCACTTCTCTTCGCTGGTCAGGCTATTTAAGTAATGACCGATTACTTAACAGGAGGTGAGCGACCTTCTGTTCTTATTATTACCGAGAACCACAGCTAATATTCAAACATAATAAAGCAACTCCATTTTGTATAAAACAGATCAGGGGAGAGAAAAATGTAAAGAGATATTTTTTTTGACTAAGGAGGTCAAACAGCACATGCCTGAACTCAGGCAGGAGCCTGTTACAAAAAAGTGGGTTATCATAGCGACCGAACGAAGCAAAAGGCCGTCCGACTTTCCGGTTAAACAGGAAGAAAGAAAAGAGGGCATCTGCCCCTTTTGTAAAGGGAACGAAAATTTAACGCCACCTGAAATTATCTCCTACCGGGAACCCGGGACAAAACCCAATGAGCCGGGATGGTGGATTAGAGTAGTTCCTAATAAATTTCCTGCACTGCAAAGGGAGGGAACTGAGAACCCTCCAAAAGAAGACTTTTATACAGTATTACCAGGTACCGGTGCTCACGAGGTAATCATTGAAGCTTCGGAACATGATACCTCCCTTGAAAGGCAGTCTCTCAGCCAATTAGTGGAAATCTTTCGCTCCTGGCGAGAGCGTCACAACCATTTAATGAATGAAGATGAAATTAAATATGTGCAAATTTTTAAAAATGAAGGCGCGGTAGCCGGTGCTTCCCTGCAACATCCCCACAGCCAGGTGATCGCTGTTTCCTTAATCCCGGATGTTGTTGCCGAAGAGCTTGACGGAGCGCAAAAATTTTACCGGGAAAAAAAGAATTGCATCTACTGTGAGATAAACCAGATTGAATTGAACAGAAATACAAGAATAGTTGAAGAAAACGACGGCTTTATCGCCTACTGCCCTTTTGCCTCCCGCTTTCCCTTTGAAACATGGATCGTACCTAAACAGCACCAGGCAAGTTTTTCAGGCCTCGACGATTCCCTGTTAAGGCATTTAAGCAGCATCATCAAAGAAACTATTTCGAAGATAACAACTTCTTTAAATCATCCTCCCTATAACTTAATTCTACATACTGCTCCTGTAGGTTATCAGGATGCTCCGTATTACCACTGGCATATGGAAATCCTTCCCCGTCTGACAATTGTCGCAGGTTTTGAGTGGGGAACCGGTATATATATTAATCCGACACCTCCGGAAGCAGCAGCCAGTTATTTAAGAGAAATTAAAGCAATCCATTAGAAAGGAGAGATTTCTTTGTCGGATAAGCGCTTAAAGATCCTTTTTGCTTCATCGGAAGTTTCACCCTATGCAAAAACAGGTGGGCTTGCTGACGTTGCCGGCTCCCTGCCCAAGGCATTGGCTGCGATGGGTCATGATGTGCGTGTAGTTTTACCAAAATACAAACAAATCAATGTCGGGAATTACTTGACCGACTTTCCGGTGGAAATAGACCATCATCTGGAAACCGGTATAATCAGGGAAACAAAGCTAACGGGCAAGGATTATGAGGTTCCGGTTTATTTTATCGATAACTATAAATATTTTTACCGGGATGGCATCTACGGTTTTGACGATGAAGCTGAACGCTATAATTTCTTCTGCAAGGCAGTTCTCGGAATGCTACCCCGAATCGATTTTCAGCCTCATGTGATTCACTGCAATGACTGGCAATGCGGACTCATTCCCCTGAGCCTGAAAACCAAGTATGTGGATAACATCTTTTATCAAAAAATCGGTACGGTCTTTACAATTCACAATCTCCAGTATCAGGGTATATTCCCGAGAAATACATTGAGGCTAATCGGGCTTGGGGATGAATACTTTACACCGGAACGGCTTGAGTTCTATGGTAATGTCAGCTTCATAAAAGCAGGCTTGTTGTACGCCGACATCATCAATACTGTCAGCAATAACTATGCCCTGGAAATTCAAACACCCGAATTCGGTGAGCGCCTTGACGGATTACTGCGTAAAAGGGCACAGGATCTCTACGGTATCGTTAACGGTATTGATTACGAGGAGTTTGATCCCGCCAACGACCCATTTATTTATCAGAAATACAGCATCGAAACCATAGATTTAAAGAAAAAGAATAAATCCGGACTCCAAAAAGAAATGGATCTGCCCATAGAGGATAAACCCTTGATCGCGGTTGTTTCGAGGCTTGTGGATCAAAAAGGGCTTGATCTGATCAGCGGGATCTTCGAGCAGATGATGGGCTGCGGAGTTCAGTTCGTCCTGTTGGGAACGGGATCGGATTATTATCAAAAACTGTTTCTTGAGTTAAAAGTCAAATACCCAAAGCAGACCGCCATTTACCTTGGTTTTAATCCCGATCTCGCCAAGAAAATATATGCCGGTGCCGATATGTTTCTCATGCCGTCACGTTTTGAACCATGCGGCCTCGGTCAATTAGTCAGCCTGAGATATGGAACGATCCCCATTGTTCGGGCAGTGGGCGGCTTGGCGGATACCATACAAGACTATGATGAAAAAACAGGGAAGGGAAACGGTTTTTCCTTTGGACCGTATGACAAAACAGCTTTGCTTGAAACTATAAAAAGGGCGTTGCGCATCTATTCAGAACATCCCGACCGCTGGCGAAGAATAATGGTTAATGCCATGAAAAGCGATTTTTCATGGGGTAGATCCGCGGAGGAGTATGCTCAACTCTATGAGAAAGCTATTCATAAAAATCTCTCTACCATATATCGTGCCGTCTAAGAAATCATTCCTTACCTGCCCCGTGCTGGTTTTTTTTCTTTTATAACAGACGATCACGCCGCCTCCGGCGGCACCAACAGAGGAACGAAAAAGCGGTTTATCCTTGCTGGCGCAGCGACCCAGCACTCACCGAAACTCTGTTACATAATTAGCCTTTGTTTTATAATTCCGTTTTTTGTCTTTTTCAGCTCACGAAGCAGCAGTGAGTGCTGGGTTGTTACTCGCCCTTAACGAAGGAGCAGCTAACGGCAGCCGAATCGACCCCGCACTCAAAGGGAATTTTGTCCTTTAACGTTCATTCAGAACTGGCTGTTATTAAATTGTCTCATTACAGAGAAAGTGCCGTTGAGTGCGGGGGAGATAGGCGACTCTGCGGCAAGGATGCCGTCATAGGAGCCGGTCGGCTGCCGTCTGCGACGCGTTATAAGCGAGTTCAACCGGCGTCCGGGAGCAAGCGCAAGGATAAACCGAAACGTATTTCCAGGGCAGAGAAGGAATCTGTCATAAAAATGAGAATACCTTTTAATGTACAGGCACCATTACATTTTTAGCAGGGAAGAAACCATCCTTGAGCGAACAAGTCTTAGTGATTCCAAGATCTTTTTTATTCAGAGGAAACAAACAAACATTTCAAGGATTAATTTCACCTCCCAACCATTACTTTCTTGAACTTGTTTCCGCAGGTAGCTTTTTTATGCCCAGGTCTGAGATGGAGCAGGATCCACGCTATAAACAGTTGATTATTTATATTATACTCCGTCACCGTAACACTGTTTTTGTTTACCGCAGGGCGAAAGGGTCAAATGAAAAAAGGCTGCTCAACAAATACTCCTTGGGCCTGGGAGGCCATATAAATCCATGCCGTGCCGGGAGTTTCGAAGAACTGCTCGATACCAATCTAAAGCGCGAGCTGTTGGAAGAAACCAATGTCAAGGATCGTTTCTCATACCACCTTTTAGGTGTTATTAATGATGATCTAACAGAAGTAGGGCTATATCACCTAGGTCTCGTCTATCTTGTTTCATGTGCTACGCCGGAAGTCACTGTAAGAGAAAAAAACAAGCTGGTAGGAAGTTTGCGCCCGGTATCAGAGATACTTAATGGCCAATATCAATGGGAAACCTGGTCATCCTTTTTACTTCCTGAAATCAGGCGTATCTGTGTTCAAAAGCCTTTAAAGGAGGAATAGATCTTGCAGTTATCAGAAGAATGGCTGGACTTCCTGAACAATTTGGACAAAAAAGGTCCCGTAGCGTTGCATGCATTTCCCAAACATTTTAAAAACTGGAGTAAAGCGGAAAAACTCCTCGGTGAAATTATCAGGCAGGGATTAGTCGATCTCGACGAATATATGACAAAGCTCGTGATCACGAAAAAGGGACGCGCGCTTGTTAACAACAGGAGTGAATAAGTTTTATGGAATACCTTGTCATATTTAGATAAAAAATTTTTTAATTCTAAGGCTTGAGTATTATTCCAAGAGATGGTATTATTTTAATAGCATAATTTGTCGAAATTTTGGAGGAGGAAGAGTCGTGAAATCAATAGGTGTTGTCAGAAAGGTTGACGAACTGGGGAGAGTTGTAATTCCAATTGAAGTGCGCCGCAACCTGGGTATCGCAGAAAAGGACCCACTTGAAATTTACGTGGACAGTGAAAAAATTATTCTAAAAAAGTATGAACCTACCTGTGTATTTTGCGGCGAAGCAGGAGACATCAGGCACTTCCGGGGAAAAAATGTTTGCAAGGAATGTGCAGAGGCAATGGCTAAGAATATAGCTCTTTAAACAATTTAGAAGAGGAATATTATTAGCCACTCCGGCAAAAACCGGAGTGGTTTTTTTGAGAATAAAAGGCGAAAGGTTATCATGAATGCTCTCTTAACCTTGACACTTGCCAAATGGCACCGGCAAGGACGGAAGGGAGTGAGAAACCAAACCTAACTAATTAAGGAATTTATAATTTGGTTCAAAAAATCAAAAAGGAGTGGAAAAAGTGAGCCGTACCAGGCGAACTATCCAAATTGAGGAAAGGCTACCGATCCTGCAAACCATCCCTTTAAGCCTGCAGCATCTGATGGCGATGTTTGGAGCAACGGTACTGGTGCCATACCTGTTTCACATTAATCCGGCCATAGCTTTACTGATGAACGGCATCGGTACAATCATTTACACTCTTGTTACCAAAGGCGGGATTCCAGCTTATCTGGGTTCCAGCTTCGCTTTTATTGCACCAACCCTTTTGATTATCTCCAAAGTTGGATACAGCCATGCCCAGTCGGGTTTCATCTTCTTTGGCCTGATCTTTGTGGTAGTGTCCTTCATTATTCGCTGGGTGGGTACGAAGTGGATTGATATCGTTATGCCGCCACCGGTTATGGGTGCCGTGGTTGCAGTTATCGGTCTGGAATTGGCCCCGGTAGCCGCCCAGATGGCAGGGCTAGCCCCCACATCGGGGCAGCCTTATACAGCCGACCCCAGTGTAATTACGGTTGCCATCTTCACCCTGCTCGTTGGAGTTATCGGTTCTGTGGTGTTTCGCGGCTTCCTCCAGATCATCCCCGTTTTGATAGCGGTCGTGTGCGGCTATCTGCTCGCCCTTGCCAAGGGTATGGTCGACCTCAGCATCATTGCCCGAGCGCCCTGGTTTGCTTTCCCCGATTTTAGCGCCCCGGTTTTCGATCTCAGCGCTATTGCCATAATTGCACCGGCAGCCCTGGTGGTTTTAGCGGAACATATCGGCCATTTGATAGTCACGGGCAATATCGTTGAACGCGACCTGGTAAAGAAACCCGGTTTGCACCTATCCCTTTTGGGTGACGGTATCAGCAACATGCTCTCGGGTTTTACCGGTTCTCCCCCCAATACCACCTACGGAGAGAATATAGGTGTGATGGCGATCACTCGGGTTTATTCCGTGTGGGTAATTCGCGGTACTGCTATTATTGCCATTGCTGTCTCTATGATTGGTAAATTTGCTGCCGCCATTCAATCTATTCCTGCTCCGGTAATGGGCGGTATCACGATCCTGCTCTACGGTACCATTGCCGCTGCCGGTATTCGCCTTTTGGTCGAACAAGCGGTTAACTACAGCAAAAATTACAATATCGTCCTTTCAGCCGTTGTATTTGTTATCGGCGTGAGCGGCGCCAAGATCACCATGGGTACAGTTGAGATGAAGGGGATGGCCCTGGCTGCAGTAGTGGGAGTAATACTGGCGCTCATCATTTACCTGTTTAATTCCTTAGGCTGGCTTAACGAGGATCTGGAAAAACCCGGTGAATCTTTAAGCCGCAGGCAGTCAACCCAGTAGAACTGATGTTCAGGCAGAATATGGGCTCGGAATGACGGGTGAAATCCCCTTTCATTTCGAGCCTTTTATCTTTTTTCAAAAGGCCGGCAAACTAACCTACAAAAACTCGGAACACTTCTAACTGTTGAAAGCAGAAATCAACAGTTTTTTTATTGTTGGTGAAAATAAAACAATAGCCTCCCGACAAGAAAAGAGTCCCGGAGTAAACCGCAATCTATTTTTTGGTATAATAACAACAAGGGAGTGAACGAGCTTGCAGGACAAAGCAAAGAAACTCATGCATATATCGACGTACGGTTGTCAGATGAACGAACATGACTCGGAAATAATGCGCGCCCTGCTTGAAGAGAGTGGCTACCGGTGGACGGACGACATCAACGAAGCCGATCTTGTGGTCCTCAATACCTGCTCGGTCAGAGAGCATGCGGAGCAAAGGGTGCTGGGCTTACTGGGCAATCTGAAGCATCAAAAGGAAAAAAAACCCGGCATGATCATCGCAGTGGGGGGCTGTATGGCTCAAAACCCGGAAATCCAGGAGTTCCTTCGGAAAAAAGCACCCTACGTCGATGTTGTTTTCGGCACAAGAAATTATCATAAACTCCCTGCCTTGATTAAGGAAGCCGAAGAGACTGGGGCAAAAGTATTTGAACCGGCCTGCGAAGACGATGAAATTCCGGGCATTCTCCCCGTTCACTACGCAAGCAGGGTGAAAGCCTACGTCACCATCATTTACGGCTGCAATAATTTTTGTACCTACTGCATCGTTCCCTACACCAGGGGAAGGGAAAAAAGTCGTCCTCCGAAGGAAATTTACGAAGAGGTGGCGCGACTGGTCGATCAGGGTTTTCTTGAAGTGATGCTGCTGGGGCAAAATGTCAACTCTTACGGCAAGGATCTGGAAGAGGATATCAACTTCGCCAGGCTTTTAAAAATGCTTGACCGTATTCCGGGGCTTGCACGCATCCGTTATACGACCTCCCATCCAAGGGATTTCACCGATGAACTCATCGATACCATTGCTGACTCCGAAAAGGTCTGCGAGCATTTTCACCTGCCTCTTCAGGCCGGAAGCAATAACATCCTTAAACAGATGAACAGGGGTTACACGCGGGAAGACTACTTCAAGCTGACGGAAAAAATCCGGCAAAGAGTTCCCGGAGCCAGCATCACGACGGATATAATCGTCGGCTTTCCCGGTGAAACCGATAAAGATTTTTATGAAACCCTCGATCTCGTCAGGAGGGTCCGTTTCGATGCAGCTTATACATTTATCTATTCTCCGCGCTACGGCACTCCCGCTGCGAAAATGAGGGATGACATCTCTCAGGAGGCAAAAAAAGAGCGGCTCAAGAAATTGAACCAGGTACAAAACCAGATCACACTGGAGATAAACAAGACTTGCGAGGGAAAGACCTTTGAGATCCTTGTCGAGGGGCGAAGCAAGACAAATCCCGACCGGTGGAGCGGCAGAACCCGAACGAATAAGATTGTCGTCTTTGAGGGGGAAGAGGATCTTGAAGGTAAGCTGGTAGACGTAGAAATTGAATGCGCCAGGACCTGGACATTATTTGGTTCTTTAAAAAACACACACAAAAAAAGAGGAGTCTTTAACCCCATCAAGAATTAAAAGATATAAATCCACAGGAGGTGAATGCTTTGTCATACATCGAAAAAGCCCAGGAACTCGGTCGCGCCCTATTGGAATGTGAAGAAACCATTATACTGCGGGCAGCAGAAACAAACCTTGACCATGACCGGGAAGCCCAAAGACTGATCAGGGAGTTCCAGCTAAGGTTCAAAAAAATTCAGGACCTGCAGGAGGCAGGGGAAGAGGTCAGTGATCAAGAGTGGCAGGAGTTCAACGACGTTCAGGAAAAGATGAAGGCCAATAAGGCCGTTCAAGCCTACTTCGCAGCACAGCAGAACTTTAAGAAACTGCTGGAACAGGTGAACACAATTATCAACCAGGTTTTAACAGGCAATTCTTCGTGTTCCTCTTCGTGCTCCGGCGACTGTTCCGGGTGTATGTAAAACTTTTCCTTGCTTCTTCTCGGGGTGGCAGAAGTTGGGTACTTTAACGCCGATGATGGATCAGTACCGGGCTATTAAGAAACAATACCCGGACTGTTTACTTTTCTTTCGCCTGGGTGACTTTTACGAACTGTTTGGAGCCGACGCAGAAAAGGCAGCAAAGGAGTTACAAATAGTTCTTACAAGCCGTGAGATAGGCAAGAATCAAAGGACACCCATGTGTGGTGTCCCCTACCATGCGGCCGATAGCTATCTCAAAAGGCTGTTGGACAGCGGCTATAAAGTGGCAATCTGCGAGCAGCTTGAAGAGCCAAAACCGGGCAAAAATCTTGTAAAGCGGGATGTCGTTAGGGTTCTGACCCCGGGTACAGTCTTGAACCCGATCTTTCTTGATCAGGAAAAAAATAATTACATTTTATCGCTGCATTTAAGAAAAGATACCATAGGATGTGCCTGGTGCGATGTCAGCACCGGTGAGTTTATGATGGCTCAGTTTACGGGCCCATCCTATGAGGACTACCTGATTGATCTGATGAACAGGCTCCAACCTGTGGAATGTATTATCAGAAGTGAGCAGATCCCTTTTTTAAAAACCTCGATAACAGGCTACTGGCAGGAGCAAGGGGTTCATGTAACCCATCTCAGAAATGCAATCAACCGTGATGAGGCAGTGAATTCAGTCTACGAACAGTTTGATCATTCAGACCTCGTAGGTATAGACAGGCAAGCCCTCGAAGAAGGGCTTGTCGCCGTTGCTTACCTTCTCTCTTACATAGAAAGCACGCAAAAAACATCCGAACTGCCCTTTCGCTCCTTATCCGTCTTTACTCCCAATAGCCGCATGTACCTAGATACGATGACAAGAAGAAACCTGGAGATCTTTGCAACACTGCGCGACGGCAAAAAAGAGGGGAGTCTACTCTGGGCGTTGGATCATACATACACTCCCATGGGTGCCCGGATGCTCAGGAACTGGCTGGAGTTTCCCCTGCTCGACGTGGGGGAAATCCAGGAGAGGCAGTCAGGAACCGAGGAACTGGTCAATAATTTTTTTTTGCGGAACGAACTCAAGGAATGTTTGAAAGATATCTATGACCTGGAACGGATTATCGGGCGTGTGGAGTGGCAGGTAGCCCACCCGCGGGATCTGCTTGCTCTGGCAAAATCACTGGAAGGGATCCCGCGCATCAAGCGAGCGCTCAGCGAGGCCGGTTCACCCTATCTGCAAAAACTTAATGAAGAACTGGACCCTGCCGAAAAGACGGTGAATCTCATCAAACAGGCTGTCGCAGACGACCCCCCGGTAAACATCAAAGAAGGTGGGATCATCAAGGATAATTACCACCCGGAGGTAGACAGATTAAGGTCGATCATTAACCAGGGCTCCACCTGGATTAAGGAGCTTGAAGCGGCCGAGCGCCTCCGGACCGGGATCAAGTCGTTAAAAATAGGTTTTAACAAGGTCTTCGGCTATTACATAGAGGTTACCAAACCTAATTTGCCGCTGGTTCCATCCGACTACATTCGAAAACAAACCCTGACACAAGTTGAACGCTTCATCACTCCCGAACTCAAAGAAAGAGAGGAGGCCTTCCTGGGGGCCACAGAAGGCCTGCAGGAGTTGGAGTACAATCTCTTTATCGAGATACGCCGCAAGGTGGGCTTGGACTCCCAAAGAATCCGGCGGAACGCTGCCGTTCTGGCACAGCTCGATTGTTTATTATCCTTTGCCGAAACAGCCTTGCGTTACAACTACGTCAAACCGGTAGTCAACGAAACCGGCATTATCAAGATAAAGAACGGACGCCATCCCGTCCTGGAGCAGATTATAGGTGAAGGCAGTTTCATCCCCAACGACCTCTGCATCGGCCAGGAGGATAACAGGATTCACCTGATAACCGGGCCCAACATGGCCGGCAAGTCGACATTTATGCGCCAGATGGCCCTTCTGGTTCTGATGGCCCAATGCGGCTCCTTTGTTCCCGCCGAGGGGGCTGAAATCGGGATCGTCGACCGGATCTTTGTTAGGGCAGGCGCCATGGACGACCTGGGAAAGGGACAGAGCACCTTCATGATGGAGATGAACGAAGTCTCGTATATCATCCAGCATGCAACAAAAAACAGTTTTATTATCCTTGACGAGATCGGGCGGGGAACCGGCACCTTTGACGGGTTGGGAATCGCCTGGGCAATCGTGGAGTACATCCACGACAGGATCGGGGCCAAGGTGCTCTTCGCAACTCACTACCATCAGCTAACCCAACTCGCAGACAAGCTTTCAGGCGTTGTGAACTACTCTATAGCAGTGGCTGAAAAAGGGGACGAGATCATTTTCTTAAGAAAGGTCATCCCCGGAGGAACCGATAAAAGCTACGGGATTCAGGTGGCACGACTGGCGAAACTCCCTGAGGAACTGGTGCACCGTGCCCGCGAGATCGCCGATTCCATGGAAGGAGAATTCTCGAAACGAGATATCAGGGTTAAAAACAGGACCGTCCAGCTGGTCCTCTTTGATGAAGAGGATCAGATATTAAGGGAACTTCAGGGACTGAATCTAATCAATATTACACCGCTGGAAGCCTTAAACACTCTTTCAAACTGGCAACAGAGGCTGCACAAACGCAATGAAGGAAAAAATATTACAAAAAAAAGAAGGTGAGGTGTCGTAAATGTTGATCGGCCTTGATGTGGGAGGCACCTACACTGATGCCGTATTGATCGATCACGGGAAGGTTATTGAAAAAATAAAGATTCCTACGAAGCCGGAGGGGCTCCTGGAATCTCTGCTCAGTGCGCTCGATCCCCTTTTGCAGGCCGCCGGGGGCCGCGAAATCCAACGCATTGTCTTAAGCACCACCCTGATTACCAACCTGATTGCCACAAACACGGTTGACCCCGTCGCCCTGGTGTTGATTCCGGGGCCCGGGCTGAATCCGGGCAGTTATAAGTTTAAAGCCACCCAGTCTTATATTTTATCCGGAGCGATCGACTACCGGGGCCGGGAAATAGAACCCCTAAAGGAAAACGAAATTAAAGCGTGTCTGGAAGCTATCAAAAAAGAGGGGATAAAACGCGTAGCAATAGTGGGGAAGTTCTCCCAGCGGAATAACTCACACGAACAGGCTGTGGCGTCATATTTTGCCTCCCATGCGCCCGAATTACAGATCATCATGGGTCATCAGGTTACTGGACGTCTCAATTTCCCCAGGCGTGCCGTAACAACTTTGTTAACCCTGGCCACCCGGGAGAAATTCGAAAATTTCTACATGCAGGTTCTCCAGGTATTAAAAGAAAGGGGCATCACCGCTCCCCTTTATATCTTGAAAGCGGATGGGGGCACACTGCCCTTTACACAATCCCTCACCAAGCCTGTGGAAACCATCTTCTCAGGACCGGCTGCCAGCACCCTTGGCGTTCTTGCCCTTACTCCAAAAGGCCAAACCTCCGTAGTGCTTGACATCGGTGGTACCACCACAGATCTGGCTTTGATCCTTTCAGGAAAACCTCTCCTTGCTTCACGGGGAGCAAAGATAAACAACGACTATACCCAGGTCAGGGCTTTTGCAACCAAATCAGTCGCCCTGGGCGGGGACAGCATCCTGCGCGTTAATAATAATTCCCTGGAAATACTGCCCCAAAGAGAAGGCCCCGCTTACTGCCTGGGGGGCCCTCAACCAACGCCGACAGATGCAATGCGCGTGGCAGGGCTGACCGAAATCGGGGATGAAAGGCGGGCTTATGAATGCATGAAGCGGCTTGGAGCCGGTCTCAACCTCTCCCCCAAGGATACGGCGGATCTGGTTCTAAAGCAAATGGTAAAAAAGATTGCGCAGGAAATAGACGATATGTTCCTGTCCTGGGAGCAGGAACCTGTCTACCGCATCTGGGAGATCCTGCAGAAGCAGAAAATCCGGCCGCAGAATGTGGTGGGAATCGGTGGAGCGGCACCGGCAGTTCTATCCCTCCTGGGTGAGGAAATGGGATGCCGTGCCCTGGCACCGCCTCATGCGGAGGTCGCCAACGCTATTGGGGCCGCCCTTGCCAAGGTCAACCTGCGCCTCAGCTTCCACTTTGACACCGAAAGGAATTTTTACTTCATAGAAGAAAATGGTGTTCAGGAAAAACTTCCGATTCCTATTCTGAGCGAGGATCAAGCAAAAGACTTTTGCTTTACCAGGCTAAGGCAGGAGGGCCAAAAGCTCGGCATCTCCTCCGACGAAGAACTGGAACTGGTCTACAGTGAGGTATTCAACATGGTGCGCGGCTGGAGAACCACCGGAAAACTGTATGACATATGCGTCCAGTTCCCGACAGGTATCATGGAAAATTGGCTCGAAGAAAGGAAGGATCAAAGTGCCGAATAAAACAGGTCTGGTATTCTTCCCGGCATTTGACTGGGCGATCACACCGACCCATCCGGAGCGTGAGGAAAGACTGCTCTATACAAGGGATCAGCTTTTCGAAGAGGGCATTATGGACCTTCCTGAAGTGGTTGAGTACAAACCAAGGCTTGCCACCTATAAAGACATCGCCCGGGTTCATTTTTGCGTGCCCGACATCAAGGCCCAGGTGACCGAGGCCCACCTGATCGCTGCCGGGGGAACTCTCGTCCTGGCGGACGCCCTGATGAAAAAGGAGATTGACAACGGGTTTGCCCTCGTGAGGCCGCCAGGACACCATTCCATGAGGGTCGTACACGGGAACAGGGGTTTCTGCAATATCCACAACGAGGCAATCATGATCGAGTATCTAAGAAAACACTACGGGTTAAAGAAAATCGCCATTGTCGACACGGATGTTCATCATGGCGACGGAACCCAGGATGTTTACTGGCACGATCCGGACGTGCTCTTTATTTCTTTTCACCAGGACGGCCGCACATTGTACCCCGGCTCCGGCTTTGCCGACGAACTGGGGGGTCCCACAGCCTTCGGCACCACCGTCAACATACCGCTGCTTCCCCATACCACCGATGAAGGGATTCATTACGTACTGGACAACCTGGTTCTGCCTATCCTTGAGGACTTTCAGCCGGATCTTATCGTCAACTCCGCCGGGCAGGATAACCATTATACCGATCCCCTGGCAAACATGCGCTTCACCGCTCATGGTTATGCCCTCCTGAATGAAAAGCTGAAGCCAGATCTTGCCGTCCTGGAGGGGGGGTATGCCATCGAAACTGCGCTTCCTTACGTAAACACGGGGATTATTCTGGCCATGGCCGGGCTGGATTACTCCTGTGTGCGAGAACCAGATTACAGGCCGGAAAACTTCAAGGAATCTCCTGAACATATGGATTACATCAAGGACCTGATCGCTTACCTGCATGAGGTTTGGAAAAACAGGAAGGCACTGGCAGAGCAGAGGCAGCGCCGCACGGGAGGATACTACGAGAGAAGGAGAACCGTTTACTACGATACGGATAACATCAGGGAGCAGCAAGAAGAAAAGGTCAAGCTTTGTGCAAAATGCCCCGGCTACCAGGTTATCAGGTCCCGCGGCCTGTACCCCACCAGGACGGAACGCACGGTACTGGCGGTGGCTCTACCCTGGCAGGCATGCTCAGAGTGCCAGGAAGAAGCCAGGAGTGTTTATCAAGAATACGTCAATAATCCAAGAGGGCTTGATTTCGTTTACCTGCAGGATAAACCAAGGGATACCTACCTTCAATACTCGGTTTCCGGAAGGTCGGAGATGCAGCTTTAATGGGCCGGATTGCGCTTCTCGATCAAGAAATCATAAGCCAAATCGCCGCGGGTGAGGTAGTGGAAAGGCCGGCCTCGGTGGTCAAGGAACTGCTGGAAAACGCCATTGATGCCGGTGCTACGCAAGTAACCGTTGAGATCAGGGATGCCGGATTAAAAGAAATCAAGGTAATTGATAACGGTTCCGGTATGACCAGGGAGGATGCCCTCCTGGCCATTGAAAGACATGCCACCAGCAAAATCACCACTATGAAGGATTTAAACTGCATTGAGACTCTCGGATTCCGGGGTGAAGCCCTTCCGGCAATTGCTGCGGTGTCCAGGTTTACCCTCATAACCCGGACCCCTGCTGAGATATCCGGGACCAAGCTGACGGTTGTAGGCGGAAAGATAGATTCTGTCAGTCCGGTAGGATGCCCTCCCGGAACCCAGGTAACCGTACAGGACCTGTTTTTTAACACACCGCCCAGGCGTAAATTCTTGAAAAGCCCCAGAACTGAAGCAGGCATCATCTCCGATCTAATCGGTCGCTTTGCCCTTGGCTACCCGGAAATATCCTTCCGTTATTATTCAGGGAGGAGGCTCTGCTTTGCAACAAACGGCCAGGGGAATCCTCTGGAGGTCCTCGGTATTCTCTACGGAAACGAAGCGATGCAGCAGTTCGTCGAGGTATATTCTCAGGAAGAGGGGATCAGCCTGCACGGCTTTGTTTCCCAGCCGGAGTACACCAGAACAACCCGCTACTACCAGTCTTTTTTCGTAAACCGGCGCCTGGTTCACAACACCTTTCTAAATCATGCCCTTGAGAACACCTTTTGGGGTTTTATCACCAAGGGCCATTTCCCCCTGGCCGTCTTATACTTAACCGTGGACCCCTCCACAATTGATGTTAACGTTCACCCTACCAAGCGAGAGGTTCGTTTCAGCAACCCCGGCCTTGTTGCAGATGTTATCCAGCAGGGGGTACGGAAGGCTCTTACCGGACGGCAATTCTTCAACTTTGCTTCCACGCCTGAAACTCCGAGTTACTCACCTGTTCATAAGGAAAAGCAAATATCATTTCCGCGGGAATTTTACGAAAAAAGGCTTCCCTTTAACTTTAACACAGAGGCTTTTCCTCCACAGGAGCAGGAGACACCGGTCAGGTTTCAATCGCTGCACGTGATCGGACAGGTGCAGGGATTGTATATCGTAGCAGAAAGAGAAGGAGAGGTCTACTTCATCGACCAGCATGCCGCCCACGAGCGAATCAGATACGAAGCGATAACAGAGCAGTTCAAAGCAAAGGAATTTTTGCTCCAGAGGCTCGTAGCCTCTATAGAGATTAAACTAACTCCCGAAGAGAGAGAATTGTATGAAGAGTACAGACAATTTATTGCCGGTTTAGGGTATACTCTTAAAGAAGGCCGGAATAATACCTTCAACCTGGTGACGGTACCGGCCGATCTGCGCGACGCCCCGGAGCAATGTCTTCTGAAGATCCTTGACCTTCTCCGGGAAACTGGGGAGGTAAAGAAAAATCCCGACACTTTATACGATCAGGTAGCCACGCTAATTGCCTGTAAAAGCGCAATCAAAGCTGGGGATAGGTTGAGCGTTGAGGAGATGCAAAACCTCCTGCAGCAGCTTGACGCAACAGCACAGCCGGGCAACTGTCCCCACGGAAGGCCTACCTATTTTAAAATGACTGATTCCGAACTCGCTAAAAGATTTTACCGAACCTGACCGGAGGCTTCCAACGATGGTACCTCTCGTAGTTGTTGTGGGACCCACTGCGGTGGGGAAGTCGGAAATAGCCGTCGAGCTTGCTTTAAGATTGCACGGCGAGGTTATCTCGGCCGATTCGGTGCAGTTATACAAATACTTTAACATTGGAACCGCCAAATTGACACCAGAAGAACAAAAAGGTGTTCCTCACTATTTTATAGATCTTCTGGAGCCCGACCAGGAATTCAGCGTTGCCCAGTTTCAAAGAATGGCCAGAAAAAAGATCGAGGAGATCAACCGTAGAGGGAAACTGCCATTTCTTGTGGGCGGCACGGGGCTCTACATCCAGGCAGTGATCGATCCCTATCATTTCCCGGAAACCGAAGGCGTCCATGAACTGCGAAGAAAATTTCGAAAGATTTGGGCGGAGGGGAGGGGAAACGAGCTCTATAAAGAACTGCAAGAAATAGACCCCGTAACAGCAAACCGCATTCATCCCAACGACTTCCGGCGCATCAGCAGAGCACTAGAAGTTTTTTATTTAACGGGTACCCCGATTTCCGGCTTCCAGCAGAAAAGGTATGATTCTTCCCAATATGAACTGGCCATGATCGGCCTGATCCGGAACCGTCCCGAACTTTACAGGAGGATCGAGCGCCGGGTTGACTTGATGTTCGAAAAGGGCATCATTGAAGAAACAAAATCAATCCTGGCCCGGGGCTATGATCAACATCTCAAACCCTTTCAATCACTGGGTTACAAACAGGTTATCGGTTATCTAAATGATGAGTACGATCTGGCTACAGCAATTGAGCTAACAAAGAAAGCAACAAGAAACTATGCCAAGAGACAAGTGACATGGTTCCGTCGTGATCCTAGAATTAAATGGTTTTCTCTTGACGGGGAAACAAGAATTACAGTAACATTAGACAAAATAATCCAATATATTTGCAGGAATATTTCCTTTCGTGTAGAATAACATGGTAAAGTTTTGCAGTCTATCTTTAGGAGGTTACGCAATGAGTAAACAGCAGATCAACCTACAGGATTTCTTCTTGAACCAGGTTCGGAAGGAAAGCACCCCTGTTACGATTTTTTTGATCAACGGATTTCAACTAAAGGGAAACATCCGAGGCTTCGATAATTTCACTGTTATTTTAGATGCTGATGGGAAACAGCAAATGGTGTATAAGCACGCCATTTCGACGGTTATGCCGCTAAAACCTGTTAATTTGTCTTGGGACTCAAACCGCAGCCAGGAACCGTAAAAGGGGATAGCAGGATTTCAAGGGATGGGTAAACGATGAACCGAAAAGGTTATTTGTTCTTTCTCATGCTTTTTGCAATCCCTTTGCTGGTTTTATCGGTGAGCGGATGCCGGGAAAAGGCCCTGAGGGTTGGAATTCTCCCCAATGAAGAGGCCCTTCCCATCTATGTTGCCCAAGAAAAAGGGATCTTCCACAAACATGGTGTAAACGTAGAGATCGTCCAGTTCCAAAGTGCGGTGGAACGGGATGCCGCCATCCAGACCGGCGCCATTGACGGCGCAGAAGGGGATCTGATAGCGGTAGCCCTCCTGCGCAGCGGAGGCACCCCCGTTAAAGCTGCTGCCATAGCCCTGGGCGCAACTCCTTCCGAAGGGCGTTTTGCTTTACTGGCCGCTCCTAATACCTTTACCAACGTTTCTGAAATAAGAAACAAAACAATGGCCATCTCCAAAAACACCATCATCGAGTTTGTAGCAGATGAGATGCTGCAGGCAAAAGGAATCGATCCGGGCAGTGTCCAGAAGGTCAACGTTCCCAAAATGCCCATGCGCCTGGAGATGTTAATGCAGAAACAGGTTGTATCCGCAGTTCTTGCCGAACCGCTTGCGTCCCTGGCGGAGCTTAAAGGAGCTAAGGTGCTGGTTGATGATACGAAGCTTTCAACTAATTTAACACAATCAATTTTCTTCTTCAGGGAAGATACCCTGAAAAAAAGAAAAGAAAACGTGCAGAAGTTTTTGCTGGCGTTTGAGGAGGCAGGGCAAGAGGTCACGAAACATCCCGATAAATACAGAAACCTGTTTAACCAGAAAGTACAGGTTCCGCCTGAACTCCAGAAGAACTTTCCCATTCCCAAATTTTCGCCCCTCCAGCTTCCAACCAGAGAAAATGTAGATCTTGTGCTTGAGTGGATGAAAGAAAAAAAGCTGCTGGGAAAAACTTACAGCTACGAAGAACTTGTAGCAAATGATATGATCAAATAAATGAGAATTATTTAAACAAAGAAGGTAACTGCATGCTTACACTAAATAAAGTAAGTCTGACTTATAAAAACGGTAAAAATGCAGTACCCGCCCTTGAAGATATCAACTTAAACATAGTTAAAGGAAAAAGCTACGCTGTAATCGGCCCCTCGGGATGTGGAAAGACATCCCTTCTTTATCTTATGGCGGGGTTAATACAACCTACAGCAGGAGAAATACGCCTTGCCGGCAAAGGGCCCGGGAAGCCTCAGCAGAAGACCGCCATTATACTACAGGAATACGGCCTTCTTCCCTGGAAAACCGTTTGGGAGAATGCCGCTCTTGGCCTCAAGTTCAGAAACGTCGTTGGAGAAGAGGCACAAAAAATTCTCTATCCTATTTTCGAAGAATTAGAGTTAACAGAATGCCTTAGAAGGTACCCGAGTCAGCTCAGCGGGGGACAGAAACAGAGAGTAGCCCTCGCCCGGGCCCTGGCTCTGAGGCCAGAACTGCTTTTGATGGATGAACCCCTTTCCGCCCTCGATGCATTGACAAGGGAAAACCTCCAGGAACTTATTTTAAAGCTCTGGAGGAAGCACCAGATAACTCTAATCCTGGTTACCCACAGCATTGAGGAAGCGGTCTACCTGGGACAGGAAATCGTCATTCTATCTCCGCGCCCGGGGAAAATCCGTGCGGTTGTCACCAACCCCGGGATGGGCTCAAAAGGATACCGCCACAATCAACTTTTTCATCAAAAATGTTCTGAAATTCGTTCCATTCTGGAGGAAAACGGCCAAAGTGAGCACACAAGCCAGGTCTGTTCATAAGAACAGCGTCACCTCATATATCTTTGCAGTCTTCTTTTTGCTCCTGGGGTGGGAAATCCTTGCGCGGATACTGAACAGCCCGGCCCTGCCCGAGCCTCTACCGGCGCTGATACAATTTATTCGCATTTTTCCCCAGGGTCTCTGGGAGCATTTTCTTGTCAGCACTTACCGGGTTGTGTTAAGCCTGTTTTTGGGAATAGCGTTCGCGGTTCCTTTGGGTCTTTACATCGGACGTGAAGAGAAAGTTGACCGTTTTCTGGCACCGCACGTTTATCTGCTTTACCCGATTCCCAAAATAGCTTTGCTGCCGGTCATTTTTATTATATTTAAGATTGGGGACACCTCCAAGATCTTCCTGATTACGCTCATCATTTTCTTTCAAATACTCGTAACAACCCGTGACGCCGCCAAAAAAGTGCCCCCGGCTTCGATAATCTCCGTTCTATCACTGGGAGCAAGCCGCTGGGAAATTTACCGGAACGTCATTATCCCGGCCTGCCTGCCCGAGATCTTCACGGCAGTAAGAATCAGCCTGGGAACCGCCATTTCCGTTCTTTTTTTTGCAGAGTCATTCGCAACTATAAAGGGACTTGGATATTTTATCTTTGAAACGTGGAGCAGAATCAGCTATACAGAAATGTTTGCCGGCATACTGGCTTTAAGCCTGCTGGGCTTTTTTCTTTTCTTACTTATTGACTTCCTGCAGCGCCTCTTGTGCCCCTGGCTTTACGTTTGAACACTTTAGGATCTCTAAAGCGTATAATGTCTTAGAGAGAAAAGGGCAAAGAGGTGAAAGTCGTGAATTTCAGGCTGCACCCACAACCCTTGCGGAACGTCCACACCAAGGATAAACAACAGAACCTGTTCTTAAACCATAAAAATGACGACAATGAGCAACTGAAACCTGAAATAATAATGCAGGAGCTCAATGCATTAATCGGCTTAACAGAAGTGAAAAACCTCATTTCTGAGATTTATGCTTTCGTACAGATTCAAAAACGGAGGGAAAGAGAAAAATTATGCACCGACCCCCTTGTACTGCACATGATCTTCAAAGGGAACCCCGGTACGGGTAAAACAACTGTAGCCCGGATAATAGGCAAATTATTTCGGGCTATGGGCGTCTTGTCAAAGGGACATTTGATAGAAGTAGAACGGGCAGACCTGGTGGGCGAATACATCGGCCATACGGCGCATAAAACTCGAGAACAACTGAGACGAGCCTTAGGCGGGATTTTGTTCATCGATGAGGCATATTCACTGGCGCGAGGCGGGGAGAAGGACTTCGGTAAGGAGAGCATAGATGTCCTGGTAAAGGCGATGGAAGATCAAAAGGACAACCTGATCCTGATCCTGGCGGGTTACAAAAAGGAAATGGAATGGTTCATCCGCACCAACCCCGGCCTATATTCGCGTTTCCCCCTGCACATCACTTTTCCCGATTATTCGGTAGAGGAGCTTTATCGGATCGGCGAGCTAATGTTGCATAAAAGACAGTATAAACTGGCTCCTGAGGCCCAGGCAGCATTGCGGAGGTTACTTATTGAGCAAACTACAAAAGGGAACCAGAACGAAGGAAATGCGCGCCTTGTCCGGAACATCATTGAAAGAGCAATCCGCCGGCAGGCTGTACGTCTTGTAAAAAAGCCGCGATTGACCAGGGAGGAACTGATGGTCATTCAGGCTGAAGATATTATTCTAAATGGAAAGATAAACTGGGTGAACTAGATGACTGCTTCATGGAAAAGTATAAGTACCAGCACCAACATTGCACCAAAGCTGTTCGATTTGGTGCAGCAGGCGGAAGCAGAGGCCTGTGAAGAGTTCAGGCAAGTTGCAGAAATAGTCAAGGTCAACCAACTGCGGGTCTTAAATGCCTTTCAAAGGGCCGGTATCACCGAATACCATTTGAGAGACGGCACCGGTTACGGGTATGGCGATTTGGGGCGGGAGGGCCTGGAAGAGGTGTATGCCTCGGCCTTCGATGCAGAAGCTGCCCTGGTACGCGCGCAGATAGTTTCCGGCACCCATGCAATTACCCTTGGTTTAACGGCTTTGCTAAATACAGGGGATGAGCTCCTCTCGGTCACGGGCCGACCCTACGATACCCTGGCGAGAATCATAGGTATTTCGCGGGAGTCGGGGCGCTCCCTGAAGAAACAAGGAATAGTGTATAAGGAGGTACCTCTAAATGAAGAGGGGCTGCCCGACTACAAAAAGATAAAGGAAAGCATAACCGACAAAACACGGCTTGTCCTCATTCAACGTTCCCGGGGCTACAGTTGGAGAAATTCACTTAGTATTAAGGAAATTGAGCGGTTGATCTCCTTTATCAAAAACCTTAACCCATCCATCATCTGTTTTGTAGATAACTGTTACGGAGAATTTGTTGAGGATAGAGAACCGACTTATGTTGGGGCGGATCTGATCGCCGGTTCTCTCATTAAAAATCCCGGAGGGGGGTTAGCCCCGGCCGGTGGATACCTGGCAGGTAATAAGGATCTGGTGGCAGAGGTCGCGGATAGACTGTTTGCACCTGGGCTTGGCAATAAAATCGGAACCAACCTTGGTGTAGGCCGCCTCTTTTATCAGGGATTTTTTATAGCCCCAACTGTTGTCGGTGAAGCCATTAAGGGAGCTATAGTTGCAAGCCGCTTCTTTTCCCTGTTGGGTTTTGAGACATCCCCGTCTCCAGGCTCACCGCGCACTGACATAGTGCAGGCCATAAAATTGAACAGCCCTGAAGGAATCCGGGCCTTTTGCAAAGGTATCCAGGCAGCTTCGCCGGTGGATTGCCGTGCCACTCCGGAACCCGGTTTCCTTCCGGGTTATCAGGATCCGGTTATCATGGCCGCGGGCACATTTGTACAGGGGGCATCAATCGAGCTGACGGCAGATGCTCCCATTCGTCCCCCCTTTATTGTTTATCTCCAGGGTGGACTGTCTTACGCCCATACTTTGTACGGGCTGCTACGGGCAGCACAGGAAATGTTAAATGGAGGGTTAATTCTGTGAACACTGTGATTCAAATTGTCACTGTTATAATTCTGATCATAGGTGTATTGATGTCTTTGTTCCCGGTATTACCGGGAATTCCGATTATTTTTGCGGTGTTTCTAGTATATGGGCTAATTGAAGGCTTTCATCACATTACCCCTCTTTTTCTTGCTGTAATGTTCATGGTCACAGTTTTATCCTATGTCATAGATAACGTGGCTGGATGGTGGGGTGCAAAAAAATTCGGCGCCAGCAGGGTAGGGGCTTATGGCGCAATAGTGGGGGGCATGCTTGGAGTGTTCATAAATCCCTTGCTTGGAATAATTATAGGCCCCTTTATTGGAGCCGTGGTTGCGGAGTTAATCTTTTCACGCCGCGCCTTGCAGGATGCCTTAAAGGTAGGGGTAGGAACTCTGGTGGGTTTTGCCGGTGGAAGTATCGTTAGAACCATTGTTGCGTTGTTTATGGTTATAGTCTTCTTAAACAGGATATTTTAGGGCACTTAATCAATCTTTCTTAATAAACCGATTACTTTACCCAAAATAGTTACATTTTTAGTCAGGATGGGGTCGAGAGCGTCGTTCTCCGGTTGGAGACGAACGCAGTCGTCCTCTTTAAAAAAACGTTTAACAGTGGCGTTGTCACCCAGTAGTGCAACCACAATATCTCCATTTTCTGCCGTGTTCTGCTGCCGCACAATTATATAATCTCCGTCTAAAATACCCGCATTGATCATGCTATCGCCACGAATAGTTAACATAAATACGTTATCGCTGGATTTTAAAAAGTTGGCGGGAAGAGGAAATGTATCCTCGATATTTTCTACAGCAAGGATGGGTTCACCGGCAGCGACCCGTCCAACCACAGGTACCCTCACCACAGAAGAATTAGCACCAACTAATTCGATAGCACGCGGCTTAGTTGGGTCTCTGCGAATATATCCCATTTTCTCCAAATGAACAAGGTGCGCGTGTACTGTGGAGCTTGATTTTAAGCCAACGGCCTCACCGATCTCCCGGACCGACGGCGGATAACCCCGTTCATCCATAGTCTTTTGAATGTACTTTAAGATTTCCTCCTGCCGGTGACTTATCTTTTTGCCCATCTTGTTCCTCCAGGATAAAGGTATTCAGATTTTTTAAGATTATATCATAATATTAGCAAATTGAAAACGTTTGTTCGTTTTGTTTTATTTAATGACACAATCCTGAAAAATCAGCCGGCTGATGATGCCGTAAAAGCAGCACATTTTGCTCTATAGAAGACAGATGCCAGTTTCAATTGACCATTCTCCGCAACTAACTTCTTATAATAA
This sequence comes from Clostridia bacterium, assembly GCA_902812385.1. GTDB lineage: Bacteria > Bacillota > DSM-12270 > Thermacetogeniales > Thermacetogeniaceae > DULK01. The sequence continues at coordinate 21,547 of CADDZD010000001.1, read as the reverse complement.
GTATTATGTTAACTTTGATTTTGACCCCCTCTCTTTTTATCCCGCAAACATTTATTTTTAATGTATAAAAAGATTCGGCGGCTTAAACCCCGAACCGCTATATTTTTGCTTCTTTAGTGGCCTCACCTTCAGAGGTGCTCCCCTCTATCAGACGGTCACGGATTTTGAGGTATCTGGCCGTATGAAACTCAAACTCTGCCATGTAACCTTCCGCCTGGCTGCTGTATTCATCGCTTGCCTGTAGATAATTCAGCACATCCTGATAATCCCAGATCGACCACGCCATTATGTATGTATCGACTGCTTGCTCCGCAAAACTACTTGCTTTAGCTGCAGAATCCAAAGCCGCCAACAGTGCAGCAAGGGCTGCATCCCTTTCATCTAAAGCTGTGAGAAAGGCCTCTTTAAAGGGCAACATTGCTGACGGCCATTGCATACGTTCAATATCCTTCCGCAAAACATTGCTGTCCTCTATAAAAGAAGCCAGTTCCACAATCATGCTCCCGGCATCCGCCGTTCCGATGGCATCCATAACTCCGGCTATATTACTATCCGTTTCTTTTAAGCGTCCGGCAAATGCTTCTATTGTGGGCAGGACGGCAAGCGTTTCATTCAATTTCTTTTGAAGGTCAGAGAGTTCCTGACTCACAGCTTCCTTTTTTTCAAAAACGGCAGAACAAACCACCACTGCCTCTTCAAATCCGCCAGTGTTTGCACTTTTCCCTGGCATTGTTTGCTCAAAGATTCAATATCACTGAGAAAAGCTAAAACATTTCGCTCTCCAGCAGTATTTTCAAGCAATCTCAACCTTTCGTTTAACTTTCGGACATCCTGCTCAGTACGGTTAATGCTCTTCTGAAACTCCCCGCTGCCCCACATTTGCAATCCTACAAAAGCACCAAAGAACACCAACAACAAACCGAAAACAAGCCATTTCCTGTTTGCGGCAGACTTCCCGGAGCTTTTATCAACCCCAGCTTTTTGTACGCACAGATCTTCCGCTTCCCGGTTACAGAAGGTTTCTTTATTGTTCTCATTCATCTGGAGAACCTCTTTTCCGTTTTTTTTTCAAGATTTCGGCAAAAATATAATAAATTCCTTCATTGGTTTCTTATGGAATGTCAAAAATATTAACTCAAAAAGAAAAGAGGACTAAATTTTTCACGTAGAATTAACAACAGCACCTCTACAGGATGAAATCCTGCGCTTCGAAGAACAGCACCACCACATTCCCTAAACCTTCCGTTTCGACCGTTCGAAATCACCTGTATTGTGTACGTACCTGCCCCTGCAGATGCTAACCAGATTCTGGGAGAAGAACTGCTTCCTGAACAACCTGTTCCTGAAGTTCATACCATCTGCCAGGACAAGGTGCTGAGCGACGTCTTCGGGACCACCTCGGAGGCGATCCTGACCGAGTTCCTTTCTCCGGAAGAGATTGCGGCATGACCGCTTGATGAGTTAATTGTTTTCCTGACGCCTGGTCTCTGCTTCACGCTGCAGGCGCGCTAAAACCGCATCGAGACGAAGTTCGCTCTTCTTCTGCTTCATGCCGTCTGCGATGCGGCTGGCGGCATCCATCGCCGAGCGGGCCAAGAGCCGCGGCACTAAAATGTTGGCCATATCCCCAACAGCAGGAACCTGGCACTCGAAAAGCAGATCCCCGGCAACAGGCCTGAAGACATCCGCCGGCAGGTCGTTTACAATGATCCTTTCTCGATCTTCATAGAGAACAGCAACTTCCCGGAGAATGGGCCAGAAAAGCGTTTCCTCTCCCTTAGATCCTGCCCTAGCCTTAAGCAGGCTCTGGATCACAAAGAGGTTGAGTAGTTCTTCTGCTCTGGCAGCACGGAGATTATCCCGTTCGATCCGATTTGCCGCAAGATAAGGCATGAATTCGTTACGGGCTATCATCTCCAGCTTTTCTTTTAACGGTTTGATCTCCTCCTCATTTAGGGATTCACCCTCCATGAGCTGGATGTCCTTCAGGTCGCTCCAGCCACAGATGAGTTGCACCTCGCGCATGCCGCCTGGCCCCTGGCAGACTGCCGCATAACCAACCATCTCGACACCATCGATGCCAGCAACAGAGACAGCGATCCGCCGGATGCACCGTGGAAGCTCAAATCGGCCAAACTGCTCCAAAACCGCTTCGAAAAAGGGGTCGCCGTAGGAAGCAAAATGCAGCCGGTCTCCTCCATCATCTGTCATCCCTTCCTCGTAGAGCTCCCTTGAAACTGTGAGGACTGCCCCATTGGGAACCCCTTCAATCCCAGACAAGGTGATCACTGGTTTGTCCGGCTCAGCCGACACAGCACATCCCAAACGCTGCAGGTACTGGGAGCCACTCAGCGCCTCCCAGATCGCCCTCAGATCAACAGGCGGTTTGCCTTCAGATAACCGTGACATGCGCATGTAGACTTCATAGAGATCCCTGGGATCGATCTCCATGCTCTCTGTGTTCCTGCGCTTCTGCTCAAGCCGCTCACATGCCCGGACATACAGCTCCTCTGGTGTGAGCGTTCCTTCAGCCAGCTGGCGAAAGTCCTCCGGATCTACAGGAAGGAGAGAAATCTGCTGGGTGCCGACGATCAGGCTTGCCTGCTCCAGCCGCGCAAGCAGGCGCCCGTAAACGATCTCCTCTGCGCTGTCGGCATAGCAGAGGTTAAGGATGGAGATTTCTTCATGTTTCTGCCCGATGCGGTCAATTCGCCCGATCCGCTGTTCAACTTTCATGGGATTCCAGCCCAGATCAAAGTTGACAAGCAGGTCAGCTGTCTGCAGGTTCAGGCCCTCTGCCGCAGCGTCGGTGCAGACCAGGACATCGATCTCCCCGCGCAGAAAGCGCTCCTTTACCTCTTCACGATCTACTTGCTTCATTCTCCGGCTAACAGGATCATAATATTCGGCACCCTGTCCAGAATATGTGCCGAGCAGCATCGATGGGTCAGCCTGGCGCAACCGAAAGACTATGTCCTTGAGAGTATCGTAGAAACGGGTGAAGATAACGGTCTGGCGGATGCGCTTCGTTTTGGGGTCACGGCGCTGGTCCAGTCTTTTTAAAAGCTCTCGCATCTTCGACGAAGAGCCGGTCAGGTCGGCCATCTTGTCGATCATCCTTTTGAGGCAGGCCTGCTCCCATTCCAGGTCTTCTCTTGTCCGGTTCTTCAAGAGGGATTCTGCAGCCTGGAGGTCGTCTTCATCTTCGCTTTCATACACCAATTCCTGGAGAGAGGAAACCTTTGCTTCATCTGCTTCCAGGACGAGCTGCTGCCGCAGTGTTGCTTCGACCTTTTGCAGGCGCCGCTTCAGCGTTTCCCGCAGAGCATAGAGGCTGGAAGCAAACCTCAGCCGCAGGAAGCTCAACAGGAAGCTCACCATCTGCCGCGACTGGGGGTCACCGTTCTTATTGATCTTCTCTGCCAGGCCCTGGCAGTATTCTTCCAATTCATCGTAGATTTCCCGCTCCAGAGGATCAAAGACAATGCGGGGTATTGGCAGGAGATGGCGCTTAGGGAGGTTCTGCTGTAACTGCCCCCTCTCCCGGTAGATCTCCAGGAGCCGTCTGGTGTGCCTGAACATCACCCGGGAAAGAGGGGAAACACTGAAGAACAGGCGGCACATCAGTTCACGGTCTCTCCCCTTAGGAATCCGGCCGTACTCAAGCCACTGGCTGAGCGCCACACGGATCCTGCCGTCTACAACGTTCTCCTCAACAAAGCGCCACAGCATGGGATCCTGCATTTGGACAGCCTGGACACTGCGCCGCAGAAATTTCCATTCCTCTTCTCCCGGCTCCTGTTTGTGTACAAGCTTGCTGAGAATTTCATAATACTGCAAAACCAGTGTCGGGTCGAATTGGAAGGCACCCACGCGATTTGTCAGCGCCAACAGGTCGCAGACCTCCACAGGGTGGATCTGCATCGGAGTGGCAGTAGCCAGCCAGAGGCTGCGTGCCCTCTTCCGCAAATAATCCCGGACGGATGTGTAGAGGTGGCCGAAGTCCGGTTGTGCCTCGGTTCCCCCGCCGGGGTTGCGCCTCCGGACAGCGTGCGCCTCGTCCACAAGAGCGATGTCGAACGGCTCTGCCATTAACAATGCCTCTGCCCGCTCACGGCGCGCCAGCAGCCCTGTCGAGACAATCACCAGATCCGGCTCAAAAATCGATGCTGCAGCGCGGCTTTCCTGGCGCGGGAAGATATACTCATGCCAGATATCAGGAGCGGTGTGTACCAAACCGAAGGAAAGCAACATCTTCGAGGCCATCTGGCGGTGCCACTGCCTTGTCAGGCTCGCCGGTGCAGCAATCAGGATCCGCTTCACCAGCCCCGACAGGTACAGGGAGCGAAAGGCAAGCCCGGCTTCGATCGTCTTCCCGAGGCCCACTTCGTCGCACAAAAGGTAGGAATACGGCCATGTCTCTATCAGCCTACGGGCGACGATCGCCTGATGCGGCCACGGCTCTACAGGTGCAGTCTCCATACCAACGAACCTGCCACCCGGTATTTTCGGTGCATCCCGCAAAACCGCAAACCACAACCGTTCCAAGGCAGATGGGGGTTCCTCCATTGCTGGCGCAGCGCTGCTGCCATCGATCTCCACCGGCCAGGGAGTTTCCTCTGCGATCCGAATCAGGCGCCGCCGCACCGCTTCCGGCAGGGTCATCACCGGCAGATGGGGAACCCTGCCCAGCCACAGGTTTTCAAAGGCTTCCACGGCTTCCTCCACCCGGCGGCGGTCTGTCTCCCCCCACCAGTCGCAGTGAATATCTATATTCTCGGCGTTGAGGAGGAGCGCCGTCTTCGATTCATTGAGGGTCCCTGACCCGTAAAGCCGGTTGCCGAGCTCATCATACAAGACAAACCACTTTTCATGGACATAGCCGTCCTCCACCGAATCCAGCGGAAGCGGTTCCCCTGTCTCTCTGTGAACCCGGAAGGCAACCCGCACTTCAAGGTAGCCGCGCGCCACCATCCAGGCCAGGAGCCTCACGCCGTTTTGCACTCCCTCCGGCCAGGAATCCACCCCTTCCAGTTCGCCATTCAGCTTCGCCGCCATCCGTTCCCGGTCCCCCGCCAAAATAGCCTTAACATCATCCGGATCAAGGTCAGCGCCGACGATCAGCCGCATCTTACCCCGCCGGTTAACAAAGGCCGAGAACCCCATCGATGCGGCAGCAAGGGATGACGAACGGAAGTAGCCGGCCACGCGGTCATACCGCACCGCCAGCTGCAGAGCCGGGATGTAAAAATCGTGCAGTATATCGACGGGGCGTCCGTCGATCAGCGTCGCTGAAGTCTTATAAGACAAAAGCCAGCGGTGCGACCGCAGGCCTCTGCACTCCGTTGACTTTCCCTCCATTTCCGCCACGTCCTTTCCCCCCATCGGCTCCCACAAATGACTTACTTCAGGCCGAAGATAATGGCCTCCGCCTCTCTGCGCAGTTTTTCCTCGGAGACCTCTGCTGCCCAAACGGAAAGCAGATCAAGAATTACCTTCTCACGCCCCGCAGCGTGCTGTGTCAGGTATGCCCGGGCAACCGGCACATCCCCCTCCCGGTAAGCGAGGATCAGGCCGTGCAGGACATCCCATTCGGTCTGCGGATTTTCCAGGCGCCTTTTGTTGCGCTCCTCAGGCAGGGTAAGGCGCAATTTCGACCCCCGGCGGACGAGAGGGGCATGGTAGCCGGTCTCCTCAGGCCTGCTCTGCCTGGTTCGGCCACCCTGGCTTTCATTATTGATGCCGATCATCCGCCCGCTGACGACATACCCCGCAGCCTTTCCCTCCAGGCTGATGTTCAGGGAACGGGAGAGGTTCAGCGCCTCATCATAGGAGAAATCGGCAAGGCCGTAAATGCCGAAGAGCGTCAAGGCCATTGCTGCTTCAGGGTTCAGGTCGTCCACCTGCAGGCGCCCCTGAGTCAGGCGGCTGATCTGGTACTGGGCAACCACGGCACTGGCTTCGTTCATGGCGCGGATCGGGCTCACCAGTTCGTCGCCGTCCAGGACAGGCCAGTGCTCAGAAAGCACGCGCAACGCCCGGCCGTAGCTCGCCACCATTTCATCGACCGGGTTCAGGCGCAGCTTCTCGAACTCCTTCAACCCCTCGCGCACAGCCTCCCGCACCCGCTGGGCAACCCCAGTGCCGCCGAAGCCCGTCCAGGTAGCCGGCAAACCGCCCTTATCCTGGCGTTTCCGGCAGGTCAGAAAGATCGAGCTGGCTGCAGCAGCATTATCCATAATATGTTGTGAATTTTTAAATTCAGATTCAACTGGAAATGAGGAAGTAATTATCCACCCGCTCTCAATCAGCGAGCGCGTCAGAGCTTCCCACGCCTCCTGAGTTTTGTGGGTAAACATGATGGTCATGATGCCGTCATCCTTGAGAACGCGGCGGCACTCGGCGAAGATCTCCCGCATCAGCCGCTCGTACTCCCTGGCTGCATTAGCGGCCGACCCATCCCTCGCCGGGTTGGCCACAGCCTCGTCTACCTTGTTGGTGAGCCTCCGCCTGAACAGTTCAGGGTAGAGGTCGTAGAGGGTGCGCCGCTGCCAGACGTAGAAATAATCGGAAAGCTCGGCGTACTGGACATTGTTGTAATAAGGCGGATCCATACAGATCAGGTCGACCGAGCGGTCAGGCAGATCCATATGGGCGGCAGTGCCGCACATGATGGTCACAGGCGGAGCGGCACCATTGAGCCTTTCATGGAGCGGCTTTAACAACTCAGCCATCTCTTCGTAGGCATCTAAAACCTGTGAAAGGCCCCAGGCTGCTCCTGAATAGGGGCCCGTTAAGATCATTTCACCAAAAGTCCACTTTACAGAATAATCATGCCTTCCAAAAGTCCCAGAAACAATGGAACGTTGAGGTATCCAGCGAGTCTGCTTACTGTTATAATCAACACACTTATCAATCATAAACTGGAGATATGTGACCACGGCGCTGCCGCGCTCCTCCCCGAACTCCCGGAGGATCTCCGGCTTCAGGCGGTTGAGCTCTTCGACCAGGATGAGGTGCCCCAGCAGCTGGCGCGGTGTGAAGAGATCGCACCAGCGGGTCATACACACACGTAATGGCTCCATTGTCTTGTGGCCGTGGGGAATATTTTCGGTAGGAATCAGCCCCTGGCGCTCCCATTCCGGCCACCGCTCCTGCAGGCGCTTCTCGGCCTCGGCCAGGACCTGGAGGTCGCGCTCGTTGGGCGACCGGAAGAAGCGTACCTTTTCTGTCTTGATCTCCCCCGCTCTTTCCCCGCTGGTATAACGCTGCGGCATCCCGTTCTTGTCCAGCTTCGGCTGGTAGCGCACGGCCACGACGCAGTAGAGCCGGTCCTGCCACCTGCCGTGCGGCGACTCGCCCCGGGCCTGAGCCTTGATCTCCTCAGCCGGGATGGCCTGCCGGCAGTGGACGCAGAAGCCAACTCCGCCCTTCACAGTGGCGAAGTTCAGGGCCTCACCGTTCGGCCCCCGGTTGCCCTTGAACCGGTAGGTTTCAAACCGCACCTTGCCACCTCTCGGCTTGCCGTCGGTGACGATCCGCACACCCCATTTCTCGCCCTCCTTGGAGAGCCAGCAGGTGTTCAAGAGCGGCGCCTCACCCCCGCAGTGCGGGCAGGTGACCTGACGGGCATATAAATAGTCCATCACATATTCCTTATCATACTCAGAAACTATTTCTGGACATTTACTTAAGTGTTTTTCCAAAAGGCGTTTCTCTTCCGGCGGCAATGGAGACATATCGGGGAACAAATCACTGATATGATTATTTAAAACAGCAATTAAACTTTGACCCCATCTTTTGATATGATCTGCTAACTTCAAACCATAACGTAAAGGATAATCAAGTGTGGCATAAAGGATAATGGCAGCAACAGGATTCAATTCGTTCGCGACAACCCTATGGCCCAGGCGCAAGGCCTCAAAGAGAATAGAACCGCCTCCCGCCGTAGGGTCTAGAATTATTGCAGGATTGTTATTATCCATAGTTGGATAATGCATATAAGCACGGCCATAACCATATAAATCCTCTTCATCCCATTTAAAATCTTCACCAACCGCTCCTCTCACTCTTTCCAATTTTCTAAACTCAATCCGCTCATTCACATGCGCCGGGTCTGCAGCTACCCTCCGGACAGGAAGACGGCCACCCACAGCAGGCCACGGCCGCGGCAGGGGCTGCGATTCCTGCTGCCAGCGTACGATTACAGGATGGTTGCAAAGGCCGGGATCGGCGTCACAGATCTTGCGGATGATCTCTCTGTTCTTCTCTCTCCGCTTCTGCTCCTCAGCGATCGCCCGGGAAACGGTCTCATCAACCGGCAGCCACTCGGTTCCGGAGCTGTCGGTTTCTATCTTGCAACGGAGTTGCCCTGTCAGCGTCCACGGCTCCCCGTTGACCAGGGCCTGCACCTTTTCAATCCCCAGCTGGCGCAGGAACCAGTCCGGGTCGGCCCCGGTTGGGAGGAGCGAAGCCAGGACAGCGGCGCGGCTCGGCGTCAGCGGCCGCCGCGCCCACCAGACGTGGAGGCGATGGGTAGGCGGTGCCTTTCCTGTATCACGCTCCCGCTGCGTCTCGGCACCGACCTGATGGCAGGGAAATCCGGCTTCTATTAAACGGAGATCATTTTTGAGCTTGATGCCCTGCATTGCAAACCGCTCCTATCTGCGCAACCTCTCCAGCATCTTTGAAATTTCCTTGTCTCCTGGCTGACCGCCAAGCATGAGGCGCATCCCTGCCTGCGCCCAGCGGTTGGCCGCCGTGCCGTACTGGGTCAGCCGTGTCAGCCAGTACGAGGCTTCTTCCCGGCTGAAGCGCTCCACCCGCCAGGCGATCAGCTCCACCCTGTCCATTTCTTTCACTCTCTCCTGAAGCTTAAAAATAAGCGCGAGCTTCACCCCTGCTTCCTCATCAAGGGGGAGATTTCCCCTAAATGTGATGCGGCCGTTAGGAAAGAAGCGCTGCAACTCAAGGGGGATCCCGGCATCATCGCAGACGCCGGAGACGATGGCGCGGATCACCGGTAAACAACGGCGCAGGGACTGCCCGTAGAGCAGCCCCCGGTCCTTGAGCACCCGCTTTGCCCCACTCTCACCGTTTTTTTCCTCGATCGTAACCCGTTCTTTCACCACGAGAACAGGCGCCGGCTTATCCTTAAATTCGGTTATCCGCAAGACCCAGGGCGCCCGTTGCAAAAGGTAGCGGATACGCTGCTGAAAAACTCTCTCAAGCTCCCATTCTGGAGCTGGCTTCTGACCTGTCATCTTCATCCCTCACATCATCCAAGTGGTGCTATTTTTTCTTGAGCTCCTGAATCAACAGACAATCTTCATCCGGATCAGCTATTTCAAGGAAAACCTCGGTATGCTCCCCTCTTGAAACGACACTGTCCAATACCTCAAACAATTCCCCAAGGGCCTTCATCGAACCCGGTGTAGCACCGGTGAGCTGGATGCGGATCGTGCCACCCTCCGGGAGCTCCAGGTCTACCAGGTCCAGGCTTTCAATGGTTGACTTCGCCCCCCTGTTGTAAATACTCCCCAGCCGCCGCAGGAGCGGAAGAAGCTTATCAGCACCTTCTTTACCTGAAAGCGTGAAGGCACGCTGGGCTGGTGTGATCCAGCCCAACTCAGCAGCTTTTGCTGGGGTAACCAGCACATCGCCAAGCTGAGGCGTATACAACGCCGCAGCAGGGCCGCTGATCAGCTCCGGCTTTTCTGTCTGGTCTGGATTCCCATGAAAGACCAGTAAGCGGCCCTTCTTGATGAGGTCTACCACTACTTCCTCCATCTCTTCTGGCGGAACATCCCCGTATTTTTCTGCAATGTTGTTTGATACCTCGCGCACCGTAGCCAGTCCCGACTCCCCCACAGTATAGATAACAATATCACGCACCTTAGCCGGATCGGGTTTGCTCGCCTTCGCCCAGCCGCGCTGGTTCGCGCCCTGAACAGTAACAAGGCTGTAGCCTCCATCGAGCAGATTGACCCCCATGGGGATGTCGTGATCACGGTCGTAAAACTCGAGCGGTTTAATGCTATCCTCAGCCCCCATCCGGAAAACGCACCATACGCCCCTCTGTACCCCTGTCCTGATGATCTGCTCTAGCACACCTGTACTCTCCAAAACCGGCCAACTGCGCAGGCAGCAGAAGTTTTTCCGCAGTTCCTGGATTGCAATGGTATCTCTCTTTTCAAAAAAGAGCTTGCTGAGGTTCAAAAGATCAGCCTGAGTGGTGGGGCGATCGGTCAGCAACTCTCCGTCCCTGAGCAGAATTTCCCGGATCTGCTCAATAAAGGGCACCCCGCCCTCACCACCAGCTGTTTTTATCTCCTTCCTGACGATATTTCCTGATGTAGAAGGGTAGTACAGGCTGGTATAGATCTTTGCCACTTCGGTCAGCAATGCCTGCTCACGCTCGGTTCTGCGTTTGCGAAAATCGGCATCATTCAAACGGGAGGGATTGAGCCCATAGCTCTGAGGCTTTTCAGCCAGGAGGCGCATGGCCTCAACCTCACGGGCAAGATTCTCAAGGTGCAACCTTTTATTATGCGCCGAGTCGAACTGGTCTTGAAAGACCTCCCGCAGCTGGGTTGTGTTCCGGACAGCCACGGTCTCAGGAACAAGAAGAAAAATCAGGTTCTGTTGCTCCCTGGGCTTGTTGGGGCCCTTTGTGGTGATCATCGCTTCCACATCGATGATCTCGGCTGTCAGCGAAACAACTCCCAAAACAGGCCTTCCTTTACCGTCAGGCAGATGCTCCGGCAAAGAGACATCATGCTCAACATGAAACGGCCCGGTTTTGCCGGTTATTACCTTCCGGGCTGTCGCTTCGAGCAGGTTGTCGATCTGCTCCGCCTTCAATGTCTTGCGGATTCTGGCAAGGATATTGTTGATCGTCGGTTCTTCGCTGGCAAAGTATTTCCCCCGGTCATACCGCAGGTAAAAAGCGCTCTCATTGATCTCCTCCAGGGCAATGCGCACCTGAGGAGGGGTGAGACCGGGGAAAGATACGGAGAACAGCGCTTCCGGCTCGGTGATGCCGAAGATTTTCGAATCCAGACCTTCTTCCCGGCCTACCAGGCTGTGCAAAAAAACAGTCTTCCATGTGTACTCGTAAAGGGGATGGCCCTCCGGATGCGGGTTCTTCCGGTCGGCAAGTTCGGCGTTGCTGGAGCCGCCCTCAAGCGCCCCGGTATCAACGCCGCCCACATCAGCATTGAGGATAAAGAGCATATCCGAACTCCCGGTCCGCCCGAGGATCTCATTGACCACACGATCTGACCGGAGATCCAGATGGCAGGCGTGGATCATCGGGACATCCTGCTGCTTCAGCCACAGGCTGCGAACAGCATAAGCGAGCACCCGCAGCACCCCGCGCGTACCCTGAAAATTCTCTGCGCTGGCCAGCTTGATGTTGAGGAAGTCCACAAGCGTGGGGTGAAACGGGTAATTGGCAATCATCCTGTTTTTGAAATTCTCACTCACAGCCTCATCCGGAAGCAGGTTGGCATTCCGGCGATACATCTCCATATACTCCTCTGCCGTCTCTTCAGCAGCAGCGCGATCTATTGAAGAAAAAAGCCGCTTGGCTAGAACCGATGAAAGCTCTACCGCATGTACCGGTGTCACCTGCACGGCGTCCCGGGCCACCACGCTGGCTACACCTCTCACAGCCCTTTCGCCGATCCCCAAGGCATCGGCTGTACTTACCTCTTCCCCCCGGACCTCGCTGACGAGTTTGGCCAAAAACTCCGTCTGTTTTCCAAAGGCATCAGCTGCGCTGGCTAATGTGAGGATGACCGCAATCCCCGGATGGTTCCTGACGTAACTGTGCAACCCCATCAGAAAGGCAGCAAGCTGGTTTGCACCATCAGGCCGGGCTGCTTCAAGCCGTGCCGCATACTGGGCAAGCTCATCCAGCATGATGATCGCTTTCCTTCCCCCCAGCACCCTTTCAAAGTATGTTTTGCCTGGCGCAGCCAGCGAGCTTGCCTCTTCTTCCACCGCACGGTAGAGGCTTTCCCCACCGATTTGATAGGCGATCTCTCCCCAGAGGGTATACGGCACCAATGCATCGCCTTTCGGTTGATGCACCGGGATCTTATCGCCTTCGACTCCCACGACGGCAACAGAGCCAGGTTCGGGCAAGAGTGCCGGGTCAAGGATATCCCCTATCACATCGCGCAATTCCGTTCCTCTGAAGCCAATATGAGCACAGGCGATCAGGGTATGAGTCTTGCCGCCCCCAAAGGCTGTTTCTAAACGATGGATCGCAGGAACCGTCATGTCACCGGCAACCCGGCTGAACACTTCTGAAAGAGTCAACCTGAGGCCTTGAGTGGGATAGGTTGCCTCCTGAAAAAAGAGTTCGGCATTGGTATAGATGCTATCGACAACACTTTTGCCGGTACGATAGTACTCCATGATCGGGCTAAGAGATGCCGTAAAAACTTCGGGGTTAAAATTTCCTGCAAGGATTTCTGGCCGCGGCTGGCATGTTTCCCGTACCGATTTCACAGTCCATCCCCCTGTTCTCAACTTCAAGCCCCTAGCAAGGGATTCCGCCCACCCGCCAATCGGGCCTTACTTGGTTAAGCCAGTATTGTCAGGCTCTCATAAATTATAGGCATGCCTGGTACCTGCTGCTCAATAATTTGTCCCTGGTTTATGGGTCTTATATCCAATTCGCCAAAAATAGTTAAAAACCTCCTAAAAACGAGATATTTAGTGTTGCAAAAAAATCAGAGGGCCTGTAGTACCATCGGCGCCTCTGCTCTGGACGACTCTTTTAACCCGGGAAAGATCTATTTTACCTGTGATCATCGTGCAGGCCTTCCCGGAACTTCTCGACAATGAGGATTGCCCAGCCGTAGGCAAAAATTAGCAGGCCACCGATTTCCAGGGAATCAAGTTGGGCTAAAGCTGGAATCCGTTTCTTCAGGTAACCGCTCAATAAGAGCAACAAACCCACCACGAGAAGGTCGATAACCCGCGTTCTCTGGCGTTTTGCTGATGCCGCAGCAAGAAAATAGTAAATGATACCGCATAAAACGATGACACCGAGAATTATTTGCAATCCTACAGCACCTCCTAACAAGCAGGGTTAAAATTTTCCCCTCTCCTCAGTGCACTACAAGACTTTTTCCCGCGCATAATGATAATCTATAATGGTATTAAACTTACATAAAGGAGTTTTAATAATGGGCTCCCTTGCAAAATTATCCAACCGGTACCGGATCATGGTGAGCGATGTCGACTTTACGAAAAAGCTGAAACTGAGCGCCGCCTTTAACTACTTTCAAGAAATTGCAGGCCTACATGCGGAAAATCTCGGAATAGGTTTTAACACCATTGAGCAAGAATACGGTTCGGTGTGGGTCTTGACGCGTATGAGAGTAGACATAACGAAGTACCCGGTTTGGGACGAAGAAGTTATAATTGAAACCTGGCCGCTGACACCTGGAAAATATGAATTTGAAAGGGATTACCTGGTAAAGGATTCAGAAGGCGAAATTATAGCCCGGGCTGCTTCCCTGTGGGTGATCCTGGATGTCAAAACAAGGAAACTTAAAAGAGCAACCGACATTGCCGCATATTTCCCCGAAACAATCGGGGAAAGAGCCATCAACTGCCCACTTGGAAAGATCAAACCGATCGGGGAGCCGGAGGTAGTATATAAAAGAGTGATCGGCTGCAGTGATATTGACATCAACGGGCATCTCAACAACTCAAAGTATATTGATTTTATCATGGACTGTTTTACCATGGAACAGCTCAAAAAATACCAGGCAAATTCCATCCAGGTAAACTACCTCAACGAGGCTTTTCCAGGTGATACGATTGCACTCTATAAATACGCCGGTGCTTCTGAAACAAACAGGGTATATGTTGAGGGGATTAACGAAAAGAATGGCAGTACAGTCTTCATAGCCCGGCTCGATATAACTCCCTGCAATCCCTCCCCTCCTACACTAAACAAATAACTTTTTCGGTGCAAAATTTCTCACGCAGTTTCGGCTTTTCGATCTTTCCGGTCGGGTTGCGCGGAACCTTATCGAAGAAAACCTTGCGAGGCCTTTTGTACCTGGGCAAGGCCTGGCAGAACTCCAGAACCATTTCCTCCGTGAGATCCCTGCCGGGCTTGGTCTCCACAATTGCCACGGGAACCTCCCCCAGGCGCCTGTCGGGCATACCGATTACAGCAGCATCCTTGATATCGCCATGGCCGCGCAGAAAGTCTTCGATTTCCACCGGGAAGATATTTTCCCCACCCGATATCACGATGTCTTTCTTGCGGTCCACCAGGTAAATAAACCCATCTTCATCCTGCCGCGCCATGTCACCGGTATAGAGCCAGCCGTTTTTAAGCACACTGCTGGTGGCCTCCGGATTCTTATAATAACCCTTCATAACCCCCGGCCCTCTTACAATCAACTCTCCTACCTCACCCTGTTTAACAGGCCTACCCTCATCGTCAACGATCATGGCCTCCCAGTTATAGCCGGGCACCCCGATGGCACCAACCTTATGGATGTTTCCTATGCCCAGGTGCACGCAGCCCGGGCCGGTCGACTCGCTCAATCCGTAGTTGGTATCGTACATCTGTTCCGGAAAGTGTTTTTTCCATCTCATGATCAGGCTCGGAGGCACGGGCTGGGCTCCAATGTGCATAAGCCGCCACTGTTCCAGGTGATAATCCTTAAGGTCCACTTCCCCGCTCTCAATAGCGTCAAGGATGTCCTGGGCCCAGGGGACAAGAAGCCACACGATGGTCGCCCTTTCTTCCGATACGGCCTCAAGGATCCACCGGGGATTCACGCCGCGCAAAATAACGGCCTTCGATCCCACAAGAAGGCTCCCAAACCAGTGCATTTTTGCGCCGGTATGGTACAGCGGTGGAATGCACAGAAAATTGTCTTCGTGATGCTGGAGATGATGGCGGTTTTCCGTGATGCAAGCTGATACCAGGTTGGCGTGCGTCAGAATAATGGGCTTGGGGATTCCGGTGGTTCCAGATGTAAAGTAAAGGGCGGCTTCATCTTCATCGCAAATGCTCACACCTGGGGCAGCAGCGGATAATCCCGCCACCATTTCCACGAAGCTTTCGGCTTCATCGGGGCAGCCCTCTCCCACAAAGACCAAGTTCTCAATATGCCTTAGCCCATCCCTGATTTCAGCAATCCTTTCCACGAACTCGGGCCCGTAAACGAGCACCCTTGCCTCGGCAACCTCGATACATTTCCTGATCTCTTCCCCGGTAAACCGGAAGTTGAGGGGAACGGCCAACGCCCCGGTTTTCAGAACACCGAAATATACGGGAAGCCATTCCAGGCAGTTCATCATAAGTATGGCAACTTTGTCCCCCTGTCCTATTCCTCGCGCCATTAAAGCATGCGCAAACCTGTTGGCCAGGCTTTCAAATTCCAGCCATGTTATCTCCCTACGCCTGCCTGTTGCAGGCTCACGCTCTATCAAACTGGTTTCATCAGGGTACATCCGTGCATTACGGGAAAGCATTTCGGTTATAGGCATAAAAAAACCTCCCTGCCGTGCTACCTGAATTAAGTAATTTCCAGCGGTTGGCCGAATTCCGGCTACTTAACCTGCCGTTCTGCCATACTTCCAGTCCTCCCTTTCCAGCCCATTTGCACCGGGCATAGCTAATTTATTTTCACTTAACCGGATCAGGCAAACTCAATTTTTCCTTCTCGCATGCTCTTAATAGTAGCTAAAGACTCTATACGTATTCTACTTTCCTGTAAGGATTCCCTTCCGCCCTGGAACTGTTTTTCAATCACAATTCCGGCGCCGACCAGCACCGATCCCGCTTGCCTGACTATATCAACAAGTGCTTTTAAGGCCTGGCCGTGGGCGAGAAAATCGTCCACAATCAAGACGGCATCATGAGGGGTTAGAAATTTCGAAGACACAAAAATATTGACTTCTTCCTGACGGGTAAAAGAATAAACCGGCGCGGTGTAGATGTCTCCAGTTTGGGTACTTGCATGGCCTTTCTTGGCGAAAACAACCTTAACCCCTAAAGCCAAGCCTACCGCCATGGCTACGGCAATGCCGGATGCTTCTATTGTCAGAACCTTTGTGATTCTCTCTCCCGAAAAACGATCGGCAATCTCACGCCCTATTTTAAGTATAAATGAGGGTTCGATTTGATGGTTCAGAAAGGAATCGACTTTCAGGATACTATCTCCGATTACTACACCCTCCGTTTGGATCCTCTCCAGCAACTCTTTCATTACGAGCGACCTCCATGCAAGCAACGAACGGAACGAACCTGATACGATGCTTTTAAATTACCACGTCAGGAAATATTGTTCAACAACCAGGCAAGTTTCGTCAAGGTTGAATAAATTGCATTTCCTTATCGTTGCCTGTTAAGTACAAAAATAGTAAAATAAATATAGTTAACATTCATCTTTGTTCCTCATGTGGGGCCTCCCCAGGTGGAGGTGCTTTTTTTATCCAGCCCCCTACCTGGTGGTGGGTTACAAACCATGAAGAGAAATCAACTGCTTACAAATAAAATTGTATCCTGGGCAAAGTGGTTTGTACAGCAGGAGGTCAAGCCCGGTGAAATATGTGTTGACGCCACAGTAGGAAACGGCAATGATACCCTGTTTCTCGCCGGGCTGGTGGGCCGGTCCGGGAAGGTATACGGGTTTGATATACAAACTGCAGCTATAGAAAAAACCAGACAGAGACTGGCCGAAAATGGTTTATTAGAAAGGGTCTGCCTTATCCGAGACAGCCATGCGTGCATGGGAAAATATCTGGAGCCGGGAACTGTAAAAGCCGTGATGTTTAACCTTGGCTACCTTCCCGGAGGGGACCACAGCTTGACCACACTTCCCGGGTCCACGCTGCAGGCTTTGGATGCAGCCTTACAGCTGATTATGCAGGACGGTCTGATCACGGTGGTGTGTTACAGGGGCCATGAGGGAGCCCTCACGGAATTTAAAGCCCTGAGCGATTTTCTCGCCGAACTCAACCCGAAATTCTATAACGTGCTTCGCCTTGACTTAATCAACCGGCCAAACCTGCCGCCTGTATTGTTTGTTATTAGTAAAAAGCATGGAAAGGGTTGTTCTCTTGAAACCGCAAGATCTTGATAATTTAAAAAATAAACTCCCGGTAATCCCGGGGTTTTGCTTCCTGCTGCCCGTCTCGGTCTTCCTGAACGGTATACAAGGCCGTGGGGTGAACACAGATATAGTATTTACGTTTACCAGACTGAACAAGGATTAATCTGGGGAATAACCGCCCGACTTGTTTATGATATTGTTAAGAAGCTGAAGACTTAGTAATTGGCGTCCTGGTACTAACACTAACAGTCCCTCTACTTTGATCTTACATGTTCCGAACACTCAGTTGCAGTTGTTAGCACGGGTTATATAAAAACTGTTCGCCGCATTCCAAACACTCATATTGCCTTACGGCTCCACAGCCACATCCGACCAAATGGTTGCTGTGTCCCGTTCTTAAACCAAACACGTTCTCGCTTCCGCAATACGGACACTTTTTTTCGGTCGTCTGCTTAATGGCCTTTTCTTCCTCACCCATTTTGCTCACCTCCATCCTCTATTATACAGCTGCAAAATGCATTCCTCCGCACTCTTTTTTAAAATACCGCCCACCAAACAAAGTTAAATAAAAACTTCCCCTCAATCATATAAGGGGAACTTCCTTCCTTCACATGGCAATCCCATTTTGGAGTACTTTAAGGAATAAATGAGGGGTTTGACGGGGTACCTTATAGACAGCAGAAGGTGAGTGACGCCATGAGCTTTTCATTCTTTGATATATTCTGGATGTTGCTGCTGCTGATATCCTTCTGGCCGATGTTTAAGCATCGAAGTATCGAGTCTCAGAGGGTAAAGAAAATCAGGTATATTGAAAAACAGCGCGGCTCCAGGGTTATTACCCTGATTCACCGCCAGGAACTCTTCAACATTCTGGGCCTTCCAATCACCCGTTATATCAACATAGAAGACTCGGAACATGTACTCCGGGCCATAAGACTGACACCCGATGATATGCCCATCGATATCGTCCTGCACACCCCCGGCGGGCTTGTTTTAGCCTCCGAGCAGATCGCACTGGCGTTGAGGCGGCATCCTGCCAAGGTTACCGTATTTATCCCCCACTACGCCATGTCGGGTGGCACCATGATTGCGCTTGCGGCGGACGAGATCGTTATGGACGAAAACGCCGTTGCCGGGCCGGTTGACCCGCAGTTGGGGGAATATCCTGCAGTTTCCATATTAAAAGCAGTTGAACGCAAGGATGTCAATGAGATTGATGACCGGACTTTGATTCTGGCTGATGTAGCTGATAAAGCCATGCGCCAGGTGAATGAGTTTATTATTGAGCTCCTCAAGGATCGCATGCCCGATGAAGATGCCCGCCGCGTGGCTGAAGCATTGACTTCGGGAAGGTGGACCCACGATTATCCCCTCACTTGCGAACAATTAGGAAAATTAGGTATCAACATTTCATGCGAACTCCCCAAGGAAATTCACCAATTGATGGAGCTCTACCCGCAGCCAGGCCAGCGCCGCCCCTCGGTCCAGTATATTCCGATTCCCTACGGCACAAATCGCCGGGAAAGATAAAAGTCGGAATCAGGGCAACCTGCCCTTCTCTTAAAATCCTCAACCGAAACCGGTGCTTCCAGAACTGCTGCCACAGCTCCCTCCGCTGCTTCCACCCACTTTGAAACTGCAGGCGGAAATGACCTGGGTGATGTTCTTGCTCTCACATGCCGGGCATTTGACCTTCTCCCTTTCCGACATCCTTACCAGCACCGTAAATTTTTTCCCACACTCCTGACACCGGAATTCATAGATGGGCATTTCCGACACACCTTTCTATTATTTTTGCAGATTTTTAATGTTTTCGAGAAACGCCTGTAATAGCTCCGTTCGGGCATACGAAGATACATTCCTCGCAATCCTGGCAGCGCTCCTGGTCCACTTCAGACTCTTTCACCCGCAAGGTTATCGCTTGATTCGGGCACGCTCTGACGCATGCTCCACATCCGCTGCAGAGTTCTTTGATCACTACCATGGGCATCGCAATTACCTCTTATACTCTTTAGTTATATTTGCTACTAGCAACTATATTATAACACGAAACCCTCCTCCGGGTAAATAGCAGCCGATAATTTTTACAAATTAACCCGGTTGCGGATCAAAACGGAGCTTCCCAGCTTGACGCCGAGATGCCTTGCAACCACCGGGCACTTTGCCCTGAGCAGGAAAAAGGTTTTATCCCCGGCAAAGGATGTTCCCTCAAGGGTTTCGTAATTGGCCTGTCCTTTCGCCAAAACCAGGTTTGCGTCTCCAACCAGTGATCGCAGCGCTCCGCTGCACATTTCCGGAATAACCCCCAGGTAGTTGCTCCCTGTGGTGACTACCTTAGCCAGGAGAGGGATTCCTGCTGCTTCGGCATCTTCAAGGGTAGCATCATTAAGGATCGGGCCGCCTTTGACAATATAAGTGATGCCATCGGTAAAACTGCGCAATTGCGCCAGAAGCAGGAAATCAAAAAAGATTTCCCCGCTGTTGTCCCCGATCACAACCAGCGAGCCACCCTTTTCCAACAGCTCACGAAAGGGTTGTTCATCGCAGCGCTCAAAGTCCCGTCCAAGTTCCTGTTGAATGCTGGCGCTAACGTCAAACCCGGGCATGATTCCCATGTCGATCACATTGCCCGCAACAGATACCTTCAGGGCAGTTAAGAGAGGGTCGGCGTTGAAAGCGATAACTTTTTCGAGGGCAGGGAGAAAAGTCCTCGCCAGGTTGTTTGAACGAACTTTAGCCTCCCTGAAGGGGTCATCAAGGCCGAGCAAACGATACAGCTCGAAAAGAACCAGTGAAGAATTCTCCGCCGGGGTTTTAGAGCCATCGAGGCCTGCAATCACAGGAAATAAAGCTTCCAGCAGGCGCTGCTGCCGGTAATCATCTAATCCGGCGGTCCGCATTGTGGAAATGGCTTGCTTCAAATAGCATGGGATACAATCGGCAGTTACCCTCATCAATAACTCCCCTTCATCTACTCGCCGAAAACTTTTATAAGCAGCCTCTTTCGCCTTTGCCCATCAAACTCGGCGTAAAATATCTGCTGCCAGGGCCCAAGATCGAGCTTGCCGCCTGTGACAGGAACCACCACCTGATGGTGAAAAAGTATGCTCTTCAAGTGAGCATCGCCGTTTGTTTCTCCTGTTCTGTGGTGTCTGTAATCATCCTTATAAGGCGCCAGTTTTTCCGCCCACTCCATCAGGTCGACTTTGAGGCCATTCTCCTCGTCGTTGATGAAAACACCCGAGGTTATATGCATTGCGCTTACCAGAACCATCCCCTCTTTTATCCCTGCCGTTTCGACTGCTTTATCGATCAGGCCGGTAATGTTTATGAACTCCCTTTTATTTTTTGTGTGAAACCAGTGATATTCCGTATGCCACCTCATATGATTCCTCCTGCTTTTAATATTTTGCTCATGCTTTACACCAACTTAACGAACAACAACACAGCTATTTATACGACTATTAAACATCTTCCTGCTTATTACTCAATACCCATTTTGGAAAAGAGACTGTTTTAACGAGACATCAGCCGCTTGTTAATTTCCTCTAATGCTGCGCCCGTTTGATCGGTATCCAGCTTGATTGTTGCGGCATGATCCATTCCGGTTTTTCCTTTATTAATGATGATAAGATCCTTTGCAGATCTGCTGAATTCTTCTACAAACCCGGCCAATGGGAAAACGGTTAGGGAAGAACCGATTACCACCAGGACCTTTGCCCCCAGGATGGTTTCTCTTGCATACCTGTGATTTTGAATCGGTTCTCCAAACAACACCACATCGGGTTTAAGGATACCGCCGCACACGGCGCAGGTAGGTACAACCTCAGAAGAACGGCGTACATATTCGTCGTCATAGGAGGCGTAACACCCCACACCGGTGCAGATATAGCGATCGGCCGTACCATGCACGGGGATTACCCGCTTACTGCCGGCACGCTGGTGGAGGTTGTCAATGTTCTGGGTAACGATGGCCTTGATGTACCCTCTTTTTTCCATATCTGCAAGGACGCGGTGCGCTAAACCAGGTTCCACGGCGGGAAAAATGAAATACTTGCGGTAAAATTCGTAGAAAGCATGAGGATTCTTTTTAAAGAAGCTGATATTGAGGATGCTCATGACCCTATCCTCGCCAAGGGTACGGTAAATGCCTTTTTCCCCGCGGAAATCGGGTATACCGGCTTCGGTGCTGATACCGGCCCCGGTTACTACAACGTTGTTCTTCGAACCGGCGAGTATCTCCACAATGCGATCAATTGTCTTGGTTTCCATGGGTTTACCCCCTCCGGTCTAAGTTTAACACATTCCTTCTTTCCTCTAAACCCATCTTCCGCACCCTACCATTTCATTAAGAAAAAATTTTAAAAAAAATTTTCAGAGCAAGGAGGAATTCCAGAAAATTCCGCGAATTTTCCCCTAACGACAATAATTTGGGGGAATTTCGC